>JAVKLV010000060.1:0-15637 GCA_031538905.1 Methylotenera sp. | reverse complement strand
TAACGGTGTTCCAAAGGCTAATTTTGAGCTGTTTTTGAAGGAGTGCGAGTGGCGTTTTAATAACCCAACACCGCAAGCACAGTTATTGCAATTAAAACAATTGGTTAAACAATATATTGGCT
The DNA here is from genome assembly GCA_031538905.1 of Methylotenera sp. Classification (GTDB taxonomy): domain Bacteria; phylum Pseudomonadota; class Gammaproteobacteria; order Burkholderiales; family Methylophilaceae; genus Methylotenera. Next base: position 15,515 of record JAVKLV010000060.1, on the reverse strand, counting down.
AGTTATCTAGGACAGCCCCAAAATTTAAACAAAAATGTCATTGAAAAATAAAATACAGCCTGGTTTACATCATGTGGTCATCGTCGGCGGCGGGGCTGGTGGCTTAGAGCTTGCTACAAAACTTGGCGACACTCTGGGTCGCAAAGGTAAGGCGCACATTACTTTAATAGATAAAACCAAAACGCACGTTTGGAAGCCTCTGCTACATGAAATTGCGGCAGGCAGTATGGACCCCGACAAGCACGAGCTTAATTATCTTGCACAAGCACATTGGCATCATTTTAAATTTCGCCTAGGTAGCATGGATAATTTAGACAGGGCTAAACGAGAAATTTCAATATCGCCACATTTTGACGAAGATGGTATTGAGGTTATTCCAAGACGCACAGTGCAATACGATACTTTAATTATTACTGTTGGTAGCACAACAAATGATTTTTGTGTGAAGGGCGCAAATGAGTATTCAATCGCTTTAGATACACAAGAACAAGCTGAGAAATTTCACAGGCGTTTACACAACGCATTGGTGCGCGCACAAACTCAACTGGCGCCAGTGCAATCAGGTCAGTTAGAGGTAGTAATTGTAGGCGCAGGGGCAACAGGCGTAGAGTTATCAGCAGAGTTACATAACACAACGCGTGAGCTGGCTCTTTATGGGCTTGATAAAATCAATCCAGATCGAGATATTCAGATTTCACTGATTGAGGCTAGCCCTCGCGTATTGCCTGCACTACCAGAAAAACTCTCAAACTTTGTTGAATTAGAGTTAAGTAAACTTCGTGTTCGTCTATACACTGGTGAGCGAGTAACCGAAGTGACCAACAAGGGCGTGCACACCCATAGTGGTCGTTTTATACCTTCTGTATTGGTTGTTTGGGCGGCAGGTATTAAAGCGCCCGATTTTCTACACGAAATGGATGGCTTAGAAAGCAATCAAATCAACCAGCTTGTGGTAAATAGAACGCTGCAAACAACACGAGATGAGAACATTTTTGCTTTTGGCGACTGCGCGGCTTGCCCATGGACAGGTCATGACAATCAAAATGTACCACCTCGGGCGCAAGCGGCACATCAGCAAGCCTCGATGCTGTTTGAGTCAGTAAAATGTCGTGTGGCAGGTCGTACAAATCTACCAAAATTTACTTATCGTGATTATGGATCTTTAGTTAATCTAGGGCGTTACTCAACGGTGGGAAGCTTAATGGGCGCATTATCTGGCGGTAGTTTATTCATAGAAGGACTATTGGCACGATTGATGTATCAATCTTTATATAAAATGCACCTGATAGCACTGCATGGGTTTTGGAGTACTGCATTACAAACGATTGCAAGAATAATCACTCGGCGTACGGAGTCACAAGTTAAGCTTCATTAGGCTGGTCACGGTTAAAACCTAGTATGTTTGATATATAAGCGGTAAATAATTGCCATGCTCATACTCACAAATACACCGAATACAATGATAATAATCTTGATTGAAATGGCTTGATGTACCATGAAGGTATAAATGCCCAAGAGCACAAGTATGCCGATATTTTCATTAAAATTTTGTACAGCAATAGAGCGCCCAGCCCCCAGTAAGTTGTGACCTCTATGTTGTAATAAAGAATTTAATGGCACCAAGAAATACCCGGCCAGTACGCCTATACAAAATAGCACCACTGCCGCCACTTCAGGTGTTGAAACAAATATCATGCCGATGACTAAAACTCCCATCAACATCCCTGCTGGCAACACTTTCACTGCGTCTTCCAGCTTAACAAAAAGCGATGCACCGACTGAACCAATCGCAATGCCAACTGCCAATATGGCAATAAGCTTTGTCGCCGTGTGCTCGTCCATCTCTAGCTCGATTTCTGCCCAGCGCAACACAACAAATTGCAGCGTTGCCCCAGCACCCCAAAATAGCGTTGTTACCGCTAGCGAAACTTGACCTTGAGGGTCACGCCAGAGCGTGCTAAAGGCATACCAAAAATCTTTAAGTAAAAATAAAAAATCGCGTTTTGGCAGCTTGTGGTCAACCTGCACTTTAGGAATGTAATAATTAAAACCAGCGGCCAAGAGATAGATGAACGTAATAATCGCAATACCAAAATAAGGGTTACTGACAGAAAGACTAGAGCCAAATACAGGGCCCAAGATAATCGCTGTCACTGTTGTTCCTTCCATCCAGGCATTGGCTTTGATCAATTGATGATGCGGGAGCATTTCTGTCAATATGCCATATTTGGCAGGAGAATAAGCCGCAGCGCCAACGCCCACAATCGCATACACATAAAGCGGCGGCAGCCCAAGTAAAGCAAGTGAGCAAGCCAAAAATTTGATGCCATTACTTAAAAACATCACCTTGCTTTTAGGAAGCGCATCAGCAAATGGTCCGACAAACGGCGCCAAGATGATATAAGCAATCACAAACACTTCTCGCAACAAGGGCTCATGCCACTCTGGCGCGTTAAGCTTAGAAAGCAAGGCGATTGCGGCAAACAATAGTGCATTATCCGCAATAGCGGATAAAAATTGTGCCATTAAAAGTGTGTAAAAACCTCTTGTCATCGTTGTTATAAAGCGTCTGCAGCAAAATCTGCTAAGCGAGAACGCTCACCACGTTGTAATGTAATATGACCATTATGAGGCCAGCCTTTAAAACGATCGACAACATAAGTTAAGCCCGAACTGCCTTCTGTCAGATAAGGGGTATCAATTTGCGCGAGATTACCCAGACAAACCACTTTGGTTCCAGGCCCAGCACGTGTAATAAGCGTTTTTATTTGCTTAGGTGTGAGGTTTTGTGCTTCATCAATAATTAAAAATTTATTCAAAAATGTCCGTCCACGCATAAAGTTGAGCGACTTTACTTTAATGCGGCTACGAATTAAATCTTGAGTTGCGGCACGACCCCACTCACCAAAATCTTCATCATTTTGATTTAAAACCTCTAAATTATCGTCTAACGCACCCATCCAAGGCCCCATTTTTTCTTCTTCAGTACCTGGCAAAAATCCAATGTCCTCGCCCACAGAAACAGTGACGCGGGTCATAATTATTTCAGAATATATTTTCTTATCGAGCACCTGAGTTAATGCCGCGGCAAGGGTGAGAAGCGTTTTTCCGGTGCCAGCTTGACCTAGCAGGCTAACAAAATCCACTTCAGGATCCATGAGAAGATTCAGCGCAAAATTTTGCTCACGGTTACGCGCATTGATGCCCCACACCTTTTGTTTTGGGTGCATATAATCTTTCACAAGCGCTAATACAGCATGGTGCCCATCAACACTACACACCATCGCATGAAATGGCTTTTCAAACTCATAATAAACAAACTCATTGATCATCAATGTTTTACACAACGGGCCGCTAATGCGGTAAAAAATACGGCCCGCTTCTTGCCAAGACTCCATTGCCTGACTGTGATTATGCCAAAAATCAGCAGGCAATTCTTTCATTCCACTCAACAAAAGATCGCTGTCTTCTAGCACTTTATCGTTAAAATAGTCCTCCGCCGCCAACCCCATGGCGCGCGCTTTAATGCGAACATTGATGTCTTTACTGACTAAAATAACTTGGCGCGTGGCTTGTTTTTTTTGTTGCTCAAGCACAACCGCCAAAATTTGGTTATCTGCTTTAAAACTGTCAAGACTTGGTAACGCTGTGCTTATTTGTAAAGTTTGTACAAATAATCTACCCATGACATGGCGATTACCATTGATATTAAGCGAGCTACCAAGCGCTAAATCACTTAAATCAGCACCCATAATCTCTTCAAGATGACGACTGGCTTGGCGAGCATTACGCGCAACTTCAGTTAACCCTTTTTTATTATTATCAAGCTCTTCGAGTGTGACCATCGGCAAAAAAATGTCGTGTTCCTCAAAGCGAAATAAACAAGAAGGATCATGTATCAACACATTCGTATCAAGCACAAAAAGTTTAGTCAGATTGAGCAATTTTTTTGCCATTAAATTCTTTCTATGATGCTAAGCAACAAAAATGATTGATTAAGTCAATTTGACTACAATGATTGAACAAACGCTAACACTTCTGCCACGTGACCTTCTACTTTCACGCCGCGCCATTGTTTAATCAGCGTGCCATTGGGGCTGATAATAAAGGTACTACGCTCAACACCACGCACTAGTTTACCGTACATATTCTTCATTTTAATGACATCAAATAAGGTGCAAGCTTTTTCTTCAGTATCTACCAGCAATTCAAAAGGAAAAGAGAATTTGGCCTTAAAGTTTTCATGCGACTTTAAACTGTCACGAGAAATACCAAAAATTTCAGCATTTAATTTTTTAAAATCAGCATAAGCCTCTCTAAACTGAACCCCCTGCGTGGTACAGCCAGGCGTTGAGTCTTTTGGATAAAAATAAAGAATGAGATATTGACCTCGAAAATCGGCAAGCTTAAAAAGCCCACCACTTGTTGCCGGCAGTTCAAAATCTTCAATTGCTTGATTAAGCGTTAAAGTTGCCATGATGATTAAACACCCCCATTTTAAATATCAAAAGTTAAATTAAATTTTGAATTACATCGGCTTGCAATTTGAGACAGCCCTAAAAAAATTTAGTTTTTTAAGATTGATTTAAATACATAGGAAGTAAAATTGAAACCACCGTTCCGCCATCGGCGCGTGCTTGGTAAGTAAGCGCACCACCTAATGCGTCGCAAGCTTTAAAGGCAAAAGGTATGCCAATTCCTGTACCAAACCTTTTTGTTGTTGGTGCACTCATTGCACTTGGGTCTGGCGTGAATGGCATACCGCCAGCACGATCAAACAGCTTGATTTCAAAATTTTCAATTGAAAAATTAATTGTAAACTCTAAACTCGCGCCTTGATTTGAAGCATCAATGGCGTTTAACGCCAAATTATAAATAACCTGCTCTAACAAATGCTGATCGGTAAAAACAAGCTTATTTTCTGCCCCATTGGGCATGCGTATTTTTATAGATTTCTCTGAAATTTTTTGCTGCAAAGGCATAAGCGCACCCTCAATCATCTCTTGAATGTTTGAGTAACTAAGCTGTGGCTTTAGCGGCAATAAATAAGCCAACAAAGCACCCGTCCAGCGCTCTAGCCTATCGACAGTGCTCATAATTTCACGTAAAGATAAGCGCGTTTCAGCATCGTGCGCTGGATCATCCATCACTTGCGCTATTGCGCGAATACTTGCCAATGGATTGCGAATGTTATGCGCCAGCATCGGTACAAGTAAACCTTGCGCAGCTTGCTTTTCAGTACGAACCAGCATTTCTTGGCTCATGGATAATTGATGTGCCATCTCATTTAAAGCATCAGACACAGCCGCAAGCTCTTCTGCACCTTGATTTGGCACCCGATGCGCCAAATTACCAGTACTCATTTCAGCGGTTGCCTTGAGCAGATTATTGAGCGGCTTTACAATTGCACGCTTTAAAAAAATTCTTGAAAAAATCAATAATATCAAGGCAAGAATAAGCGGAATAATCAATAAAACAATGGTAGTACGTTTAATTTCTTTGAGCTTATTATCGTGCTCTAATTGCTTTTGATTAAGTATTTTTTCGGTGCGCGTCAATATGTCTTCATAACGCTTAAATATGCCCGTTTCTAGCCCTGCATTGAGTGTTTGCTTTACCGTGTAAACGCTTTCATAGGGGTTAAAAAGTGAGGTTGTTTCAGCAACAAATTCTTTGTAATTACGATGCAGATCGTTAATGGCGGCTCTTTCTTGTTCATCTATGGTCATTTTATTAAGCAAGATAAAATGCTTTTCAATGCCGCTGGTAAAGTGATCGTATTCTTTTTTAGCTGCTAAATCTTCTAAAAAATAGGCATCAAATAACTCTTTCATTTGGCGATACAAATCACCACGCGTTTGTTGCACCTCATTAACAAGTGAGCTGATACGGGTTGCTTCTTGGCTTGACTTCTCCCATAAATGAATGCCAAAAGCGCCCGATGCAGCAGCCAATAAAATGAGTGCAATAAAAGCCAGCTCATGAATAAGCAGCACATCTTTGAGTGATTTATTTTTGCGGATCAAAGCATCCGTCTCAATTAGACCATGCCATCTAGAACCTGTACGTTCACGAGCGCCCCTGCGTTTAAATTACCCACATTTTCCTCTAGCACGATAAAGCAATCAGCCCGTGACATAGAACTCAATAAAGCAGAGCCTTGAGCGCCTGTTGGCTTTACTTTTAGAAACCCATCTATATCAGTAAATAATATTCCACGCTGAAACTCGGTACGCCCCGCAAGCTTTCTTATGTTTTCTGTGCAAATCACTTGAAATGTTGGTATTGGCGCAGGATGAGTTTGCCCCATTAAAATCAACAGTGCATCACGTACAAATTGATAAAAAGTTACCATCACAGCCACGGGGTTACCTGGTAGACCAAAATAATGAGCACCTCCAATTTTTCCGTAGGCTAAAGGGCGGCCAGGTTTCATGGCGATTTTCCAAAACATCACTTGACCATGTTTTTTTAAAAGTAACTTCATGTAGTCAGCCTTCCCCACAGAAACGCCGCCACTCGTTATCACCACATCAGCCTCTTTTGCTGCGCTAAGCAAGGCTTCTTCTAATAATTGCTCATGATCGGGTATAGCACCTAAATCAATTATTTCAACGCCTAAGCGAGTCAGCATTCCATATAGCGTATATCGATTACTGTCGTAAACTTGCCCTGTTTTAAGAGGCTCACCTATGCCTACCAGCTCGTCACCTGTTGAAAAAAAAGCAACTTTGAGTTTACGAAAAACATGAATGTTATCAATCCCAAGTGAAGCAATAAGACCTAAATCTGCAGCCCGAATAAAATGCCCTTTAGATAATACAGTTTGACCACACTGCAAGTCTTCACCTGCATAGCGCACGTTTGACTTGGCTTTGGGGACATCCATAAAAGTAATTTTATCACCCTCAACGACAACTTTTTCTTGCATCACAACCGTGTCTAACCCTTGCGGCATCAAGCCACCTGTCATAATACGGATACATTCACCACTTTTAATTTTGCCTGTAAATGCTTTTCCTGCAAAGGCGATTCCCACTATTTTAAGTGGGTTCGGTTGCTCTTTTACAATATCACTTGCATTAAATGCATAACCATCCATCGCTGAATTATCATAATTAGGCACATTGGCTGGCGAAAGAATATCCGCAGAAACAATTCGCCCTAAGCTTTGCCGCACTGTTAATAACTCGGTTTCATCAAGAGGCGTTAAAAACTGTTTAATAAATAACCGCGCTTTGGCTACCGACATAGCGTGCGGGTCATAATCATCCATAACGCTAGGGTCTGCAACGATTTGTGATGAAGGTATGGTGTTCATGTTGAATAACCTGATGTTGAGCGACTTAATTTTAGCCTGAGCGCCTCTAAATCTTCAAACGTATTTAAGTTGGTAAAAGCATCAGAAGCATCACTAAAATCAACTTCAATGTAGTTTTGAGATTTTTGCCAAGTACTCACACGCCGCTCACCAATGCTTAAATAAGTAGTCAATGAGGCTAATACGTTTTTTTTGTATAAACCAAATACAGGGTGCGTATTGCCACGACTCGTCACAACAGCAATATCTGCGTGATGCTCAAGCATTGCATTGAATAGGCGTGCGGCTAAATCTAGCGGCAATAAAGGTGAGTCGCAAGGCGTTGTCAGCACATAGTCATATTGAGCATATTTTAAGGCTAAACTAATGCCTGCAAGAGGCCCTGCAAAGCCTTCAACTTCATCTTTTAACACCGGATAGCCAAATGCTTGGTACTGAGCAATTTCTCGATTGGCATTGATAAAAATTTCATTGACTTGTGACGCCAAGCGCTCAAGTATATTCTGAACCAAAGGCTTATCTACCAGGGTCAACAGCCCTTTATCAACGCCCTTCATGCGTCTGGCTTGACCACCCGATAAAATCATTGCCGAAATTAACTTGGCTGAATTTGGCATGAGTTCATCATCAACACACAAAAGACCAAGTTATCCGCCCGTATGCGACATAAAGCGAACAACAGCCGGCTTAGCGCGCGCTAAATCAAAATCATGCCCTTTAGGCTTAATCGCCATACTGGCAGTGATTGCCTCGATAATCGCTTGGTTATCTTTTGGATAAGCGCGCAACAAAGGCATGAGATCAATTTTATCTTCTTGCCCCAAACACAAGTAAAGCTCACCCTTGCAGCTAATACGCACGCGATTACAGCGCTCACAAAAGTTGTGCGTGTGCGGTGAAATAAATCCTATTTTGGTATTTGTGCTGGCCACGCGCCAATAACGGGCAGGCCCGCCAGTATTGTAGGCACTAGGCGTGAGCGTGTACTCACTTTTGAGTATTTCAAATGTTTCTTCATTGCTGCAAAATGTAGATGCTCTCGCGTGGCTCACTTCGCCTAAAGGCATTTCTTCAATAAAAGAAATATCAATCGACTCATCAATCGCAAACTTGACTAAACTAATAGCCTCATCATCATTCACGCCGCGCATGAGTACGGTGTTTAATTTAATGTTATCAAAACCTGCGTTTTTAGCAGCTTGTATGCCACGCAACACCTTAGCAAACTCTCCCGTACGGGTAATTTTTTTAAAGCGCTCGGCATTTAAGCTATCTAGGCTAATGTTAATACGGCTTACGCCAGCTTCTTTTAAAGCAAGCGCTTCTTTATCTAGCTGGCTTCCATTGGTGGTAAGCACTAGCTCTTTAAGCCCGTCAAGCTTACCAATTTCATTAAAAAGCCATAAAGCATTTTTACGAACCAAAGGTTCGCCACCGGTAATGCGTACCTTACTCACCCCCAAATTAACAAAAATAGTCACAAGGCGAGCGCACTCTTCGAGAGTTAAGACTTCTTCACGTGGCAAAAACGCCATGTTTTCTGACATACAATACAAGCAGCGAAAGTCGCATCGGTCAGTGATAGAGAGACGAATGTAATCTACAGTGCGCCCATATTGGTCGATAAGCTGTTGCGAGGGAGTTTTAGCGGGGTTCAGCACTTTTTTGGCTAGAGGCTTGTCAGATTGATAAGTATTTCACAAGTGTATTATACTTAGGACGTGCGTAAGAATATATTATTAGGCTTTTTTGGAGAGAATTTAAGTTGCAATATTCAGATGCAAAACATGATGCCAGCTTCGAAATAGATGCGCTCATTGATACTCAAAAAAATGTACCGGGTGCGCTCATACCTTTGCTGCACGATATTCAAAATAAGTTTGGCTATGTGCCAGAATCTACTTACCCTCAAATTGCCAAAGCATTCAATTTATCTGTGGCTGAGATACACGGTACAGTCAGCTTTTATCATCACTTTCGTACACAAAAACCAGGGCGGCATATTCTGCAAATTTGTCGTGCAGAATCTTGCCAGGCAATGGGTTCTGTTGCGCTAGAAGCCCATGCAAAAAAATCTTTAAATATCGACTATCACCAAACAACTCCAGATAATGCCATGACTTTAGAGTCTGTTTACTGTTTGGGTAACTGTGCTCTTTCGCCCGCCGTTATGTTAGATAATGAAATTTACGGGCGCGTATCCGCAGAAGATTTAGATGCGCTGATTTTAGAAGCAAAATCTACTCAATAAAAGGTTAAATATGGCGACTAAAGTTTACGTTCCTTGTGATTCTAGCGCACTCTCCGTGGGAGCCGACAAAGTAACCATTGCCATGATGCAAGAGGCGCAAAAACGGGGCTTGAGCATTGAAATCGTTCGCAATGGCTCTCGTGGCTTGTTTTGGCTGGAAACAATGGTTGAAATATCAACAGAAAAAGGACGCATCGCTTATGGTCCAGTAAAAGCCAAAGATGTTCCATCTTTATTTGATGCAGATTTTTTAAACGCGGAATCTTCAAAAAAGAATTCTCACCCATTAAGCTTAGGCTTAACTGACGGAATTACTTGGCTAAAAAAACAACAGCGCCTAACTTTTGAACGTGTAGGCATCACCAACCCGGTTTCATTAGACGATTACCTTGCTCACAATGGTTACAAAGGGCTTAAAAACGCTCTTGCAATGTCTGGCGCAGAAATAGTTAAAGCTGTCACCGATTCTGGCCTTCGTGGGCGTGGCGGCGCGGCTTTTCCAACAGGTATTAAATGGAATACTGTTCTTGGCGCAGTAGCAAAAAAAGATCATCAAACCCGTGTAGACGCTAATCAAAAATATATCGTTTGTAATGCGGACGAGGGTGACTCTGGCACATTTTCAGATCGCATGATTATGGAAAACGACCCCTACGTGCTCATTGAAGGTATGACAATTGCAGGAATAGCAGTTGGCGCAACACAAGGTTATATTTATCTGCGTAGTGAATACCCACACGCTCTCAAAACCTTGAATGAAGCCATTTACAAGGCAAAAAAGGCTGGCTATCTGGGCGCAAAAATTTGCAACTCTTCGCATACTTTTAATTTAGAAGTTCGTCGCGCCGCTGGTGCTTATGTATGTGGTGAGGAGACTTCATTATTAGAAAGCTTAGAAGGCAAGCGTGGCTTAGTGCGCTTTAAGCCTCCTCTACCAGCAATAGAAGGCTTGTTTGGCAAGCCTACTGTGGTAAATAATGTGATTTCGCTTGCCACTGTGCCCATCATTCTAGATAAAGGCCCGCAATACTATGCAGACTACGGCATGGGTCGCTCACGCGGTACCCTGCCGATTCAATTGGCCGGCAATTTAAAGCATGGCGGCTTGGTGGAGCTGGCTTTTGGTATTACTTTACGCGAGTTGTTGTACGATTATGGTGGCGGCTCTGCAACTGGCAGACCTATTCGGGCAGTACAAGTTGGCGGCCCGCTAGGTTCATTTTTACCTGAAAGTCAATTTGACACCCCCTTAGATTACGAAGCTTTTAGCAATATATGGGCAGTGCTAGGACATGGCGGCATCGTTGCATTTGACGATACCGTTGATATGGCAAAAATGGCTCGTTATGCATTTGAGTTTTGCTCTATTGAGTCATGCGGAAAATGTACGCCATGCCGTATCGGATCAACCCGCGGGGCTGAAATCATGGATAAAATCATTGCCGGAAAAGATACCGTTAAAAACATTAAATTAGTCCGCGATTTAAGCGATACCATGCTACATGGCTCGCTATGCGCCTTAGGCGGCATGACTCCTTACCCAGTACTAAGCGCAATGAACCATTTTTCAGAAGATTTCCAATGAAGAAAGTTTGATTAACAAGACATTCTGAGCAAACCTTACACATCAAAAAAGCCGAAGTTGTAGCGCAAACCGCGCCTCATGGAGTAAAGCATGGACGATATTAAATACAGTCACTCACATCATCAGCACGAACACAGTCGCACCAATTATGATGATGAATTAGATTACGGCACACCTATAAGCCAATCAAGTAATCAAGTTACCCTAATGATTGATGACCGCGAAATCACGGTTCCTGAGGGCACTTCAATCATGCGCGCTTCAATTATGGCGGGAGTGAATGTACCTAAATTATGTGCGACTGACTCACTTGAGCCTTTTGGATCATGTCGTTTATGCGTGGTAGAAATTGAAGGGCGACGCGGCTATCCTGCCTCATGCACCACCCCTGTAGCAGAAGGATTAAAAGTGCACACGCAAACGCCTAAATTGGCTGATATTCGTCGCGGCACAATGGAGCTTTATATTTCAGATCATCCTCTAGACTGCCTTACGTGCGGAGCAAACGGTGATTGTGAGTTGCAGGACATGGCTGGCGCTGTTGGTCTGCGAGAAGTGCGTTATGGCTATGAGGGTAAAAATCATCTTCAATCGGTTAAAGATGAATCTAATCCATATTTTACGTTTGACCCTTCAAAATGCATTGTCTGCTCACGCTGCGTGCGTGCCTGCGAAGAAACACAAGGAACGTTTGCGCTCACTATTTCAGGTCGTGGCTTTGAGTCAAAAGTAGCTTCAGGCGTCAATAATTTTTTAGATTCTGAATGCGTATCTTGCGGCGCATGTGTGCAAGCCTGCCCCACCGCAACGCTAATAGAAAAAACTGTGATTGATCATGGCATACCCGAACACAAAGTAACCACGACATGCGCTTATTGTGGCGTAGGCTGCTCATTTAATGCGGAAATGAAAGGTGAAGAAGTGGTTCGCATGGTGCCCAATAAAAACGGCGGCGCAAATCACGGTCACTCTTGCGTAAAAGGTCGTTTTGCTTGGGGTTATGCAACGCATCAAGACCGCATTACCACGCCAATGATACGTAAAAGCATTCATGATGAGTGGCAACAAGTAAGCTGGGACGAGGCCTTTAAATATGCCGCGAGCGAAATTACTCGTATTCAAGCACAATATGGCAACTCCGCGGTGGGCGGCATCACCTCATCGCGTTGCACTAATGAAGAAGTGTATATTGTGCAAAAGCTCATTCGGGCAGTTTTTGGTGTTAATAACGTTGATACTTGCGCGCGCGTATGTCATAGCCCGACTGGTTATGGCTTAAAACAAACCTTGGGTGAGTCGGCTGGCACACAAACCTTTGACTCTGTCATGAAAGCTGATGTCATTTTTGTCATCGGGGCCAATCCAACAGATGGTCACCCAGTGTTTGCTTCGCAAATGAAGCGCCGCTTACGCCAAGGTGCAAGGCTAATTGTGGCTGACCCGCGCGCCATTGATATGGTAGATTCTCCGCACATTAAAGCTGATTACCACTTAAAATTACGCCCCGGAACAAATGTTGCTTTAATTTCCGCAATATCACACGTGATTGTGACTGAAAACCTTGTAAATGAAGCTTTTGTAAAAGAGCGCTGCGACTGGACATCTTTTGAAGAGTGGCGTGAGTTTGCGGCGCTCCCACAAAATGCACCTGAAGTATTAGGCTTAGCCATTGGGGTAGACGCAGCAGACATTCGTGCTGCAGCAAGACTTTATGCCACAGGCGGCAATGCGGCCATTTATTATGGCTTAGGTGTAACTGAACATAGTCAAGGCTCCACGGCAGTGATGGGCATCGCTAATTTGGCTATGGCAACAGGCAATCTTGGCAAAGAAGGGGTCGGCGTTAATCCGCTTCGTGGGCAAAACAACGTGCAAGGCTCATGCGATATGGGATCGATGCCGCATGAGTTTCCTGGCTATCGCCATGTGTCAGACGATGCCACACGCACACTATTTGAGTCTGCTTGGGGAAAACCATTAAGTAATGATCCAGGCTTACGTATTCCCAATATGCTAGACAACGCAATTGAGGGTACATTTAAAGCCTTATATTGCGTAGGTGAAGATATTGTTCAATCTGACCCAAACACGCAACACGTGACCCACGCGCTTGAAAGTATGGAGTGTGTCATTGTGCAAGATTTATTTTTAAATGAAACGGCAATGTTTGCTCACGTATTCTTCCCTGGCGCATCATTCTTAGAAAAAAACGGCACTTTTACCAATGCAGAACGCCGCATTTCGCCAGTGCGTCGTGTAATGACACCAAAAAATGGCAACATTGACTCTAGCGGAAAAAAACAAGCAGGAATGGAAGATTGGGAAATCACCGCCGCATTTTCTAATGCGCTTGGTTACCCAATGAATTATAAGCACGCCTCTGAAATTATGGATGAAGTGGCAAGTCTTACCCCAACCTTTAAAGGCGTAAGCTTCAAAAAACTAGATGCCTTGGGCAGTATTCAATGGCCGTGTAACGATGAGGCACCACAAGGCACACCAACCATGCATATAGACGAATTTGTGCGGGGTAAGGGCAAGTTCTTTGTGACGCAATATATTGCCAGCAGTGAAAAAGTAACACCCAAGTTTCCGTTAATTTTAACAACCGGCCGTATCCTCTCTCAATACAACGTTGGCGCACAAACAAGACGCACCAAAAATATAACATGGCACAGTGAAGATATTGTGGAGATTCATCCGCACGACGCACAGGAGCGAGGCATTAAAGAAGGTGATTGGGTCGGCATTGAAAGTCGTGCAGGTCAAACAGTATTACGTGTCAAAATCAGCGAACGCGTGCAAGCGAGTGTTATTTATACCACGTTTCATCATCCGCAATCGGGCGCAAACGTCATTACAACTGAAAATTCAGACTGGGCAACAAATTGCCCAGAATTTAAAGTAACTGCAGTACAAGTTAGCCGTGTCAACCAGCTTTCTGATTGGCAAAAATACTACAAAAGCTTTAGCGAAGCGCAATTGGCATTTGCAGGTAAAGATTTAGAAGTCGCAAAAATTGACTGATATAGCCATTTCAGATGTGTCGCTCAGTACATTTAAAGTAAAACAATGGCAGGATGGAAATTTACAAGATGCCCAAGATTACTTGGCAGAAGAAACGCCAATCGCCTTAATTTATAACGGCGTTTCACACGCAGTCATGCTCGCCACAGCAAGCGATTTAGAAGATTTTGCCTTAGGATTCTCACTCAGTGAAGGTATTGTGCAAAACTCCAGTGAGTTATATAACATTGAAGTCCATGTACAAAGTAATGGTATAGAAATTAACTGCGAAATAGCAAGCGAACGTTTTATGGAGTTAAAAGAACGTAGGCGCACATTGGCAGGTAAAACTGGCTGCGGTTTATGCGGTGCAGAAAATTTAACACAAGCTATGCGCTATCCACAGGCTTTAAATGAACAACGCAAGTTTGAAGCTAAAGTAATTGTGAGAGGGTTGCAGGAAATACAAGCAAAACAAGAGTTGCAGCAAAAAACAGGGGCGACCCATGCCAGCGCTTATGTGTTAGCCGACGGCACTATCGAACTACTACGCGAAGATGTGGGTAGACATAACGCGCTTGATAAATTAATTGGCGCATTATCAAAACAAAAGATCGAAAAATCAGGGTTTATTATCACCACAAGTCGTGCAAGTTATGAAATGGTACAAAAAACTGCCAGCGCAGGCATTAGTATGTTGGTTGCGGTATCTGCGCCGACTGGCTTAGCGGTGAGAGTAGCTAAAAATTGTGGATTAACATTAGTCGGCTTTGCAAAAAACGGGCGCTTTGTGGTTTACAGTCACGCGCAAAACATGATCAACTAGTAAATAAAAAATTAAAAATATGGATATTAAACGTTTAATTTCAATGGCTAATCAAATTGGTGATTTTTATGAATCGTACCCAAATCAAAGTCATGCACAACAAGACATTGCTGAACATATCAATAGGTTTTGGGCCTTATCTATGCGTAAGCAAATCAAAGAATATATCTCAAATGAAGGTGGAAATGGATTGCATACACAAGTGCAAAATGCAATTAAATCGTATTTGAAAGTATAAGAATAAACTGAGGCAATCCACAACAGAATGCTTATGTGGAGAGATATAATCGAACAGTACGATATGATTGGCTGGCGCATCACTTGTTTGATAGTGTGGATGAAGTACAGCAATTTGCAACAGATTGGCTATGGACATATAATCACGCACGTCCCAATATGGCGTTGGGTGGCATGGTAATCCCCCCATAAAAAGATTGCACTTATAAGTAGAATTTTCTTATGATGATTTAAGGAGATTTTACATGAAGATATCAAGATTTACCGACAGCCAGATTATGCAGATTTT
>JAVKLV010000059.1:0-25720 GCA_031538905.1 Methylotenera sp. | reverse complement strand
CATCAGCGCTTGCTAGAACCTATCGGACACGTTCCTCCTGCGGAAGCGGAAGAATGTTATTATAAAGAGCTTGCTACAAACACAAGTAAAGCTGTTTTACTTTAACCAAATGCACTCCACGAAAGTCGGGGTGATTCAAAACCTCAAACATTAAGACCCTATTTTAAAATTAAATCCATTTAATTTTGCTGAGAATTTTTACCGATATCAACACTCAATTCGTTAAATAAATTTGTTAAGAATAAAGTTTACATCTGACTCATAAATCAATTATTCTAGGCATATAGAACGTTACAAATTTTAACAAATTCATAGAGCACCTTAAAAATGAGCGACATACAATTAGCTGACTGGCGCAATCATGCGCTTACCTTAGAGTCTGAAGTGAACAAAGTCGTGGTAGGCCAGCACATTCCTGTGCGCTTGATTACCACTTCAATTTTTGCGCGCGGGCACGTGCTGCTTGAGGGCGACGTGGGGGTGGGAAAAACCACCTTGTTACGCGCTTTTACACGCGGCATTGGCGGCGGCTATCAACGGATTGAAGGCACTATCGACTTAATGCCTAACGACCTGGTTTATCACACTTACCTTGGTGAAGATGGCAAGCCTCACGTAAGCCCTGGCCCAATTTTAAGCTCTGGTGAAAATTTATCGGTTTTCTTCTTTAACGAAATTAACCGCGCTCGGCCTCAAGTACACTCGCTATTGCTTCGCGTGATGGCAGAGCGTACTTTAACGGCATTTAATAAAGAGCATTACTTTCCACATATGCTGGTATTTGCAGACCGCAACCAAGTAGAAAGAGAAGAAACTTTTGATATTCCATCCGCTGCACGCGATCGTTTTATGATGGAGATTCCAATTGTTGTGCCAAACGATGCCGCCATTATGGAGTCACTAGTGTTTGACACACGCTTTCATGATGCCGATGCCTTAGTATCTAAAGTTCCTGAAAATATTTTGCAATTTGACCAATTAAATCAGTTTTCAAGCACCTTGCAAGAGAACATTTCAGCCAGCCCCACCTTGCGCCATTATGTACTCAATCTGTGGCGCGCCACCAAAGCCCCTGCTGACTTTGGCGTAAAAATTTCAGGGATTGATATGAATCGCCTGGTGTTGTCTGGTGCGAGTCCACGCGGCATGGGGATGCTACTAAAAGCTGCGCGGGTCAACGCTTGGCTAAATGAACGTAGTGCGGTGTCGCCACAAGACATTCATGATGTTTTTCATTCGACCATTGCGCATCGCTTGGTGTTTAGCCCAGTATACGAAATGCGTCGCACCGAAATTGCGCGCGACTTACTGAGCGGCATCATTCAAGCTATCGCCGCGCCTTAAAAAACGCTTTTGTGAATATCATCTCAATGTCATCACAACAGATTAAAGAGTTTAGTTACCACATTGGCTGGCGCTCAAATTCTCGCAGACCGGGCAGACACAGAAGCAACCAACGCGGTATGGGCATGGAGTTTCGTGGGCATACCACTTTGCTGTCTTACCCAGACCCGCGCCGCATTGACATACGCCAAACCATACGTGACCCGCTTGAAGAGGTGCACGTGCGTATTTTT
This sequence comes from Methylotenera sp., assembly GCA_031538905.1. Lineage (GTDB taxonomy): Bacteria > Pseudomonadota > Gammaproteobacteria > Burkholderiales > Methylophilaceae > Methylotenera. The sequence goes on along the minus strand of JAVKLV010000059.1, from coordinate 24,143 downwards.
AACCAAAAAAGTATCACACCAGTATTTGTACTGTGCGATATGTCAGGCTCGATGCAGTATGCAAGCATCAGGCAAGATGGTACGCGCAAGAAAAAAATTGAAATCGCAGCTGAAATCGCACAATCTGTGGCGCAATCAGCCACCCGCAATCGTGACTTAGTGGGCTTTATTGGTTTTGACGATGTGGTACGTGAAGACTGGTTATGTACGCTTTCATCTAAACCACACACCGCCATTGAAATGGCTGAAAATTTAAAAAACTACACAGCCGAAAAAGTCGGCAGCCAGGGCATGATAGAAATCGTAAGATTACTACCACGCGAGCGTTCACTGATTTTTATGGTGTCTGATTTTCATATGCCAACAGCTGATTTAGAGCAATCTTTAATGCTCATGCAAGGTCACCATATTGTGCCTATTGTGCTTTGGGACTCATCGGAGTACAGAGATTTACCCGAGTTTGGTATTGCCAGCGTGACAGATCCTGAAACTGGCGCCAATCGCACGCTTTTTTTACGCAAAGATTATCGCGAGCGTATTTTAAAAAACTTTACTCACCGACGTAAAACTATTGAAGATTTATTTTTGCGTTATGCCATTCAACCATTTTTTGTCGAAAACGATTTTGATGCTGACCATTTATCTGAATACTTTCATCAGAAAGTTGCAGCCTAAGCACATGCCAAAGACGATGCAAACTCAACTTTTAATCGCAGGCGCTGCCCTGTTATCCTTGCTTATTCAACCCGCATGGGCTGATGCGCCACTGCCCGAAATCAATCATCAATATGTAGTTCTGCAAGAAAAAAATCCAAGCCGCGACGCGGGCTATGTAGTAGGCGACATTTTAGAAAGAACGCTCACGCTCACCATAAAAAAACCTTATGAACTCGTTAAAGAGTCATTGCCTATTACGGGCTATGAACATCGTTACAAAGGGCAAATTTCCGGCATAGAGTTACTGAAAATCAGCACTCAAGAGTCTCAACAAAGTGACGCCGTGACACACACACTGCACTTAAATTATCAAGTGTTTACTACCGCAAAATTAGCTAAACCCGCCGCACTTCGAGCAGAAATCCTCAAAATAAGAAACACCAAAACCAAAGAAGTCTTTCAATACAGCGTGCCTGCCTTTGCTTTTCGGGTATCGCCGCTCTCTGTATTTGGCGAAGTGGATTTAAAAGCAGAAATGAGCCCATTTATTGCCCCTTTACTCTTAGACTCAAGCGCCAACACATTGCACTTTAAGCTATTCGCAAGCGCACTTGGCTTAGCTTTATTGGGCTTGCTCTATATTTTGGGGGCGTATGCATGGTTACCAAGAATGGGCGCACCTTTTGCCCAAGCGTACCGTGATATTCGCACAATGCCAGACACCGCAGAAGGCTTACAACAAGCGGTTGCCAGGCTACACAAATCTTTCAATAAAACAGCTACTTACAGCTTATTTTCTAGCAATTTAGCTGATTTTTTTACAGAAAAGTCAGCTTTCGCACCAATGTCTGAGGAAATTAAACTGTTTTTTGATTTATCTCACCAAGTCTTTTTTGAGCCCAACCACCCAAGCCATTTGAATACACATTCAAAAGCTTGGCTGCTAAAATTTTGTCGCCGCTTACGTGACTGCGAGCGTGGTTTGAAACCTCATCTAGCTTCAAATGTAATGGCTGTAACACCCAGAAAATCAAAGGTAGCCAAATAATGGGATTTATTCACCCATCATTTTTATGGCTGCTGCCTTTAGCCTTATTACCGATTTTACTTGGGCGCTCTAGCACGCGCAGTTACTCCTGGCTCGAAATGTTGCCCGCAGATCCGCTGTCTAATCTCATTGGCTTGCTACTCAAAATACTGGCCGCAATGAGCCTATTATTTATCATTATGGGCTTAGCCAAACCGCACAGCCTAGAACAAAAAATTGAGCGCTTAGGTATCGGCGCGCAAATCGCCATGGTGATTGACAGAAGCGCCAGTATGGATGACCCCTTCGCGGGCGGCACTACTGAAGGCCGGGTCGGCGAAACAAAATCTGTTGCCGCGGCAAGACTCATGGCGGACTTTGTAAAGAGCCGTCAAAACGACATGACAGGCGTCATTACTTTTAGCAACTCTGCTATGTATGTGCTGCCACTCATTGACAGCCGAGATGCCGTATTGGCCGCCATTAAAGCCACTGCAGGCAACTCTTTATTTCAAACCAATATCGGTGGTGGACTCACCCATGCTGTGACCCTTTTTGAGGGGATTCCTGACTCTGGCTCACGCACAATTATTTTAATTTCAGATGGCGCAGGCCGAGTCAGCGCTGATGTGCAACAGAAGCTTCAAGACTGGCTAGAGCGTTATCATATTGCTTTGTATTGGATTGTATTACGCCAACCAGGTGGTATCAGTATTTTTGATCCTAAATACGAAGATCACTATGAAGGCGTTTTGCCCTCAGAAATTGAACTTTATCAATACTTTAAATCATTGCGCTCACCCTTTAAAGCCTATGAGGCAGAAGACCCTAAAACTTTAGCCGCAGCTATTGCTGACATTAACCAAAAAGAAAAAAAGCCCATTAAATATATGCAAAAAATCCCAGGTCGTGATTTTACGCAACTGTGCTATTTAATCGCCGCACTCGCGATTAGCTTATTACTTGGCGTTAAGTATGTAGAGTTTAGAACCTGGAAATAAGGTTATTTAAATCAACATTGAAAATAACTTCTAAAAACTAAAAATACAGTTTTTTAAAATGTAAATTTTAGAAGATTAAAATTTTAAGAATTTAGAAGTCAGTAAGAAGTAAAAAAGGATGACCCAAAATGAATTTCAACCTAAGATTTTTAACTGTTAATCAATGGATTATGCTGCTCTTAGTAATTTGTGTTATCTCGGGCGCGGGAATGATGAATGAATTAAATCGAATCAATCAAATCGAGCGCTTTAACGAAGCCGTGAGTACAGGCAAAAATCCACAAACTGATCAGCAAAGTTTTGAAGCTAAATACGCAACAGCATATTGGCTGGCAAAAAATGAGCGCTTTAAAGAGTCTACCCTGCTCTTTTCTCAACTCACTCAAAAAGGTACACCCAGCCAACGCGCAGCAGTTCAGCACAATGTGGGTAATATGTTCTTTTTAAAAGCCCTGCAAGTGGGCGGTGGCAACAATATCAAAGTGCATGATGAAATTGAGTATTTACTCAATCAAGCACACAGCTCATACAAGCAAGCGCTTAAGCAAGACAATAGCAACTGGGGAACACGCCGCAATATGGACAGAGTCATTAGCTTGCTTCCGGACAACCCTACGCCAGGGGTGGGTGAATCTGACTCTCCAGGTCTGATTATGGGCAACATCCCCAATGGCTTGCCATAAAAGCAGCTATAAAAGTGCTTGAAAGATAAAAATTTTTAGACACAAGATATTTTAGGCATAAAAATTTAGATGAAAAAACTAATTATTTTCGTAAAAGGCAATCGTGATACTGCTTTGCTTTGCAGTGCTTTGCTGTGTCTTTTTGCCGCACTTTGGCAGCCGCATATTCAGCTCAAGCATCATGTCTATGCTTATTTGCTTGTGGCTGACATTTCACAAAGTATGAATACGGTTGATATGCAAATCAACGGAAAACCCGTTTCACGCATCGCTTATACGCAAAACCTGCTACATGAAACCGTGTCAGCGCTGCCGTGTGGCACCGAAGTGAGCATTGGTTTATTTGCGGGCAGTAGTGTTGCCGCACTTTATACGCCTATTGAAGTCTGCGAAAATTTTGCGGCCATTCAAGAAACGATCAATCACCTCGACTGGCGTAACGCCTGGTCTGGCAATAGCCGCATTCGTGAAAGTCTATACAGCGCGGCAAGAGCCGTGCGCGGCTTTTCATCAGCCCAAGTGGTTTTAATCACAGATGGCGAAGAAGCACCCAAGCTACACGCGTTTAACACCAAAAATTTAACAAACTTTCAAGGCGCAGATGGCTGGCTATTGGTTGGGGTGGGTTCAGACAAAGGCGCAGCCATTCCAAAATTAACCGATCAAAATCAAGTGATGGGCTATTGGTCTAATAACAGCTTTGCATTACAACCTGGTATTGCACAAATTTCAGAATCAACATTAGGCACTAGAAATGATGATGTTGCTGGCGCGAATGATCGCTTTATTTCTAAGCGTGATAGCGAGTATTTAAAATCAGTAGCGAAAGAAATTGGCGCAAAATACATCGATGGCGACAATCTGCACACTTTACTAAATGCCATGCAAGATCAAAAATATGCACGGCGTGATGTAGCACCTTACGATTTAAGTTGGCTGTTGGCCTCGCTTGCTGGCATTTTTCTGCTAAGCGCATACTTAAACAAAAGCTCAATCACAACGATGGTTGAAGCGCTCAAATTTTACAAAAAACAAGTCTCAACAAAATTACACGCTAAAACAGAAGCCACCATTGCGCACGACAATCACTTTAGTTAGCGCCATCAATTTTCATAAAGCCACCTAACTTGACTCATCTACATTGATTTGAGCATTTTTCTTTGCCCGATGTCGCCAAAGCAAATTCACACGAAGCTGTCTCAATAAGTCAGGGTCAACGTTGTCACTTAACAAAATAATATAGCGATGCCAAAAAATAGAGCGCCAATGTGGCACGCATTGCACTAAATGCAACACGGTTAAACACTCGCTCACATAACTATCTGAAGCAATGCTCAGCTTTAATTGACGACCATTTACCTGTTGAACATACCACTCTCCAGAGAGGTTTAATTCAATGATTTTAAAAGAGTAAGGTAATTTTAATAAAGCATCACGCAAAACATAATAAAACAGCATCAGCAAGCTTAACGTTATGAAGGTGAGTTTTAACAAAAACGGCACAATCACACACCATAACATGGCATGAAAAAACAACCATGCCAGCACGAGCAATCGCGTTAATTTTATAGAAGGGTGTAATGTAAGCTTGAGAGTCTTCACGATATAATCAATTTTATCTAATCAAATTTACTTCTTCAAAGATTACCATATGGCAAACAAAGATTGGCAAGCATATCAATTAACTCAAGGGGCGATATTAAGCGATGAGGCTATCAGATCTTTTGGTGACCCTCAAAAAGAGCTTCTAGATACGCAAACACACAATACTATTTATGACTTATCTCATCTTGGCTTGCTTGAAATTTCAGGCGAAGATGCGCTGACTTTTTTACAAGGGCAAGTGACGAATGATGTCAAACTTTTAAATAGCAACAACAGCCATTACACTGGCTACTGCAACCCTAAAGGACGTCTATTGGCCTTATTTTTTGCATTGACTCACAAGCAAAAACTACATTTACAACTCAACAACACGCTGATAGAGCCAATTGCAAAACGTTTAAAAATGTATGTCATGCGCGCTAAAGTAGACATCCACAACGTGTCTGACAATGCCATTAAAATAGGGCTGCATGGCTTTGATGCTGCAACATTATTGAGCCAATTTTTTAATGAAATACCACAGCAAGCCTATGATTTAAATCACAATAATAACAACCACACGCTTATTAGACTGCCGGGCATAAGCCCTCGCTTTGAAATTATTTGTGATTTAAAAAGCGCTAAAGAAATTTGGCAGGCGCTTAAAGTCAACTGCAAGCCTGCCGGAAAATCATGCTGGGACTGGCTAGAAATTCAAGCGGGAATTCCTGATGTTTACCCACAAACTCAAGAAGAGTTTGTGCCGCAAATGCTGAATTTAGATTTAAATAATGCCATCAGCTTTAAAAAAGGATGTTACACCGGACAAGAAATCGTTGCGAGAACGCACTATCTGGGCAAAATAAAACGCCGCACGCATATAGCGCACGTAGCCACATTCACCGCGCCGCAAGCGGGTGAAAATGTACTGAATCAAAATAAAGAAATTGTTGGCAAAGTGGTCAGAATCGCCGCCGCACCTATGGGCGGTTATGACTTATTGGTTGAAGTTCGCCTAGAAAGCTTAGCGACAGATGATGTATCAATCAACGATAAAAAACTTAAAATTAAGCATTTGCCTGATACAGATGAGCTGTACTAGCTCAGACCTGATCTGACAGTTACCAAGTTTTTAGGGTGTCTGTCAGATTAGATTTGGTTTAGATTTTTTGCGAGCTTTCAGCTTCGCTGAAACGCCTGCTTAAATCATTTCCACCCCCCAATCAATTTCCCACTAAGTAAAGTTTCCATTGGCGTTCTTAGTTAGACACGATTCAGTAGCTGGCAAGTGAGGGTGTAAATAATTTTGTGTAAACGTCATTTTGCAGGAAACGGCTATTTTCAGAAATGGATTAAAAATGACGACACCCAAAACACTACCCAACGATTTTATTGACTAGGTCCACTGATGCAGTAGACACTTTTTAGCTTCATAATTGAGGTGAAAGACCACTTCATTCGTGCGCTCACAGCGAGTGTGTTTTAAAGTCGCGCATTAACAGTGTTTTTTGATAGACCTGATTATCATTGCAAAGCTTATTCACAAATTCAGTAAATTCTATGCTTTGATGTTGCGCCTCAAGCGCTTTGGCCCGCGCCAGCAATTGCGGCACACTCAAATTGTTCGGCATTTCATTAAAAGCAAATACGAGCACATTACCAGGCTTACCAGTGCGCAATATCAACACGCGCCCTTCAAAACTTTGCTCAATACGTTGCAAATAAATATCAAAATTTTTATCGCTACCCCAAAGATTGATAATCAATAAACCATCGCTATTTAATGTCATCGCGCATTGATCAAAAAAATCTTGGCTACAAAAATTGGGCGCAATGCCCTGACTATCAAACGCATCAATTAACAATATATCGGCCACTAACAAGTGATCAGCTAAGTATTGCAAGCCATCTGCCTCAATCACCTTAAGTTGATCATCATTGTCTGGCACATCAAACTGATGACGTGCCATGTGAATGACTTGCGGGTTAATTTCTACCAAGGTGCTGATGATTTCTGGGCAGTTTTTATACACATACTTTGCCACGGAGCCACCACCCAAGCCAATGGTGAGCATATGCTTAGCTTGAGGCTTAAACAGCAAAAAGCACATCATGCCGCGCGTGTAATTAAGCACCAGCGCAAAAGGGTCGCGAATGCGCGTTGCGCTTTGAACCGTGACAGAGCCTAAATGTAAATTGCGCACGCCATCAGACTCACTGACATAAACGTGTTCATCGGCGGCGCTTTTATGCGCAAAAGGGTGCATTAAATGTCGAGCAATACGAAACATTTAATGCGCACTCACCGTATCAACAGTGTTTAAAGCGCTTAAATCAGGCGATTTTAAATGAGACTCAGGCGTGGCAGCTGCCTGCTCCTCAACATCAAACGCGCTCATTTGGGCATCGGTATCATCAAAAGCTAAGGGCATACTCACCTCATCCAGCACCTGCACAAATTGAGTACGTAAATCCATGGTCAGCGTGTCAATCTCTTTAACCTGCAAGCTTACTCGTGTGCCAGGCTTGAGTTCTGGCAAGCCGTAAACTTTAGTCATGTAGGGCATATGATCTAAACGCACTAAGTTTTCGCGCCACACGGTGGCATGAATTTCTTGCTTGCCGGCTTCTAAAAAACCTTCTTGAATTAAAAACTGCAAGCACCAATAACGCTCCATGCGCGCTTGAAACTCGCTATAAGCCTTGTAAGTCACTTCAAACTGACGCATATGCGTGGTCAGCGCATCGCTATTGAGTGGATAAGCAGGCGGCTTATTTTGTATCACACTGATCATTTGGCGCTGGTTAATTAAATCAACCGCACGACGTAACGGCGATGTACTCCAAGCATATTGCGCCACACCCAAGCCCTGATGTGGCTCAGCTTTAGTGGTCATATACACGCGGCCACCCATTTGCGCCCGATATAAACCCGGCACCTGATGTGATGCCAAAAGCGCGCCCCACTGATGATTAGCCTCAATCATTAACTCCGCCACTAATTTATCCATAGGTGCGCCACGCGCGCGGCCGACAATACTCACCCTGCCCTCTTTCACATAAAAGTTATAGTCAATTTGTGGTGGCTTTGCCGGGTCATGCTTGCCGCGCAGTTTTTCTAAAGACACCGCTACATTAAACAAATAAAGCAAGCGCGAAAAATAAGGATGCTCACCATCACTTTCAAGTGTAGCCTCGTTAAAATAAGGCTCCAAAGCATCATGGCGAAGATTATCGGCCACTTTAATCAACTCAATTTTGCTATCACGCTGAATGATTTCCAGTGTCTCATTCACGTGTAAATACAAAGAGACTACAGGCTTAATCTGCCCTGCATCTAAACTAAATGGTCGAATAGCACTTTCTGGCAGCATGGTAATTTTATTGCCCGGCATATAAACAGTCGATAAACGCCGCATGACTTCTTGATCTAATACGCTATCAACAGCAATGCCCAAAGCCGGCGCAGCAATATGAATACCCACACGCGTCACGCCATTAGCCAAGGGTTTAATCGAAAAAGCATCGTCAATTTCTGTTGTTGTGCTGTCATCAATACTAAAAGCTTCGGCATCGGCCATTGGCAGGTCAAAGTGCAAGTCTGGGGAAACTTCTGCGCTATGCGCTGCTGTAAAATCTGTGCCTTGTGCAAAATGCTCACGCAAAAAAGCACCCAAGTGATAATCATGCACTGAAGGTATTGCGCCACATAAATACATGAGCTTCACATGACTTAAATGTAAGGCGCTTGCGGCAGCATCTAATGTTTTGTATTCAAAAGAGTTTTTGTCAGGCTCATAAAGCAATGCATCGCGCTTTTGTAAAAGCTCTTCGGGCATTGTGTGCGCTTTTAAGTCTTCGACAAACGCGGCCATTTTTTCGGCTAGTAAGCGTTTTTTCTCAAGCCCGGCCAATGCCGCTTTGAGTATTTCGGCGGGGGCGGCTTTATAACGCCCTTTGCCTTTGCGATTAAAATAAACGGGCGCGCTATGCAGTTTAATTGCAATCGCCGCCGCCTCAGTTGGCGTGGGTGTGCGCCCATAATAATCAGCAGCAAATGCTTCAAAACCAAACTCATCTGCGGCACAACACTCCCACAAAAAGTCTAACTCTAGTGCCTCTGCTTTTATATTCGCCGCCTCCATAAAGCCAGCTAATGGCGCTTCAAAGCGCATCAATACATGGCTGGCTTTAATTTTTGTGCGCTTGCCAGTGGCTGACTCTACCTGCAACGCACCTTGCGTTTCGCTCATCATCGAGGCAATTTTAAAACTGCCATCTTCTTCAAAAAATACGTTCATAGAATAATCAAATATACGCCACGCGAACTAAATTGCTGACATTTTACCTTGTATTAGCAAATTCGCTTGCGCTATTAAGTGAGCCGCGCTATTAGCTCATTCTCTTTTTTGGCTTTAAAATATCAGCATGGATAAACGCATACCCGTCACCCTGCTCACCGGCTTTTTAGGTAGCGGCAAAACAACCTTATTAAATAAACTACTCCACCACCCTTCAATGCAAGGTAGTGCAGTGATTATCAATGAATTGGGTAGCGCAGGGCTAGACCACATTTTAGCCAATCGCCATGTAACCAAAAACATTGAAAGCGAGCATATCGCTGACAACACCGTGCTGCTTAGCTCGGGCTGCCTATGCTGTACGCTGAAAAACGAGCTGGCTGACACCATGCGCGATTTATTTTTCAAGCGCGCTTTACACGCGGTGCCTCAATTTAACCGTCTTATTATCGAAACCACCGGCATGGCAGACCCGGGCCCCATACTGGCTCATTTAATGAATGAGCCCGTGATTGAATCAGTGTATCGGCTAGATGCGGTCGTCGTCACCATAGACAGCGTTTACGGCTTGCATCACATTAAAGAAAATGCCGAAGCGTTAAAACAAGTAGCTGTAGCGGATGTATTGCTACTCACTAAAACAGATTTAGCAAGCGCCCAGCATATCAGCGCTTTAAAAGAAACCCTCACCACCCTCAATCAAGGCGCAACACAGCATGAAATCACGCAAGGTGAGCTTAATCCTGACTTTATCATTGACGTGGGATTATTTGACGCAACATCTCAACAGGCCACCCCAAAACGCTGGTTACGTACACCCACTCAAACAATCAAGCCCAAAGGCGCTTTACTTAAACAAAGTCAGCATGATGACATTGTGAGTTTCACAGTTGCCATGCCAAGCCCACTTTATTGGCGAGAATTAAAGCCGCACTTACTCTCTTTTTGCCAACAATATGGTAAAAATTTATTGCGCCTAAAAGGCATTATTCACACCCTAGATGAGCCTAGTCCACTGGCCATTCATGCGGTTCACTTTACGCCCTACCCGCCGGTTTCGCTTGAAGGCTGGAGCGAAGAAACACCGCTGTCACGCATTGTCATTATTGGCAAAAATCTCGATGAACTTGAAATTAGACAAGCGCTCACGCAGTTTTAGCGCCCTCAGCGAACTTACAAAAAATACAAAATAAATACCGTCAGAATTTAAATTAAGCTTTTAAGCTTGCGTTAAATCAGCCCATATTTTTTCTAAACGCTTCACCGAAATCGGAAAAGGCGTTTTAAGCTCTTGAGCAAATAAAGAAACGCGCAACTCTTCAATGAACCAACGATACTCAAGCAACCCTGGCGCAATAGGCGCGTGCGCTTGCTGGAGCGCATTTACACGACTTTGCCATCGATCCCACAACAGGCTGACGCTCGCCGCATTTTTACCATCGCGTTCTACGCTGGCGGGGTATTTTTCCACACGCAAACGCAGTGCTTTTAAGTAACGCGGCATATGCTGCAAATAAGCCCAAGGTGTATTGCTAAGGCAATTTTGATACACCAGGCATTGTATTTGCTGATCTAAATCACGCCTTAATCGCGGGGCGGCAAGCGTCATTTGGCTTTGCTTTAAAGTCAGAAGCTGGTATTCATTTGCAATCGCCTGAACCTGCCTGACAACAGCATCAGTCACTGCTGGCAAACGCGCCCTGGCGCGTTGTTTTAATGTCATAAATTCAGCCTGCGTTCTGGGCAAATCATCTTCACCAACAAAAGCACGATCAGCAATGGTCATCAGCATATCTTCACGCAGCGCTTCTGGCGACATGATATTTCTCAGCATTAAGGCATACTGATTAAAGTTTGGCAGGCTTTTTTCTAGCTGTTTTACTTGCTCTTTAAGCTCAAAACGAAGCAGCCGACACACCCCTTTGCGTAAACTTTCAAGCGCTTCTAGCTTAGTATCAAAAAGCTTAACTGACACGCTTTCAATCTCGTCTTGAAGCGCGGGATAGCCCACCACGTTGACACCGTCGCGCTCAAAACTCAACGTTTCTGGCAAATCACCAAAATCCCATTGCTTTAAGCCTGTTTTTTCAAGCGCTTTAATTTGATTAGGTGAGGTGTTTCTAAAGGTCAGCTGCGCGGCCGAGCCTAATTGTTTTTTAAGCGCAATCCAATCGCGCCCCATCGCGAGCTCACGCCCTGCATCATCAACAATACTAAAGTTCATGAGTAAATGCGCGGGCGGGGGTTCAGTCCAGTCATCTACTGAAATTTTAAGCGTGGTCACGCGCCTGATATGCTCTGCCAGCACCTCTTTAATAGGCGCATCAGCTGCGGTGTTAATCTCTAAAAATGCGGTGACAAATTCAGGCACAGGCACGCAAACACGGCGAAAAGCTTTGGGCAAAGCCTTAATTAAATAAGTTAGCTTTTCACGCAACATACCCGGCACCAGCCATTCGGTCTGCACTGGATTTAACTGGTTAAGCAAAGCCAAGGGAATCGTAGCGGTGACACCATCTAAGGCATGACCTGGATCAAAACGGTATTTCAAATGCGTTTGAATGCCATCTAACATCATCATTTCAGGAAACTGCACCGCGGTTACGGCATCGGCGCCATGACGCATCAAATCATCGCGGGTGAGATACAACAAGTGCGGCTGTTGTTTTTCTGCTGTTTCTCGCCATGTTTCAAACGTGGCCGCCTGACAAATGTTCGCAGGGATTTTTGCATCATAAAAATTAAAAAGCTGATACTCATCTACCAGCACGTCTTGGCGGCGCGCCTTATGCTCAAGCTCTTCAATCTCTGCAATTAAACGCTCATTTGCCTTAAAAAATTCAGCTTGAGTGTCAAACTCGCCCCCTGCCAAAGCCTCGCGGATAAATATCTCGCGCGCTTCTTTTGGGTTAATTGGCCCATAATGAACGCGGCGCTTAGGAATAATCGTGAGCCCATACAAAGAAATGCGCTCCCAAGCATTGACCATGCCCATTTTTCTATCCCAGCGCGGGTCTGAATACTGGCTTTGCGTTAAGCCGCGTGCGAGCGGCTCTATCCAATCGGGCTCTATTTTTGCCACACAACGCGCATAAAGCTTTGAGGTATCGACTAACTCGGCGGCCATCACCCATTTAGGGCGCGTTTTTTTAAGACAAGAGCCAGGAGCCACATAAAAACGAATGCCGCGCGCACCTAAGTAAGCTTCGTTATCGCTCTCTTTAAAGCCAATGTTGCCCAATAAACCAGATAATAAAGCTTTATGAATTTGCTCAAAACTTGCTTCTTTTTCATTGGGCTTAAATGCCATGTCATCAGTCATTTGTTTAATCTGAGCATGAAGCTCACGCCACTCTTTTAAGCGTAAAAATGATAAAAAATGACGATGACACTGATTGAGTAAATCTTTATTTGATTTTTTAGTTTTTAAGGCGTGGTCAAAAAAGTCCCACAATTTGAGATAGGTCATAAAATCTGAGCCTTCACCTGCAAATTGAGCGTGCGCTTGATCTGCCGCCTCACGTTTATCCATCGGGCGTTCGCGCGGGTCTTGTATGCTAAGCACGCTGGCAATAATCAATATTTCTTTTAAACAGCCCTCGTGCTGGGCGGCTAAAATCATGCGTCCCACACGCGGGTCTAAAGGCAAGCGCGCAAGTTGCAAACCAATGCGCGTAATGTGATTGAGGTGGTCTACCGCGCCCAACTCCTGCAACAAAAGATAGCCGTCTTTAATCAGCCTAGATGAGGGTGCCTCAATAAATGGAAACGCGCTCACGTCACCCAGCTTTAAAGCGCTCATGCGTAAAATCACGCTGGCTAATGAGCTGCGTAAAATTTCAGGCTCAGTAAATTCCAAGCGGGCGTTAAAATCTTCTTCAGAATAAAGTCTGACACAAATGCCACTTGAAACGCGCCCGCAGCGCCCTGCACGCTGCTTTGCAGCCGCCTGGCTAATTTTTTCTATTTGCAGCTGCTCAACTTTAGCCCGCGTGCTATATCGATTAACACGCGCTAGCCCGGCATCAATCACGTATTTAATCCCTGGCACTGTAAGCGAGGTTTCGGCCACATTAGTAGCAAGCACAATGCGGCGCGTATGATGATTTTTAAATATTTTTTGCTGATCTTCAATGCTCAAGCGGGCAAACAAAGGTAGCACTTCAATATGTTTTAATTTTAAAGAGCGCCCCTGGTATTTTTTTAAATGGTCAGCAACCTCACGAATTTCACGCTCACCTGGCAAAAATACCAAGATATCGCCATCGCCTTGGCGCAACAAGTCGTCAGCCGCATCTAAAATAGCCTCTTCGAGCGCTTCTTCTTCACCATCTTCTTCAAGCCAGCGCGCCTCTGTTTTGGCTTTTCTGGCAATGCCAAAAATCGTCTCATCTTCTAAATCAAAGGGCGCATTTTCAGCTTCGGCGATTTCTTTAGCGCGAAAACCTGCAAGGCCCAAAGGGCGATAACGTATTTCAACAGGATAAGTACGCCCTGACACTTCGATAATCGGCGCCCCCAAAAAATGATGAGAAAAGCGCGCCGCATCAATGGTAGCAGAGGTCACAATGACTTTTAAATCAGGGCGCTTGGGTAAAAGTTGCTTGAGATAGCCCAGCAAAAAATCAATGTTTAAGCTCCGCTCATGCGCTTCATCAATAATAATGGTGTCATACGCATTCAGAAATTGATCACCCTGCGTTTCTGCCAGCAAAATACCATCTGTCATGAGCTTGATGTAGTTTGAAGCTGAAAGCTTATCGTTAAAGCGCACCTGATAACCTACCGCCTCGCCCAACGGGCTTTGTAGCTCTTGTGCAATACGCGAAGCCACAGCCCGCGCTGCAATACGGCGCGGCTGTGTGTGCCCAATTAAACCTGCAACACCACGGCCAAGCTCAAGACAAATTTTAGGAATTTGCGTGGTTTTACCAGAGCCAGTTTCACCACAGATAATCACTACTTGGTGTTTAGAAATAGCTTGGGCAATATCATCTTTTTTGCCAATCACTGGCAAATCAAGGGGGTATGTTGGCTGAGGTAAAGCTGCTAACCGGGCGGCAAACTTTTGCTCAGAAGCACGCATTTTGTGCATGATCTCTGCCAATAAACGTTGTGCGCTTTTAAGAGATTTTTCGTCTTTTAGTTTTTTAAGCTCGCTTACCTCACGTATTTTACGGCGTAACACGTGTCGGTCAGCCAGCATACAGCGCTGCAAAGCGGCGAGTAAATCGCTTGGGGTTGATGCAAGCTGCGAATGGTGTGCGGGGGTTTCTACGTTCATAGCGGCTATTTTAACACGCCAAGACTTGCATGCTAGCCAAGCAAAGCGCCGCTTAGCGATGCTTAAACAATGTGCTTTGTCTCACCATTAACCAAGAAAATGCTAAATAAGCCGCCATTGCCAAAGCAAGCCCCGAAGGCGCATACCACACCAAGGGTACCACCAAGCCCGCAGAAACACTGGCCAGCATCATTTGTATAAACGCCTGACCAGAAGCCGCCGTGCCGCGGATTTTTGGATGACGATCGAGTGCGGCAATGGATAAAACGGGCATTGCCAGCGCCATGCCGATGTTAAATAAAGCAATGGGTAAAATGTTGTAAAGTGGCTTGGCAGGCAAAGCGTAACATACCAATAAGTTAAGTGCTGCCATGGTTGCCATCCAAATATAAGAAAATTTGATGACTTCTTCTCGTGGGTAGCGACCGGCCGCACGCTTAGCGCAATATGAGCCTAAAATCATGCCACACACAGTGGGGATAAACAAATATCCAAACTGGTGCTGATTAAGACCAAGCTGCTTAATTAAAAAAACAGGGCTTGCTAACACGTAAATAAAAAAACCGGCAAAATTCGCCCCCACGGCCAGTATCAAGCAATTAAATTCTTTATCTGCAAATAAGGTGCGATAGCTTTTAATCACTTGTTGAACAGAAAGTGGTAAACGCTGATGTACGGGCATCGTTTCTGGCAAAAACTGAATGGCCGCCCACAAACTCAAGAGCGCATACAAAGCCAAAAAAATAAAAATCGCCTGCCAATGAATGCCGAGCAACCAGCCGCCAATAACAGGCGCAATAGCAGGCGCAATGCCAAACAACATTTGCACGGTTGCCATGACCCTTTGTGCTTGCGGCCCTTCAAACAAATCACGCACCATCGCCCGTGCAACCACATTGCCAGCGCCGCCAGAAAGCCCTTGCAAAGCCCTAAAAAACCAAAGCATCTCAACGCTGCGCGCAAAAGCACAGCCGATAGAAGCGAGCACAAAAACAGCCAGCCCCCATTTGATCGTGGCAATACGTCCGATAGAGTCAGAAATTGCACCATGCCATAAAGTCATTAAGGCATAAGGCAACAAATAAAAAGTCAGGCTTTGTTGCAGGGCAAGCGGCGTGCTATTGAAAGCTTGCTCTAAGGTTGAAAATGCGGGCAAATAAGTATCAATGGCAAAAGGCGCTAAGGCCGCAAGACCTGCCAGCACAAAAGATAAAAAAAATGACGAAGATAGACGGCTCAAAATTTACATTCTCAAATAAAATACAAAAACCTGCGCGATTAAACACCTTGCCAAACCAACAGCACCAAAAGCCTAAATAGCTTTGGGCAATAGCGCCACGATGTGCAAGAAACTCATTTAACTCCGCCGATTTAACCACATTTAACAAGGCACACCAGCATTTTATTTTAAATTTTGTGCGAAAATTAAGCTTTATTTTGCCAACAGAGCTAAGCCCTAAAGCCGCCCATGCACAACAAAGACGATACAACACCCCGCATAGAGTGGCGCAATGGGCAGCCATTTTCAACAACATTTCAAGATGTTTACTTTTCAACCGACAACGGCATAGATGAAACTGATTACGTGTTTTTACAAGGCAATCACCTGGCAACGCGCTTTATAGAAAATCATCACCCAGGCTTTCACATTGCTGAAACGGGCTTTGGCACAGGGCTTAACTTTTTATGCGCGGCCAAGCTTTGGCTAGAAACCGCGCCACAAGAGGCAACATTACATTTTACGAGCACAGAAAAATATCCATTGAGCTTACAAGAAATCACTGCAGCCCTCGATTTTTGGCCGTCATTACAACCCCTTGCCGCGCCACTGATTGCAGAATATGAGCACTTAACTCAATATGCAAAAAGCATTTTTCTTTACGATCATCGCGTGCAATTAAGCATACTCACTGGCGATGCCACCGCGCGCTTGAGTCAATCACAGCATCTCATTGACGCTTGGTTTTTAGATGGTTTTGCGCCAGCCAAAAATCCTGATATGTGGCAAGAAAAATTATTTCAAGAAATGAAGCGTCTATCTAAGGCTAACAGCACTTTTGCTACGTTTACCAGCGCTGGCAATGTGCGCCGAGGCTTGCTCAATGCTGGTTTTAAAGTCAATAAATGTGCAGGCTATGGCAAAAAACGTGAAATGCTCACTGGTTATTTTTTAGGTCATCAGTATGCAGGCTAAGTCTGTCATCATCATCGGCGGGGGCATTGCTGCTTGCAGCACCGCCTACGCCTTGGCCAAGCGCGATATGCAGGTCACCTTATTTGAACGCAACTCATCCATCGCAAGCGAAGCTTCTGGCAACCAGCAAGCCATGCTCTATCCACGCTTAAGTGGCGATGACGATGCCAGCCGTTTTGCGCTAGCAAGTTATGTATACAGCCTTGATTTTTATCAATCATGCCAATTAAACGCGCAAGACCTCAATATATGCGGAATGCTCCAGCTTGGCTTTAATCCACGCGAACTCGCTCGAATACAAAAAGTTGCAACACTGACACACAGTGAAAACATCTTAAAATATGTCAACGCCCAACAAGCAAGTGCACTTGCAGGCATATCACTTCAACACGATGCGCTTTATTTTTCAAATGCCGCCTGGCTTCACCCTCAAGCACTCTGCCAGCGCTTAACACAACATAAAAATATCTCAATTAAAACATTAAATAATGTTGATAATATAATGAAAAATAAAGATTTATTTGAAATAAAATCAAATAAAAAAACGCTTGCGGAAGCAAGCATTGTTGTCATAGCCAATGCCAATGAGGCGCAAAAATTAGGCCTTGTTTTATATTTAAAAACACAAGCGGTGCGCGGTCAAATGAGCATCATGCAAGCTAGCCCTTTAAGTCGGCAACTTAAAACCATTCTCTGTGGTGATGGTTATTTAAGCCCTGAACACAATGGTCAACATTGCTTAGGCGCTACTTTTTCAACCAGTAATATAGATATTGCAATCAGTGAAGAAGATCATGAGGCGAATTTATTTAAGCTAACAAGCTTCTCGCCGCCACTTTATGACAGCTTAAAGCATCACGTTTCAGGCGGCCGCGCTTCATTAAGATGCACATCGTTTGACTATTTTCCTTTAGTGGGAAAATTACTAGACACCAACCAACTAAAATCACGCCCGCCCCGCCCTAACGCATCCGCCGACAGCCTGCCTTATATTGACGGACTTTATATCAACGTGGCGCACGGTAGCCGCGGCTTCACCAGCGCCCCATTATGCGCCGAGCTCTTGGCGCAAATCATCGATCATGAAACGATCAGCACGGCAAACGCGGAGTTTGCCACCTTAATGAATCCCAACCGCTTTATATTACGCAAGCTGGGCTTAAAGCGCTTAGCAAAAATGCCATTCGCCCCCCCCCAAAATAGAACTTAAGCTAAAATAAAGCCATGCAAGAACACTCACCTCAAGACCAGCTCAAGCATTACCAAGCGGCGCTATTACGCAATCCCAAAGATTGCGAAGCGCAACTTAACTGCGGCAATTTGTGCATTGAGTTACAGCGTTATGAAGAGGCTGCGGGCTATTTTAGGCGGCTACTACGCGTGTTTAAAACCAATTCAGAACTGCGTGCAGCCTTGTGCTATGCCTTGCAAGAGTTAGGTAACACATCGCACACAAACGGTCATTATGTGATGGCAGAAGCATGCTTTCAAGAGGCGCTTCAGTATCAGCCTCATAATGCGGTGTATTGGTACAACCTCGCCAATGCACAGCGCGAATTAGGTAAGCCCAAAGAGGCGGCAATTCACTATCAACAATCTATTCAATTGAACCCCAACGATGCTGATGCTTACAACAACCTAGGGAATGCACAGCGTCAATTAGGGCAGCTTGACTTAGCCATTACCTCATACCAAAAGGCGCTCTATTTAAACCCCAAGCTTTACCATGCCAAAGTGCACTGGGTGCACCAAAAACAGCATATATGCGATTGGAGCAATTTAGAAACTGACATCGCGGAGATTAGGCACTGGGTTAAAAATGAGCCGCAAGCGCACATTTCACCTTTTGCATTTCTCGCCATGCCTGGCACCACGGCCATCGAGCAAAAAATGTGCGCTAGCAACTGGGTCAATAACCGTTATAGCGCGCTCATCCAACACGCTGAAAAGCTTGATTTTAAATACCCTCGAGCGCAAAAAAATAAAAAAATAAAAATCGGCTATTTATCCGCTGATTTTAGATTGCATCCTTTAGCATTTTTAATCAGCGAACTCATTGAATTGCACAACCGAGCACAATTTGAGATTGTTGCTTTTTCATATAGCGTCAACGACAAAAGCAATGCCAGAGCAAGGCTAGAAAAGGCTTTTGATGATTTTTACGATATACAGCATTTATCAGAAGTCGATGCCGCCAAGAAAATTAACGCGCTCAACATTGATATTTTGGTGGATTTAACAGGCTTTACCCAAACTAGCCGCAGCGGCATTGCGGCCCTGCGCCCTGCGCCCATTAACGTCAACTGGCTGGGCTTTGCGGGCACTATGGGCAGTGCAACAGCCACCACTGCAGGCACACCGCGCAGTCTGTTTGATTATATATTAAGCGATGCTTTTATCACGCCGCCAGAAGCCGCCAGTCATTATGCAGAAGAATGCGCGCTATTGCCGCACACCTACCAAGCAAACGACCGCAAACGCCCGATTGGCACCATGCAAAGCCGTGAGTTTTATCATCTTCCAGCAGGTGCTTTTGTGTTTTGCTGTTTTAATCAAAGCTTTAAAATCAGCCCTGAAGTATTTGCCGTTTGGATGCGTTTATTAAAAGCCAAGCAACATAGCGTACTGTGGCTGCTTGATTGCAACCGGTGGGCAAAACAAAATCTTATTCAATCGGCGATAGCGCAAGGTGTTGAAGCTGAGCGATTAGTTTTTGCCCCGCGCATGAGCATTGCCGACCATTTAGCACGCCACACACACGCTGATTTGTTTTTAGACACGCTACCCTACAATGCCCACACCACTTGTAGCGATGCACTGTGGATGGGGCTGCCCGTGCTCACTTGCGCGGGGGATACTTTTGCATCACGCGTTGCGGGCAGCTTATTAAACGCCGCAAAAGTATCAGAGCTTATCACCTACACCTTGCCTGATTACGAGAAAAAAGCCATGGCGCTTGCACATGATCCTGCGCTCCTTTTAAGCATCAAGCACAAGTTAATTGAGCAAAAAGTGAGCTTGCCGCTATTTAACACAGAAGCCTTTGCAGAAGATTTAGAAAGCCAATATCACGCCATGTGGCAACGATATTTACTTAAGAACACTTAAAAAAATAAAGCTCAAATAACCTGAAAGTGAACAAACTAGTTGGAGATGAGTGAGTATTTCTAGCGCAAATGGACAGCTTAAAACGAGCCGTAACTGAATGAAACAATCACAGATGTTTTGCCAAGGCCTAACAGCTATTTTACAATACCCATATGAACCCAAACTTAAATTTACTCCAGGCTTATCCATTTCAGCGCTTGCGCGATCTTTTTAAAGATATCCGCCCAAATACTGAATTTTCCCCCATCAATTTATCTATCGGCGAGCCCAAGCACGCCACCCCAGAGTGCATTAAAGAGGCGCTGGTAAATAATTTAGCAGGGCTGGCAAGCTACCCCACTACAGTAGGTTCTTTGGCTTTAAGAGAGGCTATTTCGAGCTGGATTTCACGGCGCTATGCCCTGCCCTCAATCAACCCTGAAACGTCCATTTTGCCAGTGACAGGTAGCCGCGAGGCGCTATTTTCTTTTGCCCAAAGCGTGATTGATAACAGCAAGCCCAAGCCCACCATTATTTGCCCTAACCCGTTTTATCAGATTTACGAAGGGGCGGCACTTTTAGCGAGTGCTCAAGTTTACTTTTTAAATACCTCACCCCAAAACAATCACGCGATGGAGTTTGACAGCGTGCCAGCCGAAGTACTAAAAAACACGCAATTAGTCTATGTGTGTAGCCCTGGAAACCCCTCTGGCAAGGTCATGTCACTGGCGCAGTGGCAAAGAATTTTTGAGCTATCTGACCAATATGATTTTGTCATTGCGGCGGACGAATGTTATTCAGAGATTTATTTTGATGAAGCAAGCCCACCCCTAGGCGCCCTGCAAGCCGCACATCAACTAGGGCGAGATGATAAAAACTTAGTGGTTTTTAGCTCACTTTCTAAACGCTCAAACGTGCCAGGTATGCGCTCAGGCTTTGTTGCCGGCGATGCAAAAATTATTGAGCGCTTTACGCTTTATCGCACCTATCATGGCTGCGCAATGAACCCTGCCGTACAAGCAGCTTCTGCCGTCGCCTGGCTTGATGAAGCCCACGTGATTGAAAACCGCGCACGCTACGCGCAAAAATTTGCAACAGTGACGCCATTATTAAAAAATATATTTGAAGTTGATATGCCAGACGCGGCATTTTATTTATGGGCAAAAAGCAAACAAAGCGACACCGAGCTTGCAATAAAGCTCTATCGTGATTTAAATATCACCGTGTTGCCCGGCAGCTATCTTGCCCGCGAAGCGCACGGACTCAACCCTGGACAAAACTTTATCCGTATGGCATTGGTTGCGCCCCATCATGAGTGTGTAGAAGCTGCAAAACGCATGGCGCAATACCTTGTTTAAAATTAAATCAATTTATTAAGATTAACTGCTAATAAATTGATTTACTTGGTTAAATGCCATTTCATTTAATTGCGCATTTAAACAATCAAGCGCAACAATATCCGGCATACCGCGTAGCCAAGTGAGCTGACGTTTAGCTAGCTGACGCGTGGCAAAAATACCTTTATCGCGGAGCTCCGCCAAACCGTAAAGCCCGGCTAAATACTCGAGAGCTTGCCGATAACCCACGCAGCGCATTGAGGTTGAGGCGGGCGTGAGCGCTGGATATTGTTTAATTAACGCGCTGACTTCATCCACAAAACCTGCTTTAAGCATTTGCTCAAATCTAACAGCAATGCGCTCATGCAACACTGGGCGCTGACTGGGCAACAAAGCAATTTTAAGTACGCGATAGGGCAAAGCCGCGCGCGATTTTTTTAAATAAAGCGTTGACATCGCCTCTCCCGTCAGCTCAAACACCTCTAAAGCACGCGAAATACGCTGTGCATCTTGAGGGGCGAGTCGCGCTGCTGTCACGGGGTCAACCAAAGCCAGTTTTTCATGCATGGCTGGCCATCCTATCAGTGCGGCGCGGGCATCTAGCCGTGCGCGCACCTCTGGGTGCGCTGCTGGCAAGCCACTTAAGCCTTCCTGCAAGGCTTTAAAATACAACATCGTGCCACCCACCAATAACGGCGTATTACCCCGCGCAGTAATGTCAGCCATTAAGCGCAAAGCATCCACGCTAAAAGCGGCGGCAGAATATGCCTGCGTTGGAGAAATAATATCAATTAGATGGTGCGGCACGTTGGCAAGCGTTGCGGCATCAGGCTTGGCGGTGCCAATGTTCATTTCTTTAAAAACCAAAGCAGAATCCACGCTAATAATTTCAAGTGGTAGCCTTGATACAAGATCAAGCGCCAAGCCAGTTTTACCGCTCGCCGTCGGCCCCATCATAAAAATGGCATTGGGTTGTAATGTTGCCAATTATTTACCCCGCATAAACATTTTATCAAGATCGCTCATTGAAACCTGAAACCACGTTGGGCGACCGTGATTACACTGCCCGCTTCGCTCTGTGGCCTCCATATCGCGCAGTAGCGCATTCATTTCAGCAAGACTTAAGCTGCGGTGAGCGCGCACCGCCGCATGACAAGCCATGGTGCCAAGCAAGGCATTACGCCGCTCTGTGAGCGCTCTGGATACGCCATATTCACGTAAATCGCGCAAAACATCGCGCGCTAGACTTACTGCATCAGCATCGCGCAACATAGAAGGAATAGCACGCACCGCCAAAGTACTGGGCGAGAGTATGGCAATATCAAAGCCTAGCTGTTGCAAACTGCAATCGTTGCTCGCAAGAGCCTCTTGCACAGTTGCCACTTCAAGCCTATCTGCATGAAAGCTCACTGGTAGCAACAAAGCTTGCATTGCCACAGATTGATGCGCTGCATCTTGACCATCTAGCGCGTTTTTAAGTTGCTCATACACAATGCGCTCGTGTGCGGCGTGCATATCAACCACCACCAAACCTTGCAGATTTTGTGCCAGCACGTATATTCCATGCACTTGCGCAAGGGCAAAGCCTAGCGGATACTCATGTTGAGAAAAATCAGCCTGCGCCGCGCTTTGATGAGCTGGTAACATGGGCGCATCAAAAGCAGGATTTATGGGGCTTTGAGCATCTGCATCATGCCGCCCAAACAGCGTTTGATAAAAACCATGAGGCTCATGATTGCTTAAATTGATATGCGTTTGATAAGCTGGAGTGTATTGAGCGCTGGCACTTTGTACGCTAAATGGATTATAAGCCGCTTGATTGGCAGTGCTAGCATTTGAAACCCCTGTTGGAGATGCTAGCGCCTTATGCAAGGCATGAAAAATAAATCGATGAATTGCTTGCCCATCTCGAAAACGCACTTCAGTTTTGGTGGGATGCACATTCACATCCACCAAGAGTGGATCTAGCGACAAAAACAGCACATAAGCCGGGTGACGCTCATGGTGCAACACATCTTGATAAGCCTGACGAATGGCATGAGAGATGAGTTTATCGCGCACATAACGGTGATTGACATAAACATATTGCGTATCACTTTTATGGCGGTTAAACGTGGGCTTGGCAACCACACCCCAAAGCCGCAAGCCAGCAGACGAGGTATCAATCGCAATAGTTTCTGCGGCAAACTCCGCACCTAAAACATCAGCAAAGCGCTTAGTTGCGTCAGCAACTGGGTAGCGGCTGACGGTTTTGCCATGATGCTGCAAGGTAAAAGCCACGTCGGGGCGAGAGAGCGCCACGCGATTAAATACCGCTTCGCAATGCCCAAACTCAGTGCTTTCGGTTTTTAAAAACTTACGGCGCGCAGGCGTGTTGAAATATAAATCATCCACTTCAATGATCGTGCCAACATCTAAAGCGGCTGGCACAATGGCTGAAATTTCACTGCCATTTGAGGCGATGCGCCAAGCGTGCTTTGTATTTGCCGCCCGACTGCTCACTTGCGTGCGAGAAACCGAGGCAATACTCGCCAAAGCCTCACCCCGAAAGCCTAAACTTGCAACAGCCTCTAAATCATCTAAAGAAGCGATTTTGCTGGTGGCATGGCGCGTAAGTGCCAAATTTAAATCTTCTTTTACAATGCCATGGCCATTATCTGTCACGCGTAATTGCTTAACGCCACCCTGAATTAAAGACACTGAAATATCGGTACTACCAGCATCCAAGCTATTTTCTAAGAGCTCTTTAAGCGCAAAAGCTGGGCGCTCAACCACCTCACCTGCCGCAATTTGACTAATAAGCTGATCTGATAACAATTGAATACGCATAAGGCTAAAAATGACAAATTTTAAAGTAGTTATAAAGTAGTTAAATTTAAAGAGTTGTTAAATTTAAAGAGTGTTCATTTTACCTGCTTTAAGTTTATATCAGCGGACATCGAGCGCTTAAATCCAACATTCAGTAATTTACAAATAAAAAAATCTACT
>JAVKLV010000058.1:0-10627 GCA_031538905.1 Methylotenera sp. | reverse complement strand
CTACTGGCGGTGCTGACACTACCCCTGAAGTGCAAGCTTTAATCACAGCGGCTAATGATGCACTGGCTAAAATTGAAGCCTATAACAATGGCAATGGCATAACGCCACCTGCTTTAACCTTAGCAGATTACACTGCAGCTGGTGTCACTGGGGTGACCGCTGACAACTTGGCGGCAGTGAATGCCAATGTATTAGCCGCAACTACTGGCGGTGCTGATACCACCCCTGAAGTGCAAGCTTTAATCACAAAAGCCAATGATGCACTGGCTAAAATTGCCGCTTACGGTGACAACCCGGCTAATCCAGCACCTACCGCTTCAGATTACACAAATGCAGGGGTAATAGGTGTCACAGCAGCAGGTACTAAACTTGATTTGCTCAATAGCGCTATTGATAAAAAACCGTATGCTAATAGTGACCAAACCCCTGAAGTACAAGCCTTGGCCGACATTGTAGCCAAAGTATTGTTGCAAGCGGCAGGTACTACGCAAGTGATTAGCCAAGCTGACTTAGAAGCTCTTGGCATTACTGATTTAACGCCTGAGCGCACGACTGATTTACTCAACAGCATTAAGGCAACCGCTGACGATGGCAGTCAGGTAAACAGCTTAGCTAAAATACAAGCGCTGCTTGATACTGGGGTAAGTCTTGCCACAATTACAAACATTCAAGGTCTACTTGGTGTGAATGTCACTCCTGATTCAATTGTGGATTTTCCAAATAACAGCTCTACTAACATCAAACGGTGGAGTATTTTTGGTCAGGCAGAAGCTGGTAGTTCGGTAGAGCTATTTGTTGGCACCACAGATATGGGCGCCGCTACCCTCACAGGCACAAGTTGGACTTATCCAGATGTTACGATGGATTTCTTGCAGGGATTGCTAGCCATTACTGCAGTGGTGACTGATAAAGCAGGTAACACTTTAACCTCTCAACCTTTTAATGTCACACTAGATACTGTTGCACCTACCCAAAGAATATCGGGCACAAAATTCAGCACAGACAATGGCTCGAGCTCTACTGACTTTATTACTACCGTGGCATTACAAACTATCAGCGGTAAGATAAGCTCAGCCTTAGGTGCAGGTGAAAAAGTGCAGGTGTCATTAAATAATGGCGGCTCATGGCTAGATGCAAGTGTGGGCGCCACTGCTAATGATTGGCTGTTAGCAAATCAAACATTGTCAGGATCAAACACTTTGATGGTGCGAGTGATTGACAATGCCCAAAACGTGGGGGATATCATATTCACAAAAGCTTACACAATCAGTGCAACAGTTATTTAGCACATTAAGCTCATCTTGAATTTTGAGTTCACCTTGAGTTTAAAGAAAAATAAGAGAGAGTTTTGAGGGTTCATTAAGCGCGCTATAAATTTTGACCTATTAAAAATAGGGTATTGTGAGTTGAATTGATACCCTATTAAAAATAGCGCGTACCCTTAAAAAACTGCCAAATTAAACACACCATACGTAATAAGAAAGGCGTAAAAAAATCCCTAATAAATTGAATTTACTAGGGATTTTTACAGGGATTTTTACTTTTTTGAAACTAGATGAAACACGTAATTGGTGGAGCTGGGGGGAATCGAACCCCCGTCCGCAAATCCTCCCCAGACAGTTCTACATACTTAGCCTTGTTGTTTAATTTAACCTGCACCACACCAACAGACAAGCGGTGTACAGGCGAGCAACCTAAAGGTTAATGATGTACTAAGTTACCCAGCACAACACGTATCCCGTGTATATGACACTACGTATGGGTTACCCCAATCCAGCCCACGGGAGAACTGGTGTAGCGTCCAGCAGGATTAAGCTGCTAGAGAGTAAGTTTCGTCGTTTGCGACTATACTTTTTCTAGTTGATTTACGAGGTGACTAGCCCTCGGTATGCCCTGCACTGCTTTGTAACCCACGTCGAAACCTGGTCAGCCCCAAATCAGTCTTACTTTTTTATTGAAAAGCTTTTAATTGAGCCTTTCAAGCCGCAAATTATACGCGCTAATGATAAAAAATATAGGCTCTTTTTTTGTCGCGATACTTTTTGCACGCATACACTTTAACGCAGCAATTTAAGGTTTAAATGGTATATCACATTGAATTAGGTATTTGATATTAGGCAGTGGTGATGCACAGAATGCTTATCCATCTTGCCAAAGGATTTCTAAGCCAGGTTCATTTTCTGTAGCTTTTAATTCATAGGCAATGCCTATATTGGGCACAAAAGCCAAAGTGTCGTGCCAGTAAATAAGCGGGGTGCGTTCACGTATCCAAGGTGCAATGCCCGCCTCTTGAAATAAATACTTGAGCGTACGCGTTGGTCTTAAAGCGCAGGGTTTAAAGCGCTCTGCACCATCTCTTAGCGTAATTCTTAATTTAGACATACCCTGCTTGAGTGCAAGCCCACTCCCCTTCACCTGCTTAAACAACAGCCTGCCGCCATGAGGCAGCATTAAAATCGGCTCGCCATTCCACACAATATCAAACGCCTCTACAGGCTGCTCTTGATAAAGATATGCGCGCTGCTGAAAGCGCTTTAAACTAAGATATTGTAATTTTATATTGATGTTTGCATCTACTTTAGCATGAAGCAATTGATCAACCATTTGGGCTAAATGCTCTGCACTTGGCATGGTTAATTTATTTTGCGTAAACCACCAGCGCACTAAGTTTTTTGCACGCGCTAAATCCATTGCACGTAAAGCAACAATACAAAGACTATTGTCTGCAATTGCATCTTGGGCATCTTGAGCGGCCAGCATCTCAAGTAAATGATTAGCCTCAGCCAAGTGCGATGCGGTTCTAGCCAACACTGATGCAATTGATTGATAACGCTTTTCTAAATTTGGCATCACCTCATGCCGAACAAAATTGCGCTCAAATTGCGTATCGGCATTACTTTCATCATCACACCAGCTTAATTTGTATTGCTGGGCATAATCAAGCAAAGCCTGACGCGGCACACTCAGCAATGGGCGCAGCAATCGCCTGGCTTCATCCGCCGCCGCCATTGAAGATAGCCCACGCACCCCTGCTCCTCTAAATAATTGCAAAAGCAAAGTTTCAGCCTGGTCATCTTGATGATGCGCGGTGACAATAAAATTTGGCTGGGCATCTATGATTTTATAGTCAGTCAAAGCTTGGTAACGCAGCCGCCTTGCCTCGCCCTCAATACCCAGCTTTGAACTTTTATCAACGCTCACACGAACAATGTTAAGGCTTACATTTAAACGCCGACATTGCTCGCTGCAAAAATCTGCCCATTCATCAGCATATGCACTCAAGCCATGGTGCACGTGCATTGCGTGTAATTCAAACGCAGTAGTGTGGCGAATGGCCACAAGTAAATGAAGTAATACAGAAGAGTCTAAGCCACCACTTAAAGCCAGCAAAATAGTTTGACGGGGCTTTAAATGTTGACTTAAAAAGTGACTGAGCTCAGAGGCTAAAGGGTGTGCCACATTCAGCGTGGCTTTACGATTGCTTTTCTGCAACTTCTTTGAATTTTCCATAGCCCATGAGCCGCTCATAACGGCTAACGAGTAAAGATTTAATTGATTTTGGCTTGAGTTTAGCCAGCTCTTCTTTGAGCGCAAGGCGTAGCGAATCCATCGCAACATCAGGAGAGCGATGCGCCCCACCTAAGGGCTCTGGCACAATACGGTCAACCAAACCTAGTGCTTTAAGGCGATCTGCGGTAATCGCCAATGATTCTGCCGCTACCGAAGCTTTGTCTGCGCTTTTGTAAAGAATTGAAGCACATCCTTCAGGCGAAATTACAGAGTAAGTGCCATATTGCAACATGAGTAATTGATCAACCACGCCTAGCGCCAGCGCCCCACCAGAGCCACCTTCACCAATAATCACGCCAATAATCGGCGTTTTAAGCTCAGCCATCACATATAAATTACGTGCAATAGCCTCTGACTGACCGCGCTCTTCAGCACCAATGCCCGGATAAGCACCCGGCGTATCAATGAGCGTGATAATTGGAATAGAAAATTTTTCAGCCAAGCGAAATAAACGCAAGGCTTTGCGGTAGCCCTCAGGGCGAGGCATACCAAAATTACGGTACTGACGCTCTTTAACATCGCGCCCTTTTTGATGCCCAATAACCATCACAGGCTGCCTCTCAAAGCGCGCCAAACCGCCCACAATGGCTGGATCATCTGAATAAGCACGGTCACCATGCAACTCTTCAAAGTGGGTAAATAAGCCCTGAATGTAATCTAAAGTATAAGGGCGCTGTGGGTGACGCGCTAATTGCGAGATTTGCCAAGCCGTTAAATTACCGTAAATATCTTCAGATAATTTTTTATTCTTTTTCTCAAGCGCGGTAAGCTCTTTAGAAATGTCCAAAGCATCGTTTGCATCGTGCGCCGCTTGCAGACCTTCAATTTGGCTTTCAAGCTCTGCAATGGATTGCTCAAAATCTAAATAACTTATTTTCATTCGATTAACTTTTTATCAAAAATTATTGTTCAATTATATAGGATTTTTACGTTTTCACGACTCAACCACTGCGTTAAAGCTGTCATCAAGTCTTCATGCAAATCTACGCGCCAATCGTTTCCTAGCATAAGCTCTACTTTGCCAGTTTGATTATGATATTCAACTTTAACACGGCAGCCATACGCTTCGTCAGCAACATTTTTGCAATAAGGCGCGAGCAAGGCTTTTAATTTAGCTGAATCAGCCTGACCATGACAAGAAATTTTCAAAAAACTGGCTTTGCTGTTTCGTAAACTGGGCAAGTCGTAAATTTTTCTCGCATTGACGCGTAAGCCGCCAGAAAATTCATCATGACTCACCTTACCATCAATAATGATAAGCGCATCATCTTTTAACAAGGCTTGCGATTTTATGAGTAGCTCATTATTAACCACCACTTCAATCCGCGTGACACCATCATCAATGCCCACAATCGCCATTTTACCGCGCCCTGTCATGCGAATGCGGATGCCCGAAACAATGCCCGCCAACAACTGAGGCTGCTCTTTGGGCGCCAGATTAGCCAGCGTTGTAGAAAAAAACTGACTTAATTCTTTTTGAAATGCCCAATAAGGGTGCCCGCTAAAATAAAAGCCTAGCGCGGCTTTTTCTTCTTGCAAACGCTGCTGCTCAGACCAGTCAGACACATCGGGCAATACATGAGCCGCCTCATCAACCGCAGCACCAAACAAACTATTTTGATTGCTATTTGCACTATTTTGTTCAGCCGCCGACATGGCCATGGCCACCCCTGCCAACAAAGCACTACGGCTCGGCGAAATCTTATCAAAAGCCCCTGCTCGAATTAAAGATTCAAGCACACGACGATTTACTTTACGTAAATCTAAGCGATTACAAAAATCAAACAAATCCTTAAATGGACCGTCTTTTTTACGTGCCTGCAATATCAGCTCAATAGCCGCCTGCCCTGTCCCTTTGACCGCCCCCAAGCCATACAGCATTTGATTTTTATTGATAGGGGTAAATTTAAATTCACTTTGATTGATGTCAGGCGGCAAAACTTCAACATGGTTAGGCGCACAATCTTCATAAAAGATACGCACGCTATCAGTATTATTCATATCTGCTGACATGGTTGAAGCCAAAAACGCAGCTGGATAATGTGTTTTTAAGTAAGCGGTTTGGTAGGCTACCAGCGCATAAGCGGCGGCGTGTGATTTATTAAAGCCATAGCCAGCAAATTTTTCAAGCAAATCAAATAACTCACTTGCTTGTCGCTCGGTCATATTGTTTTTAGTTGCGCCCTCTACAAAAATTTTACGCTGTGCATCCATTTCTTCCGCTTTTTTCTTACCCATTGCACGACGAAGCAAATCTGCGCCGCCCAAGCTGTAATCTGCGACCACTTGAGCAATTTGCATCACCTGCTCTTGATACACGGCAATGCCGTAAGTTTCTTTCAAAATGGGCTCGGTCAGCGGATGCGGATATTCAACCCGCTGCTTACCATGCTTGCGGCGACAAAAATCAGGGATTAAATCCATAGGACCTGGCCGATATAAAGCCACCAGGGCGATAATGTCTTCAAAGCAATCTGGCAGCGCTTGCTTGAGCATATCTTTCATGCCTTTAGACTCTAGCTGAAACACAGCGGTAGTATTGGCAGATTTAAGTAGCTGAAACGTTGCTTTATCATCAATGGGCAAAGTTTCAAAGCTTAGCGGGGGCAAGCCATCTTCTGCACGCTGCTTATTTGCATTGATTAAGGCGAGCTCCAAAATAGTCAGCGTGCGTAAGCCTAAAAAGTCAAACTTCACTAAACCAACAGCTTCAACATCGTCTTTATCATATTGGCTGACTAAGCTGCCACCATCTGGCTGACAATAAATCGGTGAAAAATCAGAAATTTTTCCTGGCGAAATAAGCACGCCGCCAGCGTGCATACCAACGTTACGAACCAAGCCTTCTAAACGTAAAGCCAGCGCCATCAGCTCTTGTAGGTCTTCTTCGTTTTCACGACGCTCAGCCAGTTGCGGCTCTTTAATCAAAGCCTCTGAAAGCGTAATACCAATATCCATCGGCACGAGCTTACTCACGCCATCGACAAAATGAAAAGGTAAATCTAACACGCGCCCAACATCACGAATCACAGCTTTGGCCGCCATTGTGCCAAAGGTTGCGATTTGAGAAACCGCTTCCAATCCATACTTTTGCTTCACGTAATCAATCACCCGATCGCGCCCCTCTTGGCAAAAGTCAATATCAAAGTCGGGCATTGAAACGCGCTCAGGATTTAAAAAGCGCTCAAACAGCAGCTGATATTCAATGGGGTCTAAATCAGTAATGCCCAAGCTGTAAGCCACCACAGAGCCAGCGCCAGAGCCACGACCAGGGCCCACTGGCACGCCATTGTGCTTTGCCCACTGAATAAAATCAGCCACAATCAAAAAATAACCGGCAAACCCCATTTGGTTAATGACGTTTGTTTCAAAATCTAAACGGGTCTCATAACTTGGGCGCTTTGCCGCCCGCACCTCTTCATTAGGATAAAGCGCCTCAAGACGCTTGATTAAGCCTTTGCGCGCTTCTGCAATGAGAAAGTCATTCAAACTTTCATTATTTGGCGTGGGAAATTTCGGCAAGTAATTTTTGCCAAGCGTCAGTGTTAAATTGCAACGTTTGGCTATTTCAACACTGTTGACTAAGGCTTCTGGCATATCTGAAAACAAAGCACACATGTCATCTTGCGTTTTAAAATACTGCTCAGCCGTAAAGTGCTTAGGGCGACGCTTATCTGCCAGCACGTAACCTTCAGAAATACAGGTGCGCGCCTCATGCGCCCTAAAATCATCAGCGCTCATAAACTGCACCGGATGCGTTGCAACCACAGGCAAATGAAGCGTGTTTGCAATTGTTCTAACATGATGAATATAATGATTTTGTTGAGCGTTTAGCGCGGTATTTTCTGGCGTATTTTCGGTGGCACTGGCAGTGCGCTGAACTTCTAAATAAAAGCGACCTGGAAACAACGACTCCCAATCACCTGCAAGGGTTAATGCAAGCGTATGCTGATCTTGCATTAAAGCCTGCCCCACATCACCAGACAGCGCCCCTGAGAGCAAAATCAAGCCTTCTGTTCCACACTCTACAAACCATTCACGCTTAAATTCAGCACGCCCACGGTGCTGATTACTCAAAAAAGCGCGGCTTAATAACTGGCATAACAAAGCATAGCCCGCTGATGACTGGCATAACAATAATAGCCGCGTGGGCTTATCGCGATCGGCCTCGTTTTCTAGCCAAATATCACAGCCGATAATAGGCTTAATGCCGCCCTCTCGCGCTGCTTTATAAAACTTAACCGTGCCAAATAAATTACTTAAATCAGTGAGCGCTAATGCTGGAATCTCATCTTGCACTGCACGCTTTACATAGTCGCTAATACGCACAATGCCATCGACAATTGAGTACTCGCTATGACAACGCAAATGCACAAATGCAGGCTTTTTGAAATTTGATTGACTGGTGTCTAGCATAAGCTCAATTTTACCTTAAAAGCCCCCTCATTGAGCAGACCAGGGCAAGCAAAAAAACCAAAATCAAGATAAAAATGACATAAAAACTCAAGCAAAATCATCGTGAATTAAAAGACAAAAATTTATCTTAAAAAGCATGAGGTGTTATGATGAGGCAGTAAATTATCGTGAGCATGTATCTTGCTACTTATCGCTTCATTACACTTAAATCACCCAGCAAAATGGAGGCTTTATTTGATGTTCGCGATCATGCCATTTTTTAATTTAAAATCAATTTAAATCAATTTAAATCAATTTAAAATCAAGGAGTCATCACATGACAAGCACGCTCACCTTAAAGGGCAACCCTGTTACAGTAGCGGGTCATTTTCCACAAAAGGGTCAAACCGCACCGCATTTTCAGCTAGCAAACGCCAAGCGCGAGCTGGTTGACTTAGCAGCATATGCAGGTAAACGCAAGGTGCTCAACATATTTCCAAGCATCGACACACCCACTTGTGCGACTTCTGTACGCACTTTTAATAAAAGAGCGAGCAGCCTGCATAACACTGTCGTGATTTGTATTTCTGCCGACCTGCCCTTTGCGCAAAGCCGCTTTTGCGGTGCAGAAGGCATTGAAAACGTAGAAAATTTATCTACTTTTCGCGATACCGCTCAATTCGCAAAAGATTATGGTGTGTTCATTTTAGATAGCAGCTTGGCAGGCTTAACCGCGCGCGCCGTGGTGGTGTTAGATGAAAAAAACACCGTGCTTCACAGCGAACTCGTTACTGAAATTGCACACGAACCCAATTATGACGCAGCCCTAGCTGCGCTGTAAAAAACCAAATAAAACCAAATAAAACCAAAATAAAAAACTATTAAGTTATTTAATTACAATAGCTTAATGGTTATTATTAATAATATACTTTAGATAAATTTTTATTGTTATCGGCTTGCAATCAATCATCCGTATTCGGTGTATTTGGCTTTATTGCCCCTGGCTTTTTCTATTGGATATTTTTGCGCATTCAGATCAATTTTACGATGAGCGGCTTTAATTAAATCAATGTTCAACACCTCTGCAATACGCAATAAATAAACAAAAGTATCAGCCAGCTCGTGGCTTACCGCTTCGAGCTTTTCTGGGCTTAAGTGTGCGCTTTCTGCTGGCGTATCCCACTGAAACTGCTCAACTAATTCAGCCGCCTCAACAATCATGGCCATTGCCAAATTTTTGGGCGTATGAAACTGCTCCCAATCACGCTCTTGTACAAAATGCTTGATGCGAGCGCTGAGCTCTAAAAGTGAATCTGCCATCAATTACCCTCAATCACTCACGATTTAATGGCTTGCGATTACTGCCTGCCACCATTTTAATTTCAAACAAACGACACTCTAATGCACCATTAAATAGCGGAGTACGCTTGCTTGGCGTTAAGCGCATCAATTTGGGCATGGTGAAATCATGAGTTAAAAAATAAGTGTTCCAGCCAGCAAATTTGCGCTTCAATGCCTCACCTATTTTTGGGTAAAGCAACGCTAAATCATCCTGCTCTCCAATGCGCACGCCATAAGGCGGATTAGCTACCAAAACACCATGGTCAGCTGGCGGACTCACTGCGGTAATATCAGCGTGTGATAACTGAACAGCCTCTAACAGCCCCGCTTCTTCTAAGTTTTTTTTGCTAATGCGCACAGCGCGCAAATCAACATCTGAGCCATATATTTTTTGAAAGCTGACTTTTTTAATGCGACTTAAAGCTTCATTTTTAATTTTTCGCCAAACTTCAGGCTCAAAAGTTTTAAGATTTTCAAAACCAAAACTACGTTTATAGCCAGGCGCCATGTTAAGCGCCATCATGGCAGCTTCAAGCAAAAACGTTGCACTGCCACACATAGGGTCTAGCAAGGGCTGCCCTGGTTGCCATGCCGATAACTTTAAAATGCCTGCAGCTAAATTCTCACGCAAAGGCGCTTCAATGCTCGCGCGGCGGTTGCCACGCTGATATAAAGCCGTGCCAGAGGTATCTAAATAAAATTGATATTCTTCAGCCGCTAAATAGGCGTGAATACGCACTGCTGGTGTTTTCGTGTCAATGTACGGGCGCGTGCCTAGGGCCATTCTAAATTTGTCGCACACAGCATCTTTAATTTTCAAAGTAGCAAACTCTAAACTTTTTAAGGGGCATTTAACGCCTGTGACTTTCACCATAAAATCATGCTGAACATCAAACCATTGCGGCCAATTGATTTTATAAGCACCCTCAAATAAGTCTTCTTCATTTAAGTATTTTCCACGCCCCACTTGCCATAAAATACGCGTTGCAATGCGCGAGTGCAAATTAGCGGCATAACACACCGCCCAATCTCCATCAAAACTCACACCACCATCAGTGGGCTTAATTGATTTTGCTTTAATCTCGTGCAATTCATCTGCTAGCAACAGCTCTAAACCACGCGGGCAGGTTGCAAAATAACGGTTTGGGGTCATCAAAATTCTTTTTTCTAAAATTTATTTAGGGGCTGTCCTAGATAACTAGCCCATATATTGTTTAACCAATTGTTTTAATTGTAATAACTGTGCTTGCGGTGTTGGGTTATTAAAACGCCACTCGCACTCCTTCAAAAACAGCTCAAAATTAGCCTTTGGAACACCGTT
>JAVKLV010000057.1:0-6371 GCA_031538905.1 Methylotenera sp. | reverse complement strand
TCGCCGCAACCACAAATGCTTGCACTTTAGCCACCGTATTCGCCTGCGCGCCAAAAGCTTTATCAACTTCTGCATTCACTGCCGCAAGGTTATCTGCTGTAACACCCACAATACCCGCATTCACATAATCTTCAAGCGCTGCCTGAGCGTTTACGTGAGAGTTCTGTGCGTAGCGCGTAATTACATCAAGCGCAGATAAATTTAAGCTAGTACTAAGGGACTCGCTTGCATCTGTGTTAACTTCAGCATTTGAATTTACCGTTGCAGTTGTCATGATTTCACCTCTTAAAAAATTTACTTAAAATAAATAAATATTTAGATATTTTAACACAAAGTTAATACTTAACAAGCTTGGAATAAAGGGGGGGGTTATTTAGCAGACCTATTTTTTAGCGCACAAAAATACTGATAAAGCCCACTGAAGCAAGGTTTGGGCGGGAAGGTGAAGGCTAAGTAAGTCGCCGATATAGCACTAGAACACCCACTAAAAAACGTGCTTAATAGGCCATTTGATTTTAAATAGTGAGTGCTATATTGCTTTAAAAATAAGATTTAATTTATAAAGACTATTTGAAACTTAAGTTCTGAGCTTTAGAAGTAAAGCTTTTTAAAAAATTTACCAGAGCTTACTTTGTTTGCTTTTATACAACAGATTGAGCCAGGTCTTTAAATAACAACGTCTTTAAAATAAAAAAACCTTTAAATAAAAAAACCTTTAAATTAAGATGAAGTCCATTAAAATTTTACTGTTTGGCAAAAATGGTCAGGTCGGCTGGGAATTACAGCGCAGCTTGGCTCCACTTGGCAATGTGCTTGCGCTTCATTCATCAGGCGCGGATTTTTGCGGGGATTTTACAAATGCAGACGGCATTATAAAAACCATTCGTGCCATTATGCCTGATGTTATTGTGAGCGCCGTCGCTCATACCGCGGTAGACAAGGCTCAAAGTGAGCCAGAATTAGCGCGCCTTATCAATGCAATCACCCCCACTTTAATTGCTGATGAAGCTAAAAAGTTAGGCGCTTGCTTGGTGCATTACTCTACTGATTATGTGTTTGATGGGAGTGGCAATCAAGCATGGACGGAAACGGATGCTACCGCACCTTTAAATGTTTATGGTGCAACCAAGCTTGAAGGCGAAGCGGGCATCATAGCATCGGGCTGTCGGCATTTTATCTTGCGCACTAGCTGGGTTTATGGGGCGCGAGGGGCTAATTTTGCAAAAACAATGCTTAGGTTAGCAAAAGAACAAGCCGTGCTTAGAGTGATTGATGACCAAATTGGCGCGCCAACCGGGGCTGATTTAATTGCCGATGTGACGGCGCATCTTGTTTATAAATTATCACAGCAACGTGATACGGGCGGCTTATATCATTTAACTGCCAGTGGCGAAACATCGTGGCATGGTTATGCGCGCCATGTGATTGACTTTGCGCGTGAGGCTGGGGCTGAAATTAAAGTATCTGAAAACTCAATTCACGCAGTGCCAAGTTCGACTTTTTTAACGCCTGCACAACGTCCATTAAATTCGCGCTTAGATACCAGTAAGTTGCAACGTGACTTTGGTTTAACTTTGCCCGCTTGGCAAAGCGGCGTGACGCGAATGCTGACTGAGCTGTTGGCTTCGCATAATTAAAAAATTAACCATAAAAAATTAACCATAAAAATGAGCACGTTAATATGACAAAACGCAAAGGCATTATTCTTGCAGGCGGTTCTGGCACAAGGCTTTACCCTGTAACCCAAGTGGTTTCTAAGCAACTTCTGCCCATTTATGATAAGCCGATGATTTACTATCCGCTCACGACTTTAATGTTAGCCGGCATTCAGGATATTTTGGTGATTTCTACCCCCCAAGACACGCCCCGTTTTGAGCAGCTTTTAGGTGATGGGAGTGATTGGGGTTTAAATTTAGAGTATGCCGTTCAGCCTAGCCCCGATGGTTTGGCGCAAGCTTTTATGATTGGTAAAAGCTTTATTGGCAATGGTCCAAGCGCGCTGGTGCTAGGGGATAACATTTTTTATGGGCACAATTTACATTTGCAGCTTGATAAAGCCAACGCGCGTGAGCAAGGAGCTACGGTATTTGCCTATCATGTGCATGACCCAGAGCGCTATGGCGTGGTGGCTTTTGATGCGCAGGGTCAAGCCACAAGCTTAGAAGAAAAGCCTGCCAATCCTAAAAGCAATTACGCGGTGACGGGTTTGTATTTTTACGATAATCAGGTGGCAGAACTCGTGGCGAGCTTAAAACCCTCTGCCCGTGGCGAGCTGGAAATCACTGATTTAAACCGTATTTATTTAGAAAAAAATCAGTTAAGCGTTGAAATGATGGGACGTGGCTATGCCTGGCTTGATACTGGCACACACGAAAGCATGATTGAAGCCAGTAACTTTATACAAACCATTGAGCATAGGCAGGGTTTAAAAGTTGCTTGCCCGGAAGAAATTGCCTATCGCAAAGGCTTTATTGATGCCAGTCAGGTAGAAAAATTAGCGCAGGTGCTGGCTAAAAATAGCTACGGACAATATCTACTTCGTATGATAAAAGAGGGAGGGCATGATGGTCGTTACACCAACAGCAATTTCTGATGTGTTGCTAATTGAGCCTCAAGTATTTGGTGATGACCGAGGCTTTTTCTTTGAAAGCTTTAATCATGCGAAATTTGAAGCGGCTATCGGTAGGCAAGTTCAATTTGTTCAAGATAATCATTCAAAATCGGCTGAAAATGTATTGCGCGGAATGCATTATCAAATCAAACAACCGCAAGCTAAATTAGTGCGCGTGGTGCAGGGCGTTGTATTTGATGTGGCGGTAGATCTTCGTAAAAATTCGCCTAGCTTTGGGCAATGGGTGGGTGAGCTTTTATCTAGTGACAATAAAAAGCAACTGTGGGTGCCAGAAGGCTTTGCTCATGGCTTTGTTGTGCTTTCTAAAACGGCGGAGTTTGTTTATAAAACAAGCAATTATTATGCGCCAGAGTTTGAGCGATGCCTTGCCTGGAATGATAAAGAGGTTGATATCAAATGGCCGATTAACGGCGCTGCGATATTGTCTGCTAAAGATCGAGCAGGGCATTTACTTGCACATACGGAGCATTTTTAAGCGGCAATTTTTTCTTTTTTAACGCGGCTTATTGATTGCCCATGGTAGGTGCAGGTTGCAATAACACCAGTTTAAGTTGCTCTTGCTCCACCGGCCGCAAGGTAACTTGTTGATAGCTAATTAAACCTAATTTGGGGTGATTAAATTCGCGTTGCCCCCCTTGCCTTTCAAGTACATCGTGCTGTTTCCAAAAGCGCTCAAATGAGGGGCTTGCTTGCGTGAGTTCATTGACTAGTTTTTTAAGGGCGGGCTCTTCTAGGCGGCTACGACAATCTGCACGAAATTCTGCTACCAATCTGCGTGCGCGTAACTCCCAATTGACAACAAACTGCTGGGCAGTTGGATGCGTAAATACATAGTGGAGTAAATTGGGCTTGATGGTTTCTTCTTGCCAATTGTCTAGCCAGCCTTTAAATAAGGCCGCGGCGGGCTTGTTCCACGCGAGTAAATCCCATGTTCGCCCCATAATATAAGCTGGAATGGCGATGCTCTCAATCATTTTGGTGAGCGTTTCTGGAGCAGAGTCAACTTCGTTGATATGCGCTTCAGGGTCGCGCTTGTCGGCCATATCAAAAAGATAAGTGCGTTCAGATTTTGATAGTTTAAGTGCAATGGATAATTGGTCTAAAGTTTCGACTGAAACATTGACTTCACGCGCTTGCTCTATCCATGTGTACCATGTTGCACTAATGTTGGCGAGCTGCGCGACTTCTTCTCGTCGCAAGCCTTGCGTGCGCCTGCGTGCGCCCGAAGGAAAGCCAAACGCTTCAGGTGCGGCGCGTTGACGTATGGCTTGTAAAAATTCGGCAAGTTCTTTACGGCGCGTATCCATTTGATTTGTTTATCCTATTAGTTTTTATACCAGTATAAACTGTATTCTTGTAAGGGTATTGAAAAACGCGTATCGTTCGATTTTTTAGTGATCATGATGTCTTTTAGGAGTGGTTATGGCGGGTAAAACGCTTTACGATAAATTATGGGAATCGCACGTGGTGCATGAAGAGTCAGATGGCACTTGTTTGATTTATATTGACCGTCACTTGGTACACGAAGTAACCAGCCCACAGGCGTTTGAGGGCTTGCGCTTAGCTGGACGTAAGCCTTGGCGTGCTGACACTTTGGTCGCTAATCCTGACCACAATACGCCCACAAAAAACTGGGACAAAGGCATTGAAGATCCGATTTCACGTTTGCAGGTTGAAACGCTTGATGCCAATATCAAAGAAACAGGCGCTTTGGTTTATTTTCCATTTAAACATGCTAATCAAGGCATTATCCACGTGATTGGCCCTGAAAATGGCACCACTTTACCTGGTATGACGGTTGTTTGTGGTGATAGCCATACCTCTACCCACGGCGCATTCGGCGCTTTGGCGCATGGCATTGGTACTTCTGAGGTTGAGCATGTGATGGCGACTCAAACCTTAATTGCCAAAAAGTCTAAACGTATGTTGGTTAAAGTTGATGGTCAATTAGGTCGTGGTGTCACAGCAAAAGATGTGGCTTTGGCTGTGATTGGGCGTATTGGCACGGCGGGTGGCACGGGCTATGCCATTGAATTTGGTGGCGAAGTTATCCGCACTCTTTCAATGGAAGGGCGTATGACCATTTGCAACATGGCGATTGAGGCAGGCGCGCGCGCAGGGATTATTGCCCCTGATGAAAAAACAGCAAGCTATCTTAAAGGTCGGCAATATGCGCCCAAGCCAGAGCAGTGGGAACAAGCTGTTGCGTATTGGAACACTCTAAAATCTGATGAGGATGCAGAATTTGACTGTGTGATTGAATTAGAAGCAGCACAGATTGCTCCGCAAGTGACTTGGGGTACATCGCCAGAACAGGTGTTGCCGATTGGGGCAACAGTGCCAGACCCTGCTCAAGAAAAAGATGCGACAAAACGCACCAGCATTGAAAACGCATTAAAATACATGGGCTTAACCGCTAATATGCCGATTGAGCAAATCAAGCTGGATAAAATTTTCATTGGCTCTTGTACTAATTCGCGGATTGAAGATTTGCGGGCAGCGGCCAAGGTTGCACAAGGCAAAAAAGTGGCTAGCAGCATTGCTTTAGCCTTGGTGGTGCCAGGTTCTGGTCAGGTAAAGCGCCAAGCAGAGGCCGAAGGGTTAGACAAGATTTTTATTGAGGCGGGTTTTGAGTGGCGTGAGCCAGGCTGCTCGATGTGTTTAGCGATGAACGCAGACCGACTAAGCGCAGGCGAGCGCTGTGCTTCTACCTCAAACCGTAATTTTGAAGGGCGCCAGGGACCAGGTGGACGTACGCATTTAGTCAGCCCAGAAATGGCGGCGGCGGCGGCAATTGCAGGTCATTTTGTTGATGTACGCCGTCTATAAAAGGAGATAAAAATGAAAGCATTTACTGCATTAAATGGATTAGTTTGCCCGATAGACCGCGCAAACGTTGATACCGATGCGATTATTCCAAAACAATTTTTAAAATCTATTAAGCGCGCAGGCTTTGGCCCATACTTGTTTGACGAGTGGCGTTATACCAATTATGGTGAGCCTGGAATGGATTGCAGTACGCGCCCTTTGAATCAAGACTTTGTGCTCAATCAACCCCGCTATCAAGGTGCACAGATATTATTAGCGCGGGATAATTTTGGTTGCGGATCAAGTCGTGAGCACGCGCCTTGGGCGATTGAAGATTTTGGTTTTAGTGTGATTATTGCGCCAAGTTTTGCTGATATATTTTTTAGTAATTGCTATAAAAATGGCGTATTGCCGATTGTGGCTGATGCGGCGATTGTGGATGAATTATTTAAAGCGTGTACAGTCAATGAAGCTTATAAGCTCAATGTAGACTTGGCTTCGCAAACGGTGACAAGGCCTTCAGGCAAGGCTTTTAGTTTTGATATTACGCCGCATCGCAAGCATTGCTTATTAAATGGTTTAGATGAAATTGGCTTAACTTTAATGCACGCCGATAAAATCAAAGCCTTTGAAGTCAAACATAAAGCTAATCAGTCTTGGTTGTTTTCTTAAAAAAGTATGTTGCTCCAGGGGTTTTTGCTTTCATTGCGCAATATGCCACGCCCTTGGAGTCTTGAAGAGTATTGATAGGGTTGATGTGTTTTGGGTGATGCGTTGCTTGTGACCTTTTTTAAATAAGGGGCTGTCCTAGATAACACATAAAATGTTATAAGGACGTCATGAGAAAGAGCAGATTAAATTCAGCTAAGCAGTCGAGGTTAATTGAACATTTTGTTGCTGGCACAACGGCTAGATGTGCAGCAGATTTGAT
>JAVKLV010000056.1:0-82344 GCA_031538905.1 Methylotenera sp. | reverse complement strand
GATAATGTGGCTTTTCCCATGCGCGAGCTCACAGACTTACCTGAAGCAATGATAAGCGACTTGGTACTCATGAAATTAAATGCTGTAGGCTTACGTGGAGCACATAAGCTTAAGCCTACTGAGCTTTCTGGCGGAATGGCAAGGCGCGTTGCCTTAGCGCGCGCTATTGCACT
Source organism: Methylotenera sp. (assembly GCA_031538905.1). Classification (GTDB taxonomy): domain Bacteria; phylum Pseudomonadota; class Gammaproteobacteria; order Burkholderiales; family Methylophilaceae; genus Methylotenera. Next base: position 82,171 of record JAVKLV010000056.1, on the reverse strand, counting down.
AGATCCGTCAATTATTATGTATGACGAGCCTTTTGCTGGCTTAGATCCTATCTCTATGGGTGTGATTTGTGACTTAATTCGCAGTCTAAACGATGCACTAGGAGCAACTTCAATTATTGTTTCTCATGATGTTAAAGAAACATTTTTAATTGCTGATTACGTTTACTTTGTTGCCAATGGGCAAGTCGCCGCTGAGGGCACTCCAGAAGACTTAATGCAATCAATACTGCCATTCGTTCATCAATTTGTGCATGGCAAAAAAGATGGTCCCGTGCCTTTTCATTACCCAGCAAAAGATTATCAATCTGAGCTACTTAATCAAACCTCTAGTGGCTCAATTTAAAACTGAGCAGGCATATTATTAAAAATGAAACTTAATTTAATCAATAGCATCAGCCAAATTTTAATCGGCATCGGCCACCGCACGATAGAGCGCGTTTGGCGCTTAGGCGCTTGGGCACGATTATTTTTCTTAACGATTATCTATTCGGGCGAGAGCTTTAAACGGCTTCATTTAACTTTACGCGAGATTTATTTTACTGGCGTAATGTCTTTACTGATTATGATTGTTTCAGCGTTTTTTGTAGGGATGGTGCTGGCTTTGCAGGGATATCACACTTTGCAAAAATATGGCTCATCAGAAGCGATTGGGGTACTGGTAGCTTTATCTTTAGTGCGCGAATTAGGGCCTGTGGTAACGGCTTTACTTTTTGCAGGGCGTGCGGGCACTGCTATCACTGCAGAAATTGGCTTAATGAAAACAACCGAGCAACTATCAGCAATGGAGATGATGGCAGTCAACCCGATTGCTCGCGTTATCGCCCCCCGCTTTTGGGCAGGAGTGGTTTCAATGCCCATTTTAGCCACACTATTTTCTATGATTGGCATTTTAGGCGGCTATTTAGTTGCAGTGCCCTTAATTGGGGTGGATAACGGTGCTTTTTGGTCGCAAATGCAGGCTAACGTTGACTTTCAGGCAGATATTATCAATGGCATCATTAAAAGCGTTGTATTTGGTGCGGCGTGCACCACTATTGCTTTATTTGAGGGCTTTGATGCTCCTCCTACCGCTGAGGGGGTGAGTCGTGCAACAACGCGTACAGTAGTGATTTCATCATTAACAATTTTAGGTTTAGATTTTGTTTTAACGTCTTTTATGCTGACTGTATAGCATTTAAAATATAACTAAAAAAGATCGTTCGATTAAGGGGATGCAACATGGATAGATCAAAAATAGATTTATGGGTGGGTCTTTTTGTGGCCTTAGGGCTTGCCTCGCTGCTTGGCTTGGCAATCAAAGTGGGCAATTTAACCTCTAGTAAAATTGGTGAAACAATTACTGTGACCGCTGCTTTTCAAAACATTGGTAGCTTAAAGCCGCACGCGCCCGTAAAAAGTGCGGGCGTACTTGTAGGGCGTGTTGACAGCATTCACTTTGACAGCAAAAAATATGAGGCGGTGGTGACCATAAAAATAGATAAGCGCTACCCTTTCCCCAAGGACACCTTTGCCAATATCTATACCGCGGGCTTGCTGGGCGAGCAATATATCGGTCTTGAAGCAGGTGGCGAAGATGATATTTTAAAAAATGGTGACAAAGTTGCCAAAACGCAAGATGCCGTTGTTTTAGAAAAATTAATTAGCCAATTTTTATTTAACAAAGCCTCTGAAACTCATGCAGATGAAAAGCCGCTCGCTAATACGACAAGTGACGAAATCACCAAAAAATCCCTTCCAACAGACCCAAAAGAAAATAAATTAGGCGAGCCACCGTTTTAATTGCCACATGAACGCTGGCTGGATATTGAACGCAGGTTTTAAAGCACGGCTTTTTAAAGACATCGGTTATAATCTTGACTAACAGAGATACAAAATAGGCAAAAGGATTAAGATGAAATTGGTACTAAAATTTTTAGCGGTAGCAAGTTTACTTATAAGCTTAAATGCGGCAACTGCGTTCGCTGAAACAGAAGTTGCACCTGATGCATTGGTCAAAAAAACTGCCGATGACGTATTAAATGCCATTAAAAATGACAGTGAAATTCAAGCCGGCAATCAACAAAAAATATACTTAGTGGCAGAAGAAAAAATTCTGCCTAACTTTGATTTTGATCGTGTTTGTAAAATGGTATTAGGCAAAAACTGGAGAACTGCCACACCAGAGCAACAAGCAACTTTTCAAAAGGAGTTTCGCAACCTACTCTTACGCACTTACTCAGTTGCTTTAAGTAAGTATAAAAACCAGGTGATTGAATACAAGCCTATGCGCGCTGAGCCAGATGCAAAAAATGTCAGCGTTAAAACGCAAATTTTACAAAATGGCGGCTCACCCATTGCCGTTGACTACAGCTTAGTTAAAAACGCAAGCGGCTGGAAAGTCTACGACATTGTGATTGAAAATATCAGCTTGGTGACTAATTATCGCAGTCAATTTAGCAGTGAAATCAATCAAAACGGCTTAGATAGCTTAAATGCAAAATTGGCTGAAAAAAACAAATCGGCTGGCATTAAAGCCGGCGTTAAATAAAAAGCTCCTTTTTAAACTTTATGTCAAAAATAGCGACCTTTGATATTACCGAATCAGCCGATTACTGGCGTATTGCTGGCGATGTTTTGATAGACAATATAGATCAAATTTTAAGCCACCAAAACACTTTTAAGCTCGACGCTAACGTTAAAGTTGACTTTAGCAATGTAGCAAGAGCGGACACGGCAGCCTTAAGTTTAATGTTGGAATGGCAACGCAGAGCCGTTGCGGCTGGCGGCTCAGTCGAGTTTTTAAATTTACCCATCAGCCTAAAAAGCTTAGCGCATTTATATGGAGTAGAAGGTTTCATTTCAATAAACGCATAAGCACTTAAACTTCATTGTCATGACCAATCACTTGGCTTGAGCTCTTTAAATTTTATAAATCCGTCATGACTTCTTAGCCTACAACAAGCCGTCGCTCATTTAAGCAATCACCATGAGCGAATACCGATGTTATTTTAAATAAGCGTACCTTCAATTAAACAATAATGAAGCCAGCCATTCAAATTAGTGGTTTACAAAAGAGTTTTGGTCAATTACTGGCCTTAAAAAACATCGAACTCACCATCGAGCAAGGTGAGTTTTTTGCTTTACTAGGGCCCAATGGCGCAGGCAAATCAACTTTAATTAACATTCTCGCAGGCTTAATCAAGCCAAGCACGGGCAGTGTTTCTATTATGGGCTATGACGTTATCACTCAATATCAACAAGCACGGCAATTACTTGGCGTTGTGCCGCAAGAATTGGTGTTTGATCCTTTTTTTAACGTGCGTGAAATGTTGCGCTTTCAGGCAGGCTATTTTGGAAGAGGCCCTGAAAATGATGCCTGGGTTGATGAAATTATTGAAGGCTTAGGCTTAACTGAAAAAGCCCATGTCAATATGCGTAAACTTTCGGGCGGCATGAAGCGGCGCGCTTTGATTGCACAGGCGTTAGCGCACAAGCCCCCAGTCATTGTGCTAGATGAGCCGACTGCTGGCGTTGATGTTGAGCTGCGTCAAATGATGTGGGCTTTCATAAAAAAACTCAATCGCGAAGGTCATACCATTATTCTTACCACGCATTATCTAGAAGAGGCCGAAGCACTCTGCACCCGCGCTGGCATGATGAAACAAGGGGAAATTGTAGCTTTAGACAGCATGACCAATTTGCTCAATCAATTTGCAGGTAAAAAATTGCGCCTCACTTTAGGCAATATCAATTTACCCGGCAACATCCAGGCACTCTTGCGAAATCAAGAAAATGGCGTATACACTTTTGCTTTAAAAGATATGGATCAGATCGAGCTTGTGCTGTCATCTTTACGTGAGCATCATATAAAAATACAAGAGATGCATTTAAATGAGGTTGATCTTGAGGATGTTTTTATGTCTTTAGTCGGCAAGACGTCAATGAGTCAATAATCATGCACAACACGTTTTTTCAATCTATTCGCGGCCCCTGGACCTTGCTCAAAAAAGAGCTGCTGCGCTTTTGGCGTGTCGCATTTCAAACAGTTGCCGCCCCAGTCATTACAGCGCTCTTGTACTTGTTAATTTTTTCGCACGCACTAGAGCAACATGTGCACGTGTATAAAGATGTGCCTTACACGTCATTTTTAGTGCCAGGCTTAATGATGATGTCCGTACTACAAAACTCTTTTGCAAATAGCTCGTCGAGTTTAATTCAGTCTAAAGTAATGGGTAATTTGGTGTTTGTGCTTCTCACTCCACTGACACACTTACAGTTTTTTGTGGCTTTTTTATTTGCTGCAATTATTCGCGGGCTCGTGGTTGGCTTGTGCATCTACTTTGTAGCTAGCTTATTTGTCGATATCCACATCACAAACTTTGGATTCATCTTAGCTTTTGCATTGCTAGGCAGCGCCTTATTAGGAACTTTTGGCATCATTGCAGGCATTTGGGCTGACAGGTTTGATCAAATGGCCGCATTTCAAAACTTTATTATCATGCCGCTATCTTTTTTATCGGGGGTGTTTTATTCCATTCATTCCTTGCCACCCTTTTGGCAAAAACTCTCTCAATTTAACCCATTTTTTTACATGATTGATGGCTTTAGATATGGCTTTTTTGGTCAAGCAGACGTGTCGCCCTATTTAAGCTTAACAATTGTCAGCGCCGCATTCTTAGCGTTAGCAATCATTACCCTAAAAATGCTAAAATCAGGTTATAAATTAAGATCGTAAATTAAAAATTAACCCTTATAAAAAATCAAAATCAGGAATAAAAAAATTGTTAAGTGCGCAGCAGTTAGAATCTTATATTGCACAAAGTTTAACTTGCGAATATATCAAAGTATTGGGCGATGATGGCGTGCATTTTGAAACAGTGATTGTGAGCGAGGCTTTTGTTGGCAAAAGTATAGTGCAGCAGCACCAGCTGGTTTACGCTGCGCTGGGCGACAGAATGCAATCAGAAATTCATGCGCTTTCAATCAAAACATATACCCCAGAGCAATGGCAACACTCTCGTGCCACATAAGACAAGGCAGGCTCAATAAGGTGTTAACTTCAGTAAATTAAGTCGTGGAGAAATTTAAAAATGGATACTCAAGCAAAAATCAAAGAAACTGTCACAACTCATCCGGTAGTGCTTTATATGAAAGGCACTCCTCAGTTTCCACAATGCGGCTTTTCAAATTTAGCCACAAAAATTTTAGATAAGTGTAATGCACAGTATATGGCCATTGATGTACTGGCTGATCAGTCTTTGCGCGAGGGGATTAAAGCCTACGCAAACTGGCCTACCATTCCGCAACTTTACATCAATGGCGAGTTCATTGGCGGCTCTGACATCATGCGCACCATGCACGAGAGTGGCGAGCTTCAAACTTTATTAAATGCGGCTAAGTAATTGGAAAAGCTTATTATACAAGGCGGCAACCGCCTCAATGGCGAGATCACTATTTCAGGCGCAAAAAATGCCGCCCTGCCTATTTTGTGTGCATCACTACTAGCCGAAACACCGCTCAAGCTCACAGGGCTTGCAACATTAAAAGACATTGACACCACACTTAAGCTGCTTGACATGATGGGCGTTAAAATTACGCGCAATGTTGCTGAAGTAAGCCTAGATGCTAGCGATGTTGCCTCTTTTGAAGCCACTTACGAAATGGTCAAAACCATGCGTGCCTCAATTCTCGTGCTAGGTCCATTATTGGCGCGTTTTGGTACGGCACGTGTTTCTTTGCCTGGAGGGTGTGCGATTGGCTCACGCCCGGTTGATTTGCACATTAAAGGCTTACAAGCAATGGGGGCAGCAATCCACATCACGCATGGCTACATTCAAGCTAGCACCCTGCACTTACCTAATCGTCGTTTGCAAGGTGCGCGCTACTATATGGATATGGTCACGGTCACTGGCACAGAAAACCTGATGATGGCGGCAGCTTTAGCCGAAGGCGCCACTGTGCTAGAAAATGCCGCCAAAGAACCCGAGGTGATAGATTTGGCTGAAATGCTCATTAACATGGGTGCAAAAATCACGGGGGCCGGCACCGATGTAATCACCATTGTAGGCGTTGAAAAACTAAGTGGCACAAGCCACCATGTGATTTGCGACCGCATTGAAGCAGGCACTTATATGGTGGCTGTCGCTATGACAGGCGGCGAAGTAATCTTACGCAACGCCCGTGCAGATTTGCTCGATGCAGTGATTGAAAAATTACGTGAAGCAGGCGTCACTATCAGCGCGGACGCAGATACAATCACAGTAAAAAGTGAGGGTAAATTAAAAGCAGTGAATATACGCACCGCCCCACACCCGGCTTTTCCAACCGATATGCAAGCGCAATTTATGGCGCTCAACACCGTGGCTAAGGGCGTTGCGAAAGTCACCGAGACTATTTTTGAAAACCGCTTTATGCATGTGCAAGAAATGCAGCGCATGGGAGCTGATATTAGCGTTGACGGTAATACCGCTCTGGTAAAAGGGGTTGATTTTTTAGACGGCGCAACGGTGATGGCAACCGATTTGCGCGCCTCTGCAGGCTTGGTATTAGCCGGCCTAGTTGCTCGTGGAGAAACGGTGATTGAGCGCATCTATCACTTAGACCGCGGCTATGAACACCTAGAAACTAAACTAAACGCACTTGGTGCAAACGTAAAACGAGTTTAAGCATGATTACCATTGCCTTATCAAAAGGACGCATCTTTGAAGAAACCACGCCACTCTTGGCTGCGGCCGGCATCTATCCGGCAGAAGACCCTGAAGCTTCACGCAAACTGATTATCGGCACAAACCGTGAAGATGTACGCCTCATTATTGTTCGTGCAAGTGATGTACCAACTTACGTGCAATATGGTGCGGCTGACTTGGGCATTGCAGGAAAAGATGTTTTAGATGAGCACGGCGGTGAGGGCTTATATCAACCGATAGACTTAAAAATCGCCAAATGCAAAATGATGGTAGCGGCGCGTGAAGACTTTGATTATCCCGCATCAATCCGCAGCGATGCACGCTTAAAGGTTGTGACTAAATATGTGAAAACGGCGCGGCAACACTTTGCAGCAAAAGGTATTCATGTTGATTTAATTAAGCTTTACGGATCCATGGAGCTCGGCCCATTAGTGGGATTAGCTGATGTGATTGTAGATTTAGTGAGCACAGGTAGAACTTTACGTGCAAATCACCTCAAAGCAGTAGAAGAAATTGGAGAAATTAGCTCAAGACTTGTGGTTAATCAAGCCTCGCTAAAGCTTAACAAAGGCAAGATTCAGGCCATTATGGATGCCTTTACAAATGCAATCGAATCTAGAAAACCAAGCGAATCTAGCAACTAAATTAAATACTGGTGAATAGCATGAAAATGAGACGTTTATCTACCACAGATGCAGATTTTGATCGCGATTTAAAATCTTTACTTGCCTTTGAAACCGCGCAAGATGACAGCATTGATGAAGTGGTCGCGCAGATCCTCAAAGATATTAAAAAGCGTGGTGATGCAGCGGTGCTTGAGTACACGAATCGTTTTGACAAAACGAATGCACGCAATTTATCAGAGCTTGAAATAAGCAAAGAAGAGCTCACCGCAGCTTTAAACAGCTTGCCGGCAGACCAAAGAGAAGCCTTGCAAGTAGCAGCCAGTCGGGTGCGTGCTTACCATGAAAAACAAATCATGACTTCATGGAGCTACACCGAAGCCGACGGCACGTTGCTAGGTCAACAAGTCACCTCATTGGACCGCGTGGGCTTATATGTGCCAGGTGGCAAGGCGGCTTACCCATCATCAGTACTCATGAATGCGATTCCAGCCAAAGTAGCCGGCGTTAAAGAGCTTATCATGGTGGTTCCCACCCCTAATGGCGAAAAAAATCCGCTCGTGCTTGCGGCCGCTGCCGTATGTGGTGTTGACCGTGTGTTTTGTTTAGGTGGGGCGCAAGCAGTAGGGGCTTTGGCTTACGGCACACAAACTGTACCGCAAGTAGACAAAGTAGTGGGGCCAGGCAATGCTTATGTAGCGGCGGCTAAACGTCGCGTGTTTGGTGTGGTTGGCATTGATATGGTGGCTGGTCCCTCTGAAATTTTAATCATCTGCGATGGAAAAACAAACCCTGACTGGGTGGCGATGGACTTATTTAGTCAAGCCGAACATGACGAATTAGCGCAAGCTATTTTATTATGCCCAGACAATGATTTTTTAAATCAAGTCAGCGCGAGTATTGCAAGACTGGTTGAAGAAATGCCTAGAAAAGACATTATCACGCAATCATTAACAGACAGAGGTGCTTTAATTAAAGTGCGTGATTTAGCTGAAGCGGCCGATATTTGCAATTACATCGCACCAGAACACTTAGAGTTATCCATGGATGAGCCATTGGCTTTTAGCCACACCATTAAACACGCAGGCGCTATCTTTATGGGCAGAGATACTTGTGAGTCTCTCGGCGACTACTGCGCGGGGCCAAATCATGTCTTACCAACTTCACGCACCGCTAGATTTTCATCACCGCTTGGGGTGTATGATTTTCAAAAACGCACGAGCTTAATTATGGTATCCCCCGCAGGCGCGCAAGCGCTAGGCAAAGTGGCCGCCACCCTCGCTTACGGTGAAGGCTTACAAGCACATGCGCGTTCAGCTGAGTATCGCCTTAAAAAATGAGTCAATTTTGGAGTGATATCGTACATAAGCTCACGCCTTATGTGCCTGGTGAGCAACCAAAGCTAGCAAATCTAATCAAGCTCAATACCAACGAAAACCCTTACGGCCCTAGCCCTAAAGTGATTGACGCGCTTAAATTAGAGGCGCAAGACAGTCTGCGTCTTTACCCTGACCCTAATTCTGATGCGCTGCGAGCAGCGATTGCCCAAGCACACCAATTAAATACGCATCAAGTGTTTGTGGGCAATGGCTCTGATGAAGTGTTAGCTCATGTGTTTCAGGCATTGTTAAAACATCAGAAACCGCTACTATTTCCTGATATTACTTACAGTTTTTATCCCGTTTATTGTGGGTTATATGATATTGAATTTAAGACCATTCCACTGCGCGACGACTTTACAATCAATGTCGAGGATTACGAACAGACAAATGGGGGCATTATCTTCCCTAACCCCAATGCTCCCACAGGCATTGCGCTGCCCTTAGCACATATAGAAAAATTATTAAAAGCGAATACGCAATCTGTCGTGGTGATTGATGAGGCTTATGTAGACTTTGGCACGCAATCTGCTGTGAGTTTAATTAACACTTACCCTCATTTATTGGTGACGCACACTTTATCAAAGTCTCGCTCATTAGCAGGCTTGCGCGTCGGCTATGCGTTAGGTCATCAAGATTTAATCGAAGCGCTCATTCGCGTGAAAGACAGCTTTAACTCTTACCCCATTGACCGCTTTGCCTCTGCTGGGGCTATTGCTGCCATGCGAGATGAGGCTTACTTTCAAAAAACTTGTAAGCGCATCATTTCAACACGTCACACTTTGGTTAAAAATTTAACGCAATTAGGCTTTGAAGTCTTACCCTCAGGAGCTAACTTTATTTTTGCACAACATAAAACCAAAGATGGTGCGATGTTAGCAGCACAGTTACGCGAAAAGAGCATTGTCGTGCGGCACTTCAAAAAGCCAAACCGCATTGCTAACCATTTACGCATCACGATAGGAACAGATACAGAGTCTCAAACCTTAGTAGAAGCCTTGACCCAATTGCTCAAAAATCAATAATTAAACACAAATAAAGCGCTGGGCAAAAACTCACATCAAAAAACTCAAGAAAAAAACTAAACTCTAATGAGAGCGCTTTGATGAAAACCAAGCGCTAAAAATAAAGTTTAAACATTAAATCTAAAGTGCATCACATCGCCATCTTGCACAATATACTCTTTGCCTTCTAAGCGCATTTTTCCGGCTTCTTTACTGCCCTGCTCACCTTTATTTTTAACATATTCATCATAGGCAATCACTTCTGCACGAATAAAGCCACGCTCAAAATCTGTATGAATCACCCCTGCTGCCTGCGGCGCTGTCGCGCCTTTTTTCACCGTCCAAGCGCGTACTTCTTGCACGCCGGCAGTGAAGTAAGTTTGCAAACCAAGCAAATCATAAGCGGCGCGAATCACGCGATTTAAGCCAGGCTCATCTTGGCCCAACTCACTTAGAAACATCAATTTGTCATCTTCATCAAGCGCTGATATTTCACCTTCAATTTTAGCGCAAATACACACCACGGGCGCTTTTTCAGTCTTGCCCAAGGCCAGCACTTTGTCTAAAAATGGATTATTTTCAAAGCCTTTTTCATCCACATTTGCCAAGTACATCACAGGCTTTACGGTAATAAGACATAGCGGCTTCAATAATTGCAGCTCTTCACTATCTAACTCAAGCGTGCGCACCGCTCTAGCTTCATCTAAACAAGGCGCTACCTTCTCTAAAACTTTTAAAAGTGCAATCGCATCTTTATCGCCACTTTTGGCTTTTTTAGTTTCACGCTGCATGGTTTTTTCAACGGTTTCCATATCAGCAAGTGCAAGCTCGGTGTTAATCACTTCAATATCTGACAGCGGATCAATTTTATTAGCAACATGAATCACATTTGCATCTTCAAAACAACGTACAACATGAGCAATGGCGTCTGTTTCGCGAATGTTAGCTAAAAACTTATTGCCCAAACCCTCCCCTTTTGATGCCCCTGCAACCAAACCTGCAATATCTACAAACTCAACTATGGCAGGCTGCACGCGCTGTGGATTAACAATATCAACAAGCGCCTGCATACGTAAATCTGGCACTTCCACAATGCCCACATTAGGCTCAATGGTGCAAAAAGGGTAGTTTTCGGCAGCGATGCCAGCTTGGGTAATTGCATTAAATAATGTTGATTTTCCTACATTGGGCAATCCAACAATTCCACATTTCATATTTAAAAATTCCTATAAAAATCAACACACTAAAGACTAGCTTTTATACATCATCACTTGTTAGGTGAACGACTTTTAAAGCCCTCTAGCAACAAAAATAAAACTCCCAAACAAATTGCACTGTCAGCCACATTAAATGCCGGCCAATACATTTGCTGGTAATGCACATTGATAAAATCCACTACATATCCTAATGTGATACGGTCATATAAATTACCTATCGCGCCACCCAACACCAAAGACAACCCAAAACAAAAATGTTTTTCTGTACGATGCTGATTGAGTAAATAGACTATGGTCACAATCGCAATAACCGAGACTCCACCAAAAAACCATTTTTGCATACCTCCTGCATCATGCAAAAATCCAAAAGCAGCACCCTCATTGTGATAACGCACTAAGTCAAAAAATCGCGTGAGCGTGAGCATTTCACCATAGACAAAAAATTTCTGAATGAGGTGTTTGGTATACAAATCCAACGCAAAAACGAGCGCACTGATCAATAGCCACTTACGCATGAGTACGGCACTCCCCCGCGCCAAATAAATTACTAACGCAACGCCCACAAATATCTGGATGTGCCACATCAATACCTACATCAGCACGGTAATGCCAGCAGCGATCACATTTTTTATTTACACTAGGCTTTACCAGCGTTTTTTTTTCCACATCATGAGAAACTTTGTAAATTTTCGCGCTTGAGGTAATCATCACAAAGCGCAAGTCATCACCTAAGCTTTGAAGTGCAGTGTAATTTTTATCAGAAACATAAAAATCTAACTCCGCCTGTAATGAAGAGCCAATTTTTCCAGCCGCACGGAGCAATTCAATCTCTTTTGCAGCTTGGCTACGCAGTCCAATTACAGATTGCCAGGTACTGATGTGATGATCGCTCAAGCCATGCGACGGCAAATCATACCAAACATCTTCAAATACAGACTGATCAACACCCAAGCCCAGCGCCTGCCAAATCTCATTGGCGGTAAAACTCAAAATAGGCGCCATCAAACGCATCATACAATGCGTAATATGATGCAATGCACTTTGAGCCGCACGGCGTGCCTGTGAAGTTTCACCCGCCGTATACAGCCTGTCTTTAAGAATATCTAAATAAAAGCCGCCTAAATCTTCTGAACAAAAACTCACAAACTTTTGCACCAGTAAATGAAACTCATAGCGCTCATAGTCAGCCAACACTTCAGCTTGCAGTTTTTGTGTTAAATACAAGGCATAACGATCAATCTCTAACCACTCACTGACAGGTAACAAGTCTTTGTTTGCATCAAAATCAGCAATGTTCGCCAATAAAAATTTCATGGTATTACGAATACGGCGATAGCTTTCGGCAACACGCTTTAGAATTTCATCTGAAATGGTGAGTTCGCCCGAGTAATCGGTCGAAGCTGTCCATAAACGCAAGATATCTGCGCCATACGTGTCCATCACCTTTTGTGGTGCAACGACATTGCCTTTAGATTTGCTCATTTTATGACCTGCGCCATCTACCACAAAGCCGTGTGTGAGTAAGGCTTCATAAGGTGCGCGCCCATCAATCGCACAAGCTGTTAATAGCGAACTTTGAAACCAGCCACGATGCTGATCTGAGCCCTCAAGATATAAGTCTGCCGGAAAATCTAATTCTGGGCGGCGCTTTAATACAGCAGCGTGTGTTGAGCCAGAATCAAACCAAACATCTAGGGTATAAGTCACTTTTTTATAATGCGCTGCATCACTTGCCTGATGTTGCGCTAAAAAAGCTGCGCCATCTAAGCTAAACCAAGCTTCAATGCCCGCTTTTTCAACCAGTAAACAAGCCTCTTCAAGAAGTTTTGAAGTCTGTGGATGAGGCTCACCTGTTTCTTTATGCACAAAAAATGGCATCGGCACTCCCCAATTACGCTGGCGTGAAACGCACCAATCAGGACGATTTTTAATCATCGCCTCTAAACGTGCACGCCCCCAGCTTGGGAAGAACTGAGTCGCCTCTACCGCCTTATTTGCATAGTCACGCAAGCTTTTTCCTGATGCGTCAGTCTCACTCATGCCAATAAACCATTGGTGTGTCGCCAACTGCATGAGTGGCGTTTTATGACGCCAGCAGTGAGGAAAGCTATGATTTAATCTTGCGCTTGCTAACAAAGCACCATGTTCTTGCATTAAAGCTAAAATCACTTTATTTGCTTCTTGACGACTTAATCCACGAATAGACTCAAGCTCAACCAAATCGCTATTAAAAAATTTGCCGTCTGCGCCAATCAGCACGCGCGGCTTTTCTTGCGGATAATGAGTACGCATGACTAACCAGTCATCGTTACCGTGTGCGGCAGCGGTATGCACTAAACCAGTACCCGCCTCAGTAGTCACATGGTCTCCATCAATAACAGGCACGGTGCGATGATCAAAGGGATGCTGTAAGTAAAGCTGATGATATTCATGCACCTCAGAGTGTAAGGAATCAGAGGTTGACCCACACAACACCCATCCAGGGGCGGTACCCAAAACCTCAAAGCCCAGTAATTCATACCTCAGCATGGTTTTTTCAAGCAAATCAGAAGCAATGATTAAATTACCCTTAGGCGTTTGTACTAATGAATATTCAAGATGAGCATTTACGCTCACCGCTTGATTAGCGGGCAATGTCCACGGAGTGGTTGTCCAAATCACCGCGTACGTATCCCCTTTAACAGCCGACACTGACAAGTGAAATGCTTTAGCGAGCGCCGCGTTATCCACCACCTTAAAGCCCACATCAATCGCTGGCGAATTAACATCTTCATATTCAACTTCCGCTTCAGCCAATGCCGAACCGCAATCAACACACCAATGCACAGGCTTGCTACCTTGATACAAATAGCCATTTTTATAAATATCACCCAAAGCGCGCATGATGTCGGCTTCAGTTTTGAAATCCATAGTCAGATAGGGGTTGTCCCAATCGCCCAGCACCCCTAGGCGAATAAAGTCTTTCTTTTGCTTTTCAACCTGCTCCATCGCATAAGCACGGCATAACTCACGAAACTTGCCGGGTTCAATGTGTTTACCGTGATTTTTTTCAACCACCAATTCAATCGGCAGCCCATGACAATCCCAGCCTGGCACATAAGGCGCATCAAAACCACTCATGGTTTTAGATTTAATAATCATATCTTTTAAAATTTTATTCACGGCATGGCCAATATGAATATCGCCATTTGCATAAGGCGGACCATCATGCAAAATGAATTTCTTAGCTCCCTGACGCGCTTTGCGAATGCGTTGATAAAGGGCTTTGTCTTTCCATTCGGCAAGCCAAACAGGCTCACGCTTAGCCAAATCTCCACGCATAGGAAAAGGAGTTTCAGGAAGATTTAATTTGTATGTTGAATCTTTAATCTGTTCAGTCATGACTTAACTTCTTAATAATTTATTTTTTAATGGTTTATTTTTTGAAAAAATACTTTCGCAGCATTCACATCTAAGTTAATTTGCGCCTTAAGCGCATCCAAACTATCAAACTTCTGCTCATCACGAATTTTACTGACAAAGTCGATATGCACGTGCTTGCCGTACAAATCATCGTTAAAATCCAGCACATGAACCTCTAACTTTAACTGATTAACACCCATGACGGTTGGTCGAATACCTAAGTTTGCGACTGCATTTAAGCCATTTAACTTAACAGCGTAAACGCCCTGCAAAGCTGGGCGATCATGGCGCATCAGCACATTGGCTGTAGGAAAGCCTAACTGGCGACCTAATTTAGCTCCATGCACTACTTTGCCACTCATGCTGTATGGTCGATTAAGCAGCCGAGCCGCGTCATCTAAATTGCCTGCCGCCAATGCGCTGCGCACCCGCGTGCTTGAAACCCGGGCACTTTCCAAATCCACTTGAGGCAAGCTAATGAGGTTAAATTGAGCCTCTACAATATCTATAGTTGAGCCAGCACGCCTTGCGCCAAACCTAAAATCCTCACCTACTAAAATTGCCTGAGCATTGAATGAATCGCGCAAAATTGTTTGCATAAAGGCCTGCGGTGTCAGCCCTGCCAAGCGCTCATTAAAGCGGCAAATGTAGCTTATCTCAACCCCCAATTCCACAAAACGCTCCAGCTTTTCACGCAACGAGCTTAACCTTGCAGGCGCAAGCTCTGGCGAAAAAAACTCACGAGGATGCGGCTCAAAAGTCATGACCGCCGATTTTAATTGAAGCGCAGCTGCGGTTTTAATGAGATTTTTTAACAAAGCCTGATGACCTAAATGCATCCCATCAAAATTGCCAATAGCCAAGGCGCAAGGCGACTGTTGACTAAGCGGGGGGTGGCGAAAAACCTGCATTAACGAACCACTCTGCGAGCATAATCACGCGATCTAAAGCCCAACAACATCAAAGTACCAAAATAACTTAAAGCGCCCAATAGAACCAAACCGCTCAAGTAAACCAGGCGCTTAAACAAAGTAAAACTCTGCCAAGACTCAATGCTACCCTTGCCAAAATACAGCACAACAGCCATGACCAGCAAAGCAACAGTGAGTTTTAGCAAGAAAAGCGCCCAGCCCTGTTGTGGTCGAAAAACATCATATTTTCGCAAATAATAATAAAGTAACGATGCATTAAGACACGCACCCAAACCAATGGCCAAAGCCAATCCTGCGTGCTTTAAAGAAAAATAAAAGACAAATAAACCGTTCATCAGCTGCGTCATCATCAAGGTAAATACTGCAATCTTAACGGGCGTTTTAATGTTTTGCCGTGAGTAAAAACCTGGCGCTAAAATTTTCACCAAAATCAAACCCAACAAACCAATACTATAGGCAATTAAAGCCTGCTCGGTCATCAGCGCATCGTGCACATTAAATTTTCCGTAGTAAAACAAAGTAACCACCAATGGGGCAGCCAAAACAGCCAAAGCAAGCGCAGCGGGGGCCGCTAAAATAAAAGTTAAGCGCAAACCCCAATCTAACAACTGTGAGTATTCGCTCTCATCTTTACCCGCATAGGCCTTTGATAAGCTAGGTAAGAGTATCGTGCCCAAGGCCACGCCTAAAACACCTGCTGGAAACTCCATGAGTCTATCTGCGTAATAAAGCCAACTCACACTGCCCGTTTCTAAAAATGAAGCAAATATAGTATTAGTAATCATAGAAATTTGTGCCACAGAAACCCCCAGCACCGCAGGCCCCATCAGCTTTAACATGCGCCAAACACCTTCATCATCCAAATGAAAATCTAAGCTTGGCAATAAGCCTATGCTCTTTAAAAAAGGCACCTGAAAAATTAACTGTAAAAACCCACCAAAAAATACCGCCCACGCCAACACTTTAATGGGCTCGTTAAAATAATCCGCAAAAAATAATACCGCCACAATCATGCTGACATTCAGCCAAACTGGCGTAAAAGCAGGGATGCCAAATTTGTGATAGGTATTCAAAATGCCCCCCGCCATTGAAACGAGGGAAATAAAGAAAATATATGGAAAAGTGATGCGCAGTAACTCAACCGTTAATTGCATTTTTGGCAAATCGGACACAAAACCCGGCGCCATGATAGCGACTATCCAAGGCGCAGCAAGCATACCTAACACTGTCACCACCACAAGAATCAAACCCAGCCAAGTAGCCACACGGTTAATAAGACTGCGTGTTGCATCAACGCTACGCTGGCTTTTATATTCGGCTAAAATAGGCACAAATGCCTGACTAAAAGCACCTTCCGCCGATATTCTGCGCAGTAAATTAGGGATTTTGAAAGCCACAATAAAAGCATCGCTAAGCACGCCGGCGCCAAAAACACGGGCAATCAGCGTGTCACGCACGAATCCTAGTATTCTCGACAAAAATGTCATACTGCCAACTTGGGCTAATGCTTTGAGTAAATTCATGCTTAAATTTAGCGGGCGCTTAAAACTTGATTAAATATGCTTTTTAACAACGTCATGTGACAATTTTAACACGCCAGCCAGCATCATGCGGGGATGGGTAATGATTTAATCGTGAGATTAACCTTATTTAAACTTGCAATAAAACAAGAAAATAGCTATGATGGCGGGCTTATTATTTTCAATATAGCTTTTAGGCTTTTTTTAGGAAAAAACACAGATGGCAAACACCGCACAAGCAAGAAAACGCGCTCGCCAAGCAGTCAAACAACGCGCTCACAATGCGAGCTTGCGTTCTACTTTGCGCACCGCAATTAAAAAAATCATCAAAGCTGTAGAGTCTGGTGACAAAACAGCTGCTGTTGCCGCCTATAGTGAAAATGTGAGCGTAATTGACCGCATTGCCGATAAAAAAATTATTCACAAAAATAAAGCAGCGCGTCATAAAAGCCGCCTAAATGCTGCTATTAAAGGAATGCCTGGCGAAGCCGTAAAACCAAGCCCAAAGGCAAAGGCTGCATCTAAGGCTAAAGCTGCCCCAAAATCTGAAGCAGCGCCTACTAAAGCAAAGGCTGCTGCTACAAAAGCAAAAGCGGCTCCCAAGGCTAAAAAAGCTGAGTAAAGCTCGCTTTTAAAACAAAAAACCTCGCATTGCGAGGTTTTTTTATAACTCAATTATTTTACGACTTGAGCTTTAGGGTTGCGACTTGAGTTTTAAGATTTGACAATAGTTGAAATTCTACATTTTATTACTCGCCAATTTTTAAATCAGCGCGTACCTGCATTGCCTGCTTAATTGCCTCGTCACGGCTGCTGTTAATCAAAGTAAAGTGTCCCATTTTTCGGCCTACACGCGCCTCATGCTTGCCATATAAATGCATTTTTAATTGCGTGTTATTTAAAGCAAGTTGCCACTGTGGTGCGCAATTATTCTCGTCTGGCCAAATATCACCTAATAAGTTTACCATGACCGCTGGGCTATGCTGCCTTGCACTACCAAGCGGCAAGCCAGTCATTGCCCGCACTTGCTGCTCGAACTGACTGGTCACGCAAGCATCAATAGTATAATGCCCAGAGTTATGAGGCCTAGGGGCAATCTCGTTTACAAGCAATTCGCCATCACAAACAAAAAACTCAACCCCCAAAACGCCAGTATAGGACAGCTTTTCAGCCACCATAATAGCCAGCTTTTGCGCTTGATGACTAATGGCATCGCGCCCACGCGCTGGCACAATAGATACATCTAAAATTCCGTTAAAATGGCTATTCTCTGCCGTTGGAAATGTCACCACATTGCCATTAGCATCGCGTGCAAGCACCACAGAAACTTCGTAGTCTAATTGCAAAGCCTTTTCTAAAACACACTCTTCATGCCCAAGCTGTTCAAAAGCAAGCCGGGCTTCTTGTTGGCTTTTAACCCGTGACTGACCTTTACCATCATAGCCAAAACGCGCCACTTTTAAAATTGCAGGGTAAATATCATCCGCGTCACCAGGCAAGTCTTCTATTTTGCTAATCACCTGAAATGGCGCCACTGGCAAACCCGCATCTTTAATAAAGTTTTTCTCACTGACACGGTGCTGTGCAATTGCCACACTAGACGCACTTGGGCGAACAGGTTTTTTTTCGGCTAAAAAAGAGAGCGATTGAGCAGGCACATTTTCAAACTCAGTTGTAATCGCCGCGCAACAGTGAGCCAATTCTAATAAGGCAGCTTCATCATTAAAAGCTGCGCAAATATGCTTATCAGCAATCTTCCCGGCAGGGCTATTAGCATCTGGGTCTAGCACCGCCACTTGATAGCCCATTTCATGGGCGGCGATGACGAAAAATCGGCCTAACTGCCCTCCTCCAAGCACCCCTAACATTGCAGGGGGAAGAATGACTGGGACTTGCGCTTGTTGTTGATTCATAGATTCATTACCAATAAATTTAGGCAGTTCAAAGCGTTATGGCTTTTCTGCCAACTCCATTGCCAGCACTTTATTTGACTGTTGAATACGGAATTCGGTTAATTTTTGAGCTAATACAACATCATGCTGCGCTAAAATTGAAGCTGCAAACAAGCCCGCATTCGCCGCTCCTGCCTCGCCAATTGCGAAAGTAGCCACAGGAACACCCTTAGGCATTTGCACAATAGAGAGCAATGAATCTTGCCCTTGCAAGTGTTTAGAGGGGACAGGCACACCCAGCACGGGCAAGGTTGTTTTAGCCGCCACCATGCCCGGCAAATGTGCCGCACCACCAGCGCCAGCAATAATCACCTGATAGCCTTTTTGGGCGGCTGTTTGTGCAAAAGTAAACATCAAGTCTGGTGTGCGGTGTGCAGAAACCACTTCGGCAGTATACGCAATATTAAAATCCGCCAAGACTTGCGCTGCCACTTTCATAATAGGCCAGTCGCTGTCAGACCCCATGATAATCGCCACCAAGGCTTGATTTGAAGCTGGATTTTGAGTTTTATTTTCCATCATTATTCTTTCTAAATTTCCTTAGGCATCAGTTTTATGATGCGCTTTTGTAGCAGGCGTTCAAAGTAACACAAGGTTATCTCGATTGATTAACTCAGGCCCTTCAACATAGCCTAAGATTTTTTCAATTTCTTTACTTGCTTGACGCATAATACGCGCCGCCTCACTTGCCGAATAGTTAGCTAAACCACGTGCGATTTCCACACCTTCCTCAGTGCAACAAGCCACTACCTCACCACGCTCAAAATCACCCTCAATAGCAACCACACCTATTGGCAAGAGGCTTTTTCCCTCTTGCATAATGACTTTAACTGCACCGGCATCTAGCATGACTTTTCCACGTACTTGCAAGTGGTCTGCCAGCCATTGCTTACGAGCCGTTGTTTTCATTTCAGCCGCTTTTAAATGCGTGCCTATCATTTCACCCGCACTGAGCCTCACCAAAACGTTTTTTTCACGCCCAGAAGCAATGACGGTATTTGCGCCGCTGCGTGATGCACGCTTAGCCGCAAGAATTTTAGTGAGCATACCGCCCGTGCCCACGCTACTTCCTGCACCACCCGCCATTTTTTCTAGCGCCACATCACCTGCGGTAGCATATTGAATAAATTGAGCTTCTTTATCTTTACGCGGATCGGCGGAATATAAGCCCTGCTGATCTGTCAAAATAACCAAAGCATCGGCTTCTATTAAATTAGCAACAAGAGAGCCCAAGGTATCATTGTCACCAAAGCGAATTTCATCCGTCACAACCGTGTCATTCTCATTGATAATTGGGATTACTTTTAACTCAAGCAAAGTACGCAAAGTGTTGCGTGCGTTTAAATAGCGCTTTCTATCTGCCAAATCATCATGCGTCAGCAACACCTGCGCGGTATGCAATTGGTGACGAGCAAAGCAACTTTCGTACATCTGCACCAAGCCCATCTGCCCCACTGCTGCAGCTGCCTGCAATTCATTCACGGCTGTTGGACGCTTTTTCCACCCCAATCTTTGCATACCTTCTGCCACAGCACCGCTAGAAACCAATACTATGTGCTTGCCTTGCTTCACCAATTCAACAATTTGCAATGCCCACTGCGCGATAGCCGCCTCGTCTAGGCCATTGCCATTATTGGTAACTAAGCTAGAACCCACTTTTACAACAATAATTTTAGCTTCTAAAAGAAGTGATTTCATGGCTCATCTCTCATGGTGCGCTGTGTCAGCAGAAGCTTCCATAAAAATTTCTTGCTGCACGCGCTTATGTTCATCAATATATTCCATGATGGCGTAAGTAAGCTCTTTGCAGCCCACACCACTGATTGCCGAAATTGCAAATACTCGGTCTTTCCAGCCATAATTCTTAATAAACTCTTTTACGATTTTTTCTGACTCAGGCAACATATCAATTTTATTCAACACCAGCCACCGCGGCTTTTCATAAAGCGCCTCATCATATTTTTTAAGCTCTTCAACAATAGCCTTCGCTTCTTGCACGGGGTCAATTGCCTCATCAAAAGGAGCAATATCAACTAAATGTAATAGCAATGAAGTACGCTGCAAATGCCGCAAAAATTGATGACCCAAGCCCGCGCCTTCGGCAGCACCTTCAATAATGCCGGGAATATCAGCAATGACAAAACTGCGCTCAGCATCCACACGCACCACGCCCAAATTTGGGTGCAGCGTCGTAAACGGATAATCAGCTACCTTGGGTTTTGCCGCAGAAACTGACCGAATAAATGTAGATTTTCCCGCATTGGGCATACCCAGCAAGCCAACGTCGGCCAACACTTTAAGTTCTAAATATAACTCAAACTCTTCACCCGCATCACCCTTGGTGCACTGACGAGGAGCACGATTTAAGCTAGACTTAAAATGCACATTGCCCAAACCGCCCTTGCCGCCGGCGGCCATTTGAGCACGCTGCCCATGCTCACTTAAATCAACCAACATTTGTTCGCTAGACTTATCAGAAATCACTGTACCCACCGGCACGCGCAAAATCATATCTTCACCCTTTGCGCCATAGCATTCCGCACTTCGCCCATTCTCACCACGCTGCGCCCTAAAGGTGCGCGTATAACGGTAATCAACTAAGGTATTGATATTGCGATCCGCCTCGATAATAATCGAGCCGCCACGGCCACCGTCACCACCACTTGGGCCGCCCATGGGCTCGTATTTTTCACGACGAAATGTAGCCACGCCGTTGCCGCCATCGCCCGCATAAATCTTGATTGTTGCTTCGTCTATAAATTTCATCTTAATGTGAGTTTACCAAATGCCAAATAAAAAAGCCTCATCAGATGATGAGGCTTTGACGACTGCGAATTTAATTAAGCCGCAATAATACTTACGGTGTGACGCTTTAAGGCGCCTTTCACTGCAAAAAATACTTTACCTTCAACTTTTGCATACAAAGTGTGATCTTTACCCATGCCAACATTTTCACCCGCGTGCATTTTTGTACCGCGCTGACGAACAATGATGCTCCCCGCCGAAACCACTTGCTCACCAAAGGCTTTAACGCCCAAACGTTGCGAGTGAGAATCGCGACCGTTACGTGAACTACCACCTGCTTTTTTGTGTGCCATGATTTAATCCTTAACTGATTGATATCGGCTAATTACTTCGCCGCAATTGCTTCAATTTTAATCTCAGTAAAACTTTGGCGATGCCCTTGAGTTTTACGATAATGTTTACGACGGCGGAATTTGAAAATCATCACTTTATCACCGCGACCGTGTGAAAGCACAGTTGCTTTTACGGTTGCACCTTTAATGATAGGTGAGCCGATTGTTGTTTTGTCGCCATCAGACACCATTAAAATCTGATCTAAAGTCACTGTTGCACCAACTTCAGCCTCTAGCTTTTCAACTTTTAATCGCTCGCCTGAAATGACGCGATATTGCTTACCACCCGTTTTAATTACTGCATACATGATTGAGCCTTCAATTACGCTTTCTAAAGAACTCGGCATTATACGCAAATAAAATTGCAAAGCAAATCATAATTGTATGTAAATTTTAAAAACTCAAAAATCAAAATTCACCACAAGCGCCCATCCAGTAAAAAAATCTTAAATAATGTTTAAAATGCCAATCGGCATAACTTAAAAATTGCCTGTGCTAAAATAGTGACTACTTCTTTAGGCTTAATTTATTGTGACGCAAAGCACTCTAGCACCAAACACATCAACCTTAAATACCATTTACTCCTCTATCGCCAATGACATTCAATCTGTCAACATGGTGATTGAGCGCGCACTGCATTCTGAAGTGACACTCGTCAATCAAGTTGCACATTATATTATCAATAGCGGCGGCAAGCGCTTGCGCCCTATTTTAGTTTTACTCTCTGGCGGGCTGTTTGGTGAAATAAGGTCAGAGCATCATCAAATTGCGGCGGCGGTTGAGTTTATTCATACGGCCACGTTACTGCATGATGACGTTGTTGATGAATCATCTCAGCGTCGCAACCAAAAGACGGCCAATCATGTCTTTGGCAATGCCGCGAGCGTATTAGTAGGCGACTTTGTGTATTCACGGGCTTTTCAAATGATTGTGGCTGTGCAGAATATGCGCGTGATGGAAGTGTTAAGCAATGCTACTAACGTGATTGCTGAAGGCGAAGTGCTGCAACTTTTAAACATACACAATGCCGACCTCACCGACGAAGCTTACCTGCAAGTGATTCATTACAAAACAGCCAAACTATTTGAGGCCGCCACACAACTTGGGGCAATTATCAGCCATGCAAGCCTTGCAGATGAACGTGCGTTAAGCTTATATGGTATGCACATTGGCACAGCATTTCAGCTGATTGACGATGTGCTTGATCTGACTGGCAATGTGCTTGAAATTGGGAAAAACTTAGGTGACGACTTAAATGAAGGCAAATCAACATTGCCACTACTTTACGCAATGCGCCAAGGCAGTCGCGCAGAAGCTGACATCATCAAAAAAGCCATTCAAAGCGGCGGTTTAGATTGTTTAGATGGCGTGCTAAAAGCCGTTGAGCGCACAGGGGCACTTGAATATGTAAGAAAAATTGCCACTCAAGAAGCTGAGTTAGCACGCGCGGCAATTGCGCACTTTACTCACTCACCTTACAAAAAAGCTCTGCTTGATTTGGCCGATTTTTCGGTTTCAAGAAGCCATTAACAAAAAGCTATTAAATAGCTCATATACAAGCACAAGCAGGCTGCAAATTGCAGATTTTATCAATTTCAGTGAACTTGCCGCCTGAAAACCATGCTGTTTGCAAACATATGATTTTGGGCAAATATGGTGAAAGCTTACACTCAATCGAAAGTGACACTTAAAGAGCCTATCATTGCTGATGAGACTTTTGCGGCGATGATACTTTTAATGATACGCGCCATTTAAAAACACCCGTACATTGCGTGGATAAATAAATACCTCTTGCCCTTGGCTAATGGCTAGCTCGCGAAAGCGCTCTTGGGTTAATTCTGCCTCGATTAAATCGTCTTCGCCGCTGCGCTTTAACTCTACGCGCACCAATGGCCCGATGGCGTGAATATAGCTCACCACTGCGGCAAAGCCAGTTTGATCTTGGCGCGCATATTGCTCTATTTCAATGTCGTGTGGACGCACAAATGCCAAGCCTTCGCCATCTTGTGCGCTTTGATGAGTGTGGAGCTTAACTTCAAGCTCGCCAATCTTGGCCTCACCTTGATGTACATGGCTTTTAAATTGATTCACATTGCCTAAAAACTGGTAAACAAAGGGCGATACCGGATTGTCGTAGACATCTTGCGGCGAGCCGACTTGCTCTATTTTTCCTTTATTAATAACCACGACACGGTCTGCCACCTCAAGCGCCTCTTCTTGATCGTGAGTAACGAATATGCTGGTAATGTGCAATTCGTCGTGAAGGCGGCGCAGCCAACGGCGTAACTCTTTGCGTACTTTAGCATCCAGCGCGCCAAAAGGCTCATCGAGCAACAGCACTTTAGGTTCAACAGCCAATGCACGGGCTAAGGCGATGCGCTGCCGCTGACCACCTGATAATTGTGGCGGATAGCGATCAGCCAGCCAATCTAATTGCACTAACTCCAAAAGCTCGTGCACACGCTGCTTTATTTCTGTATCGGACGGTCTCGTTGCCTTGGGACGCACGCGCAAGCCGAAAGCCACATTTTCAAACACCGTCATGTGCCTAAACAAGGCGTAATGCTGAAAAACAAAGCCGACTTCGCGCTCACGCACCTCTCGCGCCGTGGCATCCGCGCCGTAAAAAAGTATGCTGCCTTGATCGGGCGTTTCTAGCCCAGCGATAATGCGCAATAAAGTGGTTTTTCCACATCCGGATGGCCCCAACAAAGCAACCAGTTCGCCACTAGGAACATCAAGACTCACGTCATTTAATGCACTAAAACTACCAAATTTTTTTCGGATATTTCTGACTTCTATGCTCATGGGGTTATTCCAATCAATCAATGAATTATTTACTAGCTAAAATTTCGTTCGTTTTCTAATGTGCTGCGTGCTGACTGCCACTCAACCAAAGATTTAAGCACCAAAGTTACCAGGGCCAATATAGCCAATAGCGAAGCCACCGCAAAAGCGGCGGCGTAGTTATATTCGTTGTATAAAATTTCCACATGCAGGGGCATGGTATTCGTCATGCCACGGATGTGACCAGACACCACCGACACCGCACCAAATTCACCCATGGCGCGCGCATTGGTTAAGATAACCCCATACAGCAAACCCCATTTCACATTGGGCAAGGTAATACGCCACAAAATCTGCCAGCCGGACGCCCCTAACACCAGGCCCGCCTCTTCCTCCTCTTTACCCTGAGACTGCATCAAAGGAATGAGTTCGCGCGCCACAAAAGGGAAGGTCACAAATATGGTTGCTAAGACGATGCCAGGAATCGCGAAGATGACCTTGATGTCGTTATCCATCAATAGTGAGCCTACCCAACCCTGCAAACCAAATATCAACACGTAAATCAAGCCTGCAATCACTGGAGAAACCGCAAAGGGTAAGTCAATCAAGGTAATGAGCATACTTTTACCTTTAAAATCAAACTTAGAGATAGCCCAAGCCGCAGCCACACCAAAAATTAAGTTGAGCGGCACAGCAATGCTCGCTGCAATTAAAGTCAATTTAATCGAAGATAAAGCATCTGGATCAGCTAAAGCGGCAAAGTAAGTCGCCACCCCTTTATGCAACCCCTCGGTAAACACCGCGGCTAACGGTACAATTAAAAACAATGTTAAAAATGCCAGCATGACGGCAATAAATAACCAGCGCACCCAAGCCACTTCTGATGTTGCGCGACTGCGAGCCACTTTGGCTTGGTAGCTACTGTATTGAGATGGGATTTTGATAGACATAAATTAACCTAATAAAAAAGAGCCAAATGGCGCTTACAGTGCAGAGCCGTTGCGGCGGCTTAACCACCATTGCAAGCCGTTAATGGCGAACAGCAAGGCAAATGAAATAACCAGCATCACCACCGCTACCGCAGTAGCACCAGCATAGTCGTATTGCTCCAGCTTGGTAATGATGATTAAAGGTGTAATTTCTGACACCATGGGCATATTGCCAGCAATAAAAATCACGGAGCCATACTCACCTATCGCGCGCGCAAAAGCCAAGGCAAAGCCGGTCAGCAAAGCTGGCCAAAGCGCAGGAAAAATGATTTTATAAAAAGTTTGCCAGCGGTTAGCCCCCAAACTCGCGGCGGCCTCTTCAGTTTCTGCCTCTAAATCCTCAAGCACTGGCTGTACGGTGCGCACCACAAAAGGTAGACCAATAAAGGTCAGCGCCACCACGACCCCCAATGGCGTAAAAGCGACTTTTATTCCATGCAACTCTAGCCATGAGCCCAGCCAACCATTAGTCGAATAAACGGCTGTCAAAGCAATGCCCGCTACTGCCGTCGGCAGGGCAAAAGGCAAATCTACCAAAGCATCAATTATTTTTTTACCAGGAAAAGTGTAGCGCACCAATACCCAGGCAGTTAATAGGCCAAACAAGCCGTTAATTAAAGCGGCAACAAGAGATGCGCCAAAAGTGAGCTTATAAGAAGCCATAACCCTAGGTGCAGTTACCACCGCCCAAAACTCCGTCAAGCTCAACTCCGCAGTTTTAATAAACGCAGCAGATAAAGGTATCAGCACGATTAGACTGAGATAAAAGATGGTATAACCAAGAGAAAGATTAAAACCTGGCAATACATTTTTTTGTTTTTTCATTTGATAGACATTCTCTTTTTATTATCGGGCGCTAATGTAGCAAAGCTTTTTATAATAGATAAATAATATTTATCTATATTGTTATAGCTAGAAGTAATTAACAGGCAGCCCCGTATTGACAGCAATTGAACAAATGAATGATTCACTGACCCCTGCTGTCAATCAAAGAGTCGAACGGGTTAAGCCGCCAGCAATTTTTATAGTATTGCTGCGTAAAAGACGCAGGGGATAAGGGGTGATGTGTACGCTATGATCTACCATGTCGCTATGCAAACGTTCTGCGCCATAAGTTTCTCGCGTGCGTTGATGCGCCGCTAGCACCTCTATTTCCAATCGCGCATTCTCTGGTTTCCGTGCTGAAGGAGGCCTAATAGCCCAAGCATGAAAGCTACTTTCAGAAACTTCTAGTGTGCGACACATGGGTACAACTGGGTAGAAGCTGCGCATGCTTTTAATCTGGTCGTATCTCATCGCGAGGTCTTGGCGAAATACGTTGCACACTTTTTTATAAAATCACGCTCCATTTTGACTTCAGCTCATTCAGGTTTTACACGTGAAAGCTCAAGCGCTAATTCTGTCAGTGGTTTTGATGTTTGCCGATACTTGAAAGCGAACCTTTTTTATCGGTAGTAACCCAAGACAGTAATGTTGTTTTAAGTATCGATAACCGTTTAGCTACCTCAACTATCGTTAAATTACCTTCATTAAATGATTTAACTGCCTGCTCTCTAAACTCAGGGCTATACTGTGCCTTTGGTATTTTATTCATTTGAGTGACTCCGTTTCTCTCATGCATTTTATGAAACGTTCGACTCTTTGAATATCAGCTTAGCTCAGGCCTACTCCCGCTTAAGTGCGTGCGCACACGCAAATTCAAATAAATCTTCTAACTCTTCTTCGGTAAAGTCAACTCTAGCGTTTATTTGGGTGAGTGCCCATTCGAAATCTTGTTTCACGAGACTTGGGCAACTTGTTGTTGGGTGCGTATTTTTATTTTTTGGTGTGGACTGACTCGAGTCACGTATTGAGTAACATTTACCTAAAATTAACTGATTGATGACTAGCACCAGTAGCACAATGATGCCTGCATTAAGCGCTACAACTTCATAGCAAAATTTCCAGCTTAAGGCATGAATTTCTGCACCCCCAAGTATTGCAATGAGGGAGGTAGCGGAACTTGGTGGATGCAAGCAGCGTAGTAAGTGCATCACCAATATTGAAAGTGCTACGGCTGTTGCGGCAGCGAGAGTAACGTTTGAAATGAATTGATTACATGCTACACCAACCAATGCAGAACATACATGTCCGCCAAATACTGCCCAAGGCCGCGCTATTGGGCTATATGGAGTAGTAAACATAATGCAGATTGATGCCCCCATGGAGGCAATTACTGGAACGAAAAAATCACTATTGGTTTGAATTGTGTGCATAGATAACATTAATATAGATAATGCAATGAACGCTGTTGCTGCCGAAATGACTATCTCACGCGTGAACATGGTGTTTTGCCTTTGTGAAGAAACCTAGATAGGGTTGAATAGATCAATGTTTTTCATATACAAATGGCTTAATTAAAATATTAATTAGCATGTATAAAGCATAGGCGAGGCTTATCAAGCCTAGCATAAAGCCTAAGTTAGTCTGATCGTCAATGCCGTATTGTACGCACAGTCTTGATGGGCTTTCAATATATAACCAAGCCAAGCGCAACAATGTGGCTAATGCTTCTAAGTGTAAGATTCCATGAATAATCTGCCCAAAATTTTTCCAAGAACAGTAAAGGGGCAGCCCTGCTAACAACGGCAAACTAAGTATTTTCAAAACATCTACCCAAATATTTTCTACAGCTAAGTCGAGTAGGCGTGGAATCATCCAAATCATCATGGTAGCAATGCTGAGTACAAGCAAGGAGACGCGCAATACTTTGGTTTGATAAAGTAAACATGGATAAATTTTATTAACTTGCTGACCAATTGCTACGCCAATCAATACAAGTAGGCTTAATTGGATCAGCATGTGCGAAAGCATAGTGCTTTTTAACCAAATGGAGACGGGTGGCACCGCTATTACTAGCCAGCACAAAGTAACGCTAATTAGACATTTGTGTGGGCTCCAAGAGTTGTATTTTTTAAGGTTAAAGCAAGTTAAATTAGAGTAGGCGCCTAACATTTTTTTCAACTTCATTTAAATTAACGAACTCTAAAATGCTCACCAAATAGCCTGCTTTGTCTACAATATGTAAGGCTGCATTATGATCAAAACCACCAAAATCATTCTTAATTACAACAATTCCGAAGTCACGCTTTATTATTGTATTGGCAGATGCAGGACTTGGACGCGCCACTTGCCATAAGCCTTGACTGTGGTCTAAGCGCTTTATATATGCTTGCATGTTAGCAACATCGTCGCGTGTTGGATCAAATGAAATGGAGATAACTTTAACTTTCCCTTGTTTGATTTCTGATGCAAGTCGCGTAGCTAATTGTGAGGAAACAGCTCCTAAATTGTTGCAAATGGTCGCGCAGTGGGTATACATAAAATTAACCACCAGCACGCTACCACGAAAATCACGAAAATGACTTATCTCACCTTGTGCACTCTGTAATGCTACATTTTTAACCAAGCGTGGATGCGATGCAATATCAGCTTTACGCCAACACTCAGAAGTAAAACAACTAAAGTTTTTAGTAGCACTGGCGCTTACAGCAAAAGCGCTGGCAAGTACGCCAGCGCATACGATTGTCGCTACAGTTTTCTGAAAAATACTGTTGCCTACATTAATTTTCACGCAAATGACGCTCAGTAAATAATTGTTTGATAATAAATACTGTGAGAGCTAATGTGGCGAGAATTACAAGTGCGCCAAACAAAGTTCCCGTGCGGTCATATTCCATCCACTCTGGAAAATGCGCAGCCCAACGACGTGGCACACTTGCCGCGCCTGCAAGCAAAAATGTGAAGCAAAACAA
Source organism: Methylotenera sp. (assembly GCA_031538905.1). Classification (GTDB taxonomy): domain Bacteria; phylum Pseudomonadota; class Gammaproteobacteria; order Burkholderiales; family Methylophilaceae; genus Methylotenera. The sequence continues at coordinate 52,770 of JAVKLV010000056.1, read as the reverse complement.
TATCCCCGCTACGGAAAATGTCCAAAAAAGCATGTTGTGCCATACGCTAATAAAATCACGTTTATTAACATTAAAGATGTGTAAACTAAAGCCTATCAGCATAGGCAGCAATCCAATCAGCAAGTATAAATGAAAGTGCCCTGGCACCCACGTGGTGTTGTGCATCATTTTGTTGACCTGAATTGTGCCATCCACAATGGCTGGAATTACACCTATTGACCAACCAAAGACGGATAGCATCAACCAGCGCGCAGACCCACTCCACCTGACGTTCGCTTTGTAAGTAAGCATGAGTGCACCGTAAGTCGTTACCAATAACACGGGGATTCCACTCAAATAAGATACAATTTGCCCCATTGCCAATAAGCTTTTTGGCATTACACCATCCATTAAAAGATGATGTGGATACACAGACATTACAAACAAGGTAACGCAAGCCCAAGAAGCATAAAATACGCGCGACACTTTCCAAGGGCGATCTGTATATAGAGGTAAAATCTCGTAAACAGCGATAACCGCCATGTAAATAGAGGCGTTAATAAACACATGCCCAAAAAAGTAAATCATGTTTTTAGCTAGCAACGGGTTAATGGTAAGCTCGGGAAAGTATAAATTTGCCAATGTAACCGCTAGAACAATTGCGCCAACTAAAATGCCTGCTACATTTACGATAATCACCATGCTGCTAGCAACTACGGTAGGTGGATGCTCTTGATTGATTTTTCCACTAATGAGCTGATTTAAGCCTAAGCCATGTAAAATGCTACCGTACTGTCGCGTAATGGCAAGTGCCGCATCAAAGTAAAATGCCAGGAATCCCACCCCTATAGAGAGCAAGCCTGCAATAAATGCTGCTGCTGCATTTGCACTCCATACCCCCATGGATTTTGCGGGTAATGGCCATAAAAAGGTCCAACCACCTGCATAGCCCCCAATGAAAATTGCTCCCAATATAAGCAATACTCCGACCATAAAAAACGCGTAATTTACGTATAACAATTGCACGTTTAAATGTACATGACGGCGTAAAAATGCCCACATTACGCCTGCTCCACCTAAGCCTGCAATGCCCACCATGCCTGCGCCGTGGGTTGTGAGTAGCTGATAAAAAATATTGGCAGGGAGACCCAGCCAGCCAGCTTGCGATGCGCGCATAGTAATGCCCGCTAACATCATCAATAAAATAACCACAAACGTGGTGCCCATATAAAGCTTAATACCCAACACTTCTGCTGGACGCAGATCGGGCATGTTTACATGTTTATTTTGCGTGAGTGTCATGATTTTTCCTTGTAATGAGAGGTTATTGCGTGACGGTGATTTGAGCTACCATGCCGTGGTGAACTAAACCGCAATACTCCAAGCACAGTATCTTATAAACCCCCGGCTCCTTAAAGGAGTAGCGCACTTTATTGGTTAGAGTTGGAATTACTTGCATTTGCGCAACAATTTTATTGTTGGGCGCATATAGTGCAAAACCATGATTAACATCTTTACTGGTAAGTACAAACTCAATGGTTTCGCTCACCTTAGCTTTGTCATCAGACATTGTCCACAGCCATTGTTCGGCTTGCACGTCAATTTGACGCGTAACTTTATCTTTGCCGTCATCATGCGGCCAAGGCAAAAGCGTGATCACCGTGATCGCAACACCAGCAACCACAACGAGTATAAATAAGTAAAATCGCAAATTATAAGCAGGATTAATCAAGCGATCAAAAGCTACATTTTTTTTACTATTAACTATAACCCATGCAAACGCTACGGCAAGCAAAAACATCAGCGTTACGCTAATAACAAGTGCAATACTTTGCATCACAACCCCCAATCAATCGATGTTAAATAAATATCAGTTATAATAATTTTTAAGGCATAACTTTAAAGTTGTATAAATAATACACCTTTAAAGTTAATAACTCAACTTCAATGAAGTTAAATTATGAACGCTCTGAGAAAGGTAAGCAATGAGGCACTCAGATTACACAGATTACAGCTTGCGCGTCTTGATGTACTGCGCCAGCAACAATGATAGAATCGTCAATATTTCCGAAATAGCCCAATTTTACAAAATATCCAATAATCATTTAAAAAAAGTCGTGCACGCTTTATCGCTAGCTGGCTTTTTAAGCACCACCCGTGGTCGCAATGGGGGGTTAATCTTACAACGTTCAGCCAAGGATATTCGTATTGATGAAATAGTTAGGAGTACAGAATTTGATTTTAAATTGGTAGAGTGCTTTGATACTGCAAGTAGCCAATGTGTATTATCCTCAAACTGTAAGTTGGCAAGAGTTTTTCGGAGTGCTTTGCAGGCATACATGCACTCGTTATCGCAAGTTACATTAGCGGATATTATAGTCGCACCAGCTAATTGAATAATAAAAAATAGAGATTTTTGGTGTTGATCGTAGATTTATGTCAATGATGGTATGCCTAATATTGTCATAAATCTCGGTTACTTTCACTAAACTGAGAAGCTCTGGCGGAATAACTCCTAGGCTGAGTTGATACTCTAACTTCTTGCAATACTCAGTGCCTTCAGTTTCGGTATTGAATGTGAGAGAAATAGGTTTATCTAGTAAACTCTTTTTTCTGAACAACAAACTCCTACGTACCGCTTTTTCTTAGCCCCTTAAGGGCATTGCCGTTCGCTCCGGGCACCATTGCGCGCAGCCCATTTTGCGTCGTTTTGGTCTTGAAACAACCGTGCGCCCCTCACTCGCTTTTTATAACACCACGCTTGAAGTCGATGCAATGATTGAGGTTTTGTTGCACATCACTTCGCATAAAATACCGACTGGCTTAACGCATTAAATTTATGTTTAAAAAATCCAGCAAGGCATGAGAATGCCTTGCTGAAAACACAAACAAGACAAGCATCCCTGACAAGTATACATCGTATGATTTAGAGGCGCAGCCGCCTCATCAACATAAGACCTCATAGCAACCGCATCATTAAAAAAGCAGCGTAAGCCTGTGCTCAACGCTGCTTTTTAATTACAACTCGCTCGGATTATCTTTGGTAGATTTGATCGAAAGTACCTCCATCAGAGAAGTGAGTTTTTTGGGCTTTTTGCCAGCCACCAAACTCCTCATCCACTTTCACTAAATTCACTTTAGGAAATTTCCCTTCGTATTTTTTAGCAACCGATGCTAGCGTTGGGCGGTAGTAATTTTTTGCCGCAATCTCTTGACCTTCTTCGGTGTAAAGATACTCTAAATAAGCTTTTGCTACTGCTTCGGTGCCATGCTTCTTGGCAAACTTATCAACCACCGTCACGGGCGGCTCAGCCAAAATAGAAAGTGATGGCACAACAATTTCAAACTTGCCCACGCCCAATTCTTTTTGTGCTAAAAATGCTTCGTTTTCCCAAGCTAGCAACACATCGCCAATGCCGCGCTCAACGAAAGTAGTGGCTGATCCACGCGCACCGGTATCTAGCACAGGGACGTTTTTAAACAACTTGCTGACAAATTCTTTGGCTTTAGCCTCATCTCCGCCATTTTGTTTTTTAGCATAAGCCCACGCTGCTAGGTAATTCCAGCGCGCGCCCCCTGATGTTTTAGGATTAGGGGTAATCACTGACACACCTGGCCGGGTTAAGTCATTCCAGTCCTTAATGCCTTTGGGATTGCCTTTTCTGACTAAAAATACAATGGTAGATGTATACGGCGAGCTGTTATGCGCCAGCCTTTTTTGCCAGTCTTGAGGAATCAAGCGGCCTCTAGTTGCAATCTCGTCAATATCATAAGACAAAGCCAACGTCACCACATCAGCGCCAAGACCGTCTATAACGGATCTTGCTTGCTTGCCTGACCCCCCGTGCGATTGCTTAATGGTGACCTTGTCGCCAGTTTTGGTTTGCCAGTACTTGGCAAAAGCTGCATTAAAGTCTTGGTAAAGCTCACGCGTGGGGTCATATGACACATTAAGCAGGCTTAATTCTGCAGAAAAAGCGCCCATCGGTATTAACAAACTACCTATCAGCAGTGTCTTTTTAATTATGTTTGAAAATTTCATATTTTTCCTTAATCAATAGTTATTATGGGTTAAAAGCCTAATAAGGTGAGTTCGGTATATAAAAACTGTGAATTTGCATCACGGTTTGCTTGGGTGGCTACTAGGCGGGATGTGGCTTTTACAAAATCCCCTGCCCAAAAGTAGGCATAACCCAAGTTAAGTGATGCGTATTGATTGAGAGGAAAACGAACACGCACATCGTATTCTTTTCCTAAATCTCTACCCGATGCCCCCGTTTTGTCTTGCAGATTTGCACCCGCATTCCATCGGTCTTTTGCGCTGTCTAGGCGATACCAGCTAAAGCCAGTATCGACTTTAACGTTATCTATAAAGCTTAGATTGGGCTCAAACTCAACTCTTACCTTAGGTGTACGTATATTTTCCATTTGAATGTAATCATCACTAGACCAAGGACGACCAAACCCAAATAGGCGGTCAAAGCGCTGATTACCCGTATTATCGTTATTATCTTTATCACCGCTGGCCACCCCATAAAACGCGCTCAAGCGAGGCTTCCATGGGTGTTTAAATGAATAGCCAATTTCCGCATTGTAGGCATTGGCATCATGATCTAACAGAACACTGCTACCCGCCGTCTTTTGTTGTTGACCCCATTGTTTAATGTAACTGGCATCAAAATCTACTCTTGTCTTTGGAATTTCTCCATAAACTCTTAGTCCGGCAGTATGAATTTCGCGATCAATTTTTGCGGAGGCGGCTGCGGCTTTTCCGTTTGAGTCATATTGCACCTTGCTACCATTTTGTTTCAACAGAAAATAAGAAGGCTCAAAGGTCACCACATCTGACAAGCCGCGATAATTGAAAATTGATCCGTAAAAGTGCTGGGAATTATCGGCTTTATCAATGCTGCTGGTAAAACGTTGCACCGGCTTAACGGCAAATAATTCTAATTGCCAGTCATTTTTCTTATCCCCTATATTCGCCCTAATGCCTTCAAACGTATTGGTAGTATTACGCCATTCGTTACGTGCAACAAGCCGCCTGTCCCCTGCCTCCCATGCATTGCGGCCAGCGCGTATCCATATAGGCCTGTCATTATCGAGCGCATCTTTGCCTAAAAAAGTTTGTTTGAAATTAAGCTCAGCATACGCTTGTAATATATCAAGCTGATTGACATCTCGCGTGTCGTATTGACGCGTGTAATCACTAAACACACGTCCAGAATCTTGCACCTCAAGCGCAAATCTTAGCGGGTCTAACACATTTTTCACCCCCACGTAAGCTCTGGTTCTTAGCAATAATGGATTATCAACATTCTGTTGATTGCGCCTAAAGTCGTTATCACGCGTTTCTTGGCGGGCACGAAACTCTAACCCTAAGTCTAGCCAGTCAACATCAGCAAAGCTGTCGTAATCTTTAAGCCAAGTTTTATTGGCTTGCTTTACATACTTTGGGGGATCTGTCTCTTTACCCGTTCCATAACTTTTTCTTTCAACGTAGTATCCATTTTTTGCTTTTTCTGCAGCGCGGGCCTCTGCTGCAATTTCAGCAAGACGCAATTGAATTTTTTTCTCATCAGAAAACTGATCCGCTTCAGCACCAAGCACCGCTTCTTCCGCATAACTCAATGAAGCGCCTAAACTCAACACAAAGCCCGCAGCAAGCAGCCCATGTATGAGAACTTTATTTTTTAGCTTATTAAATGTCATTATTTTTTATCCTTAGCCCTATTCTTGATTATTCAGTTAAATAGGTGCACTCATTTATTTTTTAAGCCACTGCCTTTGCAGTAGGGTTGGATTTTTTGCCATCTGGGCTAAACCTGACTTTTTCGCGTTTTTCAATTTGCGTAACACGACCTTCGTGCAAGATAATTTCTACAGAACCAAAGCCCGAGCCATTTTTTAACTCATCTACCGCACGCAAAATTTCTCGCGAAAAATCTTTATTTCCCGTAAGAGCACCATCACTTCTGACGGCATCTTCTTTGCTGAAGGTCATAGCCTATCCTTTAATCAAGTTTATAAAATGCAAGTGCGTGCACTATATAAAACTTATTAAACAATTAAAAAGAATAGTTTTTTATAAGTTTATAATTAAATAGAATATAAAGAGGCGCGAATGGCGCGGACTGTAGTGGCAGGTTTGGCTGAGCGTTGCCGCCAAAAATCAAGGTGAAGGAAGGCTTATGCATATCGCACGCACCTTAAAGGGAGTTGTTGCTTTAAATTTTAGTCGTTTTTTTCAGACAGCCTATATCCTGCTCCGCGAACAGTCTGAATAAGCTCACCATGCCCTGACAGCGAAAGCGCATTACGTAAGCGGCGAATATGCACATCTACGGTACGGTCTTCAACAAAAACATGGGCGCCCCAAACTTTATCCAACAATTGGCTACGCGTATGCACGCGCTCTGGATTAGCCATAAAAAAATGAAGCAGCCTAAATTCAGTGGGACCCAAATCAATTGTTTTATTTTGCGCTGTCACGCGATGAGTTATCGGATCTAAATGTAAGCCTGATATTTCAATGACATTTTCAGTCATTTGCGGGGCGCTACGGCGCAACACAGCTTTAATGCGGGCATTTAACTCACGCGGACTAAATGGCTTGGTAATGTAATCATCGGCCCCCACCTCTAAGCCACGCACCTTGTCGTACTCATCGCCGCGTGCCGTCAGCATAATAATAGGAATCGACTTTGTTTGATGATCAGCCTTTAACAGGCGGGCGAACTCCAAACCACTCACGCCTGGCAACATCCAATCTAATATAATTAAATCTGGAACAATCTCGCGCATCAGATGTTGGGCAATATCCACATTTAAAGCGCGCAAGGCACGATGCCCTGCTTGCGTAATATTAAGCGCAAGCAACTCTTGAATAGCTGGCTCATCTTCAACAACTAATATATTGGCAGGCATCAATACTCTTCACCTTTTCGCGACATTGTCTAAACTTTGCCAGCTTATGATTTAATTATGACAAGCTCGTGACATTTTATACACTTAAAAATATCAATTAGCACCTCTAAAATCATGCGGCTCATCGTTACTTTTAAATTGCCATTTTCTTTCGTTTGTTACACTATTAGACTAGTGATGCAATAAAATTTTTACAGGCTTGCAAGCTCAAAAAATATATATTGCCTATTATATTCAAGGGGGGTGACATGGCACATTTTTTATCTAAAGATCATATTACAGCAAATAAAAATTTCAATCGCTGGCTAGTTCCACCTGCCGCATTAGCCATTCACCTTTCTATCGGCATGGCTTATGGCTTTAGTGTATTTTGGAAGCCTCTAGGCAACGCGCTCATGGACGCTAACGGTAAGCCACTCGCGGCTTGTGCGGCAGGTGCAACTAATCTTTCAGAAAAACTTTTCAGCACAGCAAGAGCCTTATCTGCCACAGATTGCAATTGGACTCAATTTGACCTAGGGTGGATGTTTACTCTATTCTTTTTGCTCTTGGGTTGCTCTGCGGCGATTTGGGGTGGTTGGCTAGAACGTGAAGGACCTCGCAAAGCAGGCTTGGCCTCTATGCTACTGTGGTGCGGAGGCCTACTTATTTCGGCTTATGGCGTATATATTCATCAGCTATGGATGATGTGGCTTGGCAGCGGCGTGATTGGTGGTATTGGGCTAGGTTTAGGCTATATTTCACCCGTTTCTACCCTCATTAAATGGTTTCCAGATCGTCGCGGAATGGCAACCGGCTTAGCCATTATGGGGTTTGGTGGTGGCGCCATGATTGGCTCGCCACTTGCCACCATGATGATGAATCACTTTAAAACGCCCACAACCGTTGGCGTATGGCAAACATTTGTCGCGCTTGCGGCCATTTATTTTGTATTGATGTTGTGGGGCGCACTGAGTTACCGAGTGCCTCCAGCAGATTGGGCCCCCACAGGCTGGGATCCCACTACAAATCAACATCATTCTAAAACCAATTTGATGGCTTCATCTCAATACGTACACCTTAACAACGCACACAAAACTCCGCAATTTTGGCTACTTTGGCTCGTATTATGCATGAACGTCTCCGCGGGGATTGGCATCATCGGATCAGCCTCTCCCATGCTGCAAGAAACCTTCGGCGGCGCACTCATTCATGAACCAGGAGTTGGTTTTTTAGAAATCAAGAAAAATGAAGAATTCACCAAAGCCGCTGCGGCAGTAGGCGCAGGCTTTGTTGGCTTAATCTCGCTATTTAACATTTTTGGGCGGCTCGCTTGGGCCACATCCTCTGACAAATTAGGACGTAAACGCACTTATTATATTTTCTTTGTATTAGGAGCGCTCATGTATTGCGCCGCAACTTATGTGGCGGGTCTAAAATCTTTAGCTTTGTTTGTTGGGGCATTTTGTGTCATTGCCTCAATGTATGGCGGCGGATTTGCTACCATTCCCGCTTATTTGGCAGATATATTTGGCACAAAATTTGTTGGCGCTATTCACGGGCGTTTACTTACCGCATGGTCTACTGCAGGTATTTTGGGCCCTGTCATTGTAAATTATATGCACGACACCCGCTTAGAAGCGGGGGTGCCAGCTGACCAAATTTATGCGCCTATTTTTTTGGTGTTAGCGGGTTTGCTGGTCATTGGCTTTATCGCTAACTTTTTAGTCAAACCTGTAGATAAAAAATATCATATGACCAATGATAAGCTTGAGACGCATCATCAACCTGCTCGTCAGCAATCAAAAGCCCCTCATGTGAGCGAGGCACAAAATCAGCCCGCAGAAGCCGCTAAAAGCAATCTAACCGGGGTCATTTTGGTTTGGGTCTTAGTGCTTACTCCAATTAGCTACGGGGTTTGGAGCACGCTACAAAAAGCATGGGGCCTCTTTCATTAAGGCTATTTTTAGTTGAGTACTTTGCTCAGTATTTAAGCGATATGCGCTAAAATACATTTTTTCAAATTTGTAGAGTGGCGCTCTAAGGATAAAACGTGAGAGAAATTAAAAAAAAACTAGAGGGCTCAGGTCTTAAAATTGGCATTGTGCTGTCAAGATTTAACAACAACATTGGCGATGGCTTATTGAGCGCGTGCACCAGCGAGCTTTTAAAATTAGGCGTTGATAGCAGTGACATCACAGTTGCAACTGTGCCGGGTGCGTTAGAAACACCCCTCATTTTGCAACACATGGCGATGAGCGAAAAATTTGACGCACTCATCGCCTTGGGCGCAATCATTCGCGGCGAAACTTATCACTTTGAAGTCGTTTCAAATGAGTCTGCACGCGGCATTTCTGAAGTGCAATTTAATACTGGAATTCCCGTTGCAAATGCTATTTTAACCACTGAAAATGACGAGCAAGCATTAGAGAGAATGTACATCAAAGGGGCTGAAGCCGCACAAGTAGCCATTGAAATGGCTCATCTGGTTAAATCGTTATGACCATGAAAAATGAAGTTACTTTAACAAGCTTAGTTGTCAACACAGGCGAGTCAAAACCTGCAATCAAGAAAGCCTCCGCCAAAAACAAGGGCGGAAAGAATCGCAGGAAATCTCGTGAATTAGCGCTCAAAGCGGTTTACCGCGCCATGTTTAATCGCTCAGATCTGAGCACCGTTTATCAAGACATGACCGATGACCCGGATTACAACAAGGCTGACGAAGGCTACTTTAAGCAGTTACTAGAAGCTGTTGAGAGCCACGTCGATGCGCTTGATGCAAAAATAGCCGCCTATATTGACCGAGAAGTCATTGAGCTCAGCCCAATAGAGCACGCAATTTTAAGAATTTCAAGCTGCGAATTGATGTTTGACATGAGCATTCCGTATCGGGTTGTCATTAACGAAGGCGTTGAACTCGCAAAAATCTATGGCGGTATTGATGGTTATAAATACATTAACGGAGTTTTAGATAAACTAGCTGCCGACTTACGCGCACCCGAGGTTCAATCTAGCAGAGCTTGAAAGCGCTAATGCCGCATGAGGTGTTAATCCGTGTGGTGTACTTTTTAAGCCCCCTTTTTGCAAAGATTTTGCATCGAATTTAAACTGTTTTATTCAAGCGTACAATGAACGATGTATATTAAAATTTCCATCAAAGACCAAACGCTCACCCTCTTTGAAAAGAATCATCAAACACTAAAAAAATACAGCATTTCTACCGCTAAAAATGGTATTGACTGCAAAAAAAAGAGCGGGGGTACACCGCTGGGGCTACATATCATTCGGGCTAAAATTGGTAAAAATGCTGCTCCAAACACGGTGTTTATTGGGCGCAGACCCACAGGCGAAGTGTGTACGCCCAAGCTTATGGCAGCGCTTCCTCATCGCGACTGGATTTTAACGCGCATTTTATGGCTGTCTGGTAAAGAAGTGGGCACTAATCGTTTGGGCGATGTCGACACCATGCAGCGCTACATTTACATTCACGGCTCGCCAGACTCTGTAAAAATGGGCACGCCTGGCTCGCATGGCTGCGTGCGAATGCGCAACAGTGAAATAATTGAGTTATTTGATTTGGTTGAGATTGGTACGTCTGTCACGATTGCACAGTAAAAGTTTTTAAGCGCAATTCCATCTACTAGGCAAGACTTGCACAATACGGCTAAATTTTAAGCTGAGAGCCTAGCTCAACAACACGATTAGGCGGCAGTTTAAATTGATTAGTAATTGTTTCGGCACTTCTAAATAAACCAATAAATATTTTCTTGCGCCATAAAGCCATATCGACTTTATCACCAGCAATCAAAATTTCCTTGCCAATAAAATACGAAATATCGACTTCATCTAACACCAAGCCCTGATCAGCGCAAAGGGTTAAATCACGCGGCAAGTCTGGCTCATCTTTAAAACCATACGAAACCGTAACCTTATAAAACTCATGAGGTAAAATTTCTAGTTTAACGCGCTCTGAATGAGGCGTGTGCGGGTAATCAAGAAACTTAACCGTGAGGATGATGTTTTTCTCATGCAGCACTTTATTATGCTTTAAATTATGCAACATGGCGTGTGGTACGCCATCTGGGTTTGGGGTCATAAAGAGCGCCGCACCAGGCACTCTAGTAGGCGGACGAGCGCCAATTGTCTCGATAAACGCGTCTAAAGCAATTGATTCGTTTTTTAGCCGAGTATAAATCATGCCACGACCGGTTTTCCAGGTGAGCATTAAAGTGAAAATAAAAATACCCAGCACTAGTGGCACCCATCCGCCATCAGGAATTTTCAGTACATTTGCGCTAAAAAACGCAAGGTCAACGATTAAAAACATGGCGATGAGTAAGCCCGTGCGAAGCTTGCTCCATCGCCATACATTATGAAAAACAACCCCTGCAAGCAATGAGGTAATCACCATATCACCCGTCACAGCAATGCCATAGGCAGCCGCCAAATTGCCTGATGACTTGAAAGTGAGCACCAAAATCATCACAGCAATCATTAAGCCCCAATTGATACGCGGCATATAAATCTGCCCCTCTTGGCTTTCAGAGGTATGCTCAACGTGCATACGGGGCAAATAACCTAATTGCAACGCCTGACGCGAAACAGAGAACGCGCCCGTAATCACGGCTTGAGAGGCAATCACAGCCGCGAGTGTTGCCAGCATAATGAGCGGGTACAACATCCACTCTGGAGCAAGTAAATAAAATGGATTCTTAACGGCATCGGGGTTTTGTAAAATGAGTGCCCCTTGCCCAAAATAATTTAAAATCAACGCAGGAAAAACAAAGCCAAACCAAGCCAAACAAATGGGAAATCGACCAAAATGCCCCATGTCAGCATATAAAGCTTCGGCCCCCGTCACAGCTAAGACCACCGCCCCTAATGCCACAAAGGCAATCCACGGGCTCACTGTAAAAAAATGAATGGCATACATCGGATTTAACGCATACAAAATCATGGGATTTTGCATAATGCCTTGAATGCCCAGTACGCCTAAAGCACCAAACCAAAGCAACATAATGGGACCAAAAAAAGCACCGACTAAAGCAGTGCCTTTACTTTGCGCCCAAAATAAAGCAAAAAGCACAAATAACGTAATGGGCAAAATAAGCGGGTGTAACACGGGCGCAGCAAGCTCAAGCCCTTCAATGGCAGAGAGCACTGAAATCGCAGGGGTAATCATGCCGTCAGCGTAAAACATACACGCCCCTAAAATACCCAGCAACATAATCGCGTGTTTTTTTCTTAAATTACCTGCAGCACTTTGGCTTGCAAGTGCAAGCAAGGCCATAATGCCGCCCTCGCCACGGTTATCTGCCCGCATAATAAAAGCAACATATTTAAATGAAACCACCGAAATGAGCGACCAAACAATTAAAGAAAGTACGCCGAGCATATTGACTTCATTCAGGGGAACGGGATGCGTGCCAGCGGAAAATATTTCTTTAATTGTGTACAAAGGGCTTGTACCAATATCGCCAAAAACAACACCAAGGGCCGCCAAGGTTAAAGCGGGAAGTTTAGTTTTACGGCCAGAAGATATTGACATTAAAATATAACTTTTTGAGTTAAACGAGCCTGCTATTATCAATCAACTTAAGCGCTAATCCAATAGCTTTTTAAGCTTAATAAATAATAAAGCGAGTTAAATTAAGCTCACATTCAGTTGTAAAATGTAAAATCAAAAACATCAAGCACTCACAATATGGACTTAAACTAAGGCTCACAAACTAAAATTATCATCTACAAACGATTGTAAAAAATAAATTTAAAAACGCCTCGATTACAAGACATTCACACCTCATGAAAAAAGCACATTCAGCACCCCCCGCACAACCAAGCCAGCTTGAAATGCAGCCGCTATTAGCCTTATTTCACGCTGGAAAAATGGCAGAAGCAGAGGTGCTAGCAAATAAGCTCGCGGTTAAATATCCAACAATATGCATTCTTTTTCAGATACTGGGCATTGCTCAAGACAGTTTATCTAAGTTTGATGAAGCAGCATTGAGTTATCAAAAAGCGCTCGTCTTGCAGCCACACATGGTGGATTTACACTTTAATTTGGGCATCACGCTCACGCATCTTAATCGTTTTGAAGAGGCTCAATCGAGTTATAAAAGAGCGATTGCTCTTGAGCCAAAGTTCTTTGAGGCCTACGGAAACCTTGGGACTTTATTGCAAAAACAAGGGCAGCTTGAAGAGGCGATTATCAATTACCAAAAAGCCTTAAGCATCCATCAAGATGCGCGTGGGCACTTTAACCTTGGCACAGCGCTAAGAGATCAGGGCAAGCTCGATGACGCGATTACTCATTTTAAAGAAGCCATTAAAATGTTTGCGCCTTATGCCGATGCGCATAATTACCTTGGCGAATGTTATCGCGATCAAGGCAACATGGACGATGCCGTCAAATGCTACCTTGACGCCCTTGCGCTTAACAAAGGTCACCCGGGCGCCAACTACAATATGGGCGAATTTCTCTACCTTGCGGGCAGGTTTGATGAGGCGGTAGACTATTTAGAGCGCTCAAAATTAGATGATTGGGAAGAGCGTGCGCTTTATTGCACTTACAAAGCCCTCCGCTTTGAAGAGTTTAAACTAAAGCTAGATCATATCGTGCAAACGCGCGCGCAACACAATGCGCCATTTTTGCAAACCTTATCTACACATTATGCGGTCAATTTTAGCGTTAAAGATGAATACAACTTTTGCAAAAATGGCTTTGATTTTGTGTATCAAAAAAGTATTCCAGCCTTAGCCGCGCCCGATAGCCCGTTGCTTAAAAGTTTGCTCAGCGACATTGAAAACACCGCCATAGAAGTACGCGCACAAGGCATGATTGTGAACGGAAAACAGTCTGCGGGTAATTTGTTTAAGCGCCCAGAAGACTCTTTTAGAGCGCTTGCCGAGCTTGTTAAACAAGAGTTTATCCACTATAAAAATCATTTTGCAGGTGCTGACTGCGAGCTCATTCAGTCTTTTCCGAAAGATTTAGAATTTACGAGTTCTTGGTATGTAAAATTACGCCGTTCTGGTTATTTAGAGCGGCATATCCATGAAGTGGGCTGGATTAGCGGTGCGGTTTATCTTGCCTTACCAAAAAACAAACAAGACCCTCACGAAGGTTGCTTTGAGTACGGGCTGCATGGTGACAATTATCCGCTTCAACATGATAATTTTCCCGTAGGCATTGCAAGCCCTGAAGTCGGTGATATTGTGCTGTTTCCCTCGTCTTTATTTCATCGTACCATTCCATTTAACTCCGACGAAGAGCGCATCTGCATTGCCTTTGACTTAAAGCCAGAAGGTGATATTTTCATTCGCTCTCGCTACTAAAAAACGATTCACTTAAAAAGCCTCATCAATTTAAAACAAATGACTTTTTAAATTTAAGGCAACCCATTCATAAATCACTGAACTGCCGATTTAACACAGGGGTTTTCCACTTTTTCTCATCATTAGCGTTAATGAGGCTTTGCGTAAGGGTAAGTCGCTAAATATACTTAGAGACCATCGCGTTACTTAAGTCACCCGCCACAACAGGCACTTTAACGTAATAGCCACTGCCTGCCGCTTCTTGAATGTTTTCACCTTTTTTATTAAACATTTTTTCGACAATGATTTCTTGGTTACCCGTAGGATGAATGATTTGCAAGCGGTCACCCACAGCAAACTTATTGCGCGCCTCAATGTCAGCCAAGCCGCTTGCGGCATCATAAGCCACAACATCACCCACATATAAGCTGCGGTTAGATTTTGAAAAGCCTTGCATATAATTTTGATGCTCAGAGGTGTGATGACGCTGATAAAATCCATCGGTATAGCCGCGATTTGCCAAGTTTTCAAGCTCACCTAATAGACGCATATCAAAAGATCTGCCTGCCACTGCATCATCTATCGCCTGGCGGTAACTTTGGCTGGTACGTGCCACGTAATAGCGTGATTTAGTTCGCCCCTCAATTTTAAGCGAATCAACCCCAATTTTAGTTAAGCGCTCAACATGCTCAATTGCGCGCAAATCTTTACTGTTCATAATATAAGTGCCGTGCTCATCTTCCATAATCGGCAACAATTCACCTGGACGCCCTTTTTCTTCAATCAAAAAAACCTTATTCGCCTCTGGATGCCTTGGCAGGCTGCCACATGATGAAAGCTGAGATTTATTCGCCTCTTCTTCAAAGTTAAAGTCTTTTAAACGCACAACGCCGGCCGCATCTTCTTTAGCGTCATGCACTTTGTAATCCCAACGGCAACTATTAGTACAGCTACCCTGATTAGGGTCGCGTGAATTAAAATAGCCCGAAAGCAAACAGCGCCCCGAATAAGCAATACATAACGCGCCGTGAATAAACACCTCTAACTCCATGTCGGGGCACTCTTGGCGAATCTCCTCAATCTCATCTATTGATAACTCCCGCGATAAAATAACGCGGGTTAACCCCATGCTCTGCCAAAATTTAACCGAGGCATAATTCACCGCATTCGCTTGCACTGAAAGATGCACAGGCACTTCTGGCCAACGCTCGCGCACCATCATAATTAAGCCAGGATCCGCCATAATGAGCGCATCAGGGCGCATGGCAATCACGGGCTCCATATCACGCATATAGGTTTTAACCTTGGCGTTATGCGGTGAAATGTTGCTCGCTACAAAAAACTTTTTGCCACGCGCGTGCGCCTCATTGATGCCTATTTCTAAGTTTTGCATTGAAAAATCATTTTCACGCACACGCAAACTATAACGTGGCTGACCTGCGTATACAGCATCCGCCCCGTAATCAAACGCGGTACGCATACGGTCTAGGTCGCCCGCTGGGGCTAGTAACTCTGGGCTTTTCATATCAATTTACTTTCATTAACAAACTTAAAAAGTACAGACTTTTTAAATTTACTCTCCAATAATTTTCACTAAAACTCTTTTTTCTCTACGCCCGTCAAACTCGCCATAAAAAATCTGCTCCCAAGGACCAAAATCCAAGCGACCATCGGTAATTGCCACCACCACTTCGCGCCCCATGATTTGCCGCTTCATATGTGCATCAGCATTATCTTCGCCCGTGTCATTGTGGCGATAAAACTGCAAGGGCTCATGTGGCGCAAGCTTTTCCAGCCACTGGGTGTAATCGTGATGCAAGCCACGCTCATCATCGTTGATAAAAACACTAGCGGTAATATGCATCGCGTTGACTAAAACCAAGCCCTCTTTTACCCCGCTCTCGCGTAAGCATTCATTTATTTGCTCGGTAATTCTAATAAAGGCAACACGGCTTGGGGCGTTAAACCATAATTCTTTGCGATAGCTTTTCATTTCGGCTCTACTAAATTTTAGATGCTACTATTTTAACACCGCATAAATAAATCCACGCCAATAAAAAAGGCTTCTAAAAGAAGCCTTTTAAATACATTAGAACACTGCTAATAATTCAAGTTTCTAAGTTAGGCTAGGCTAGGCGCAAATTAAAAATTATGACGCAGCATATCGTTAACATGTAAGGAATAATTTTGTGAGCAACGCCGCATAGCGACGAAACTTGAATTATTAGCCTTTTACTTCTATATGCTGGACAAACGCTTTACCTTCATTATCTGTTGCCTTAACTTCTAGCTGACCTGCAGCTTCTGGCACAAAATTAAATTTAAAGTAAGGATCTTCTGCCGTACCCACACCAACATCAATGGTTAAAATAGGCTTGCCGTTATAATTAAAAGCCGCCTTATTGATGTAAAACGCTGGTACAAAACCCTGCGACACTAAATCGCGCTGCAAACCTGTGCGCATCGGGTGCTTGATATTAAACGTGGTTGTAGCAAGGCTGCCTAGTTTTGCAGGCTCGTCAATTTTAAATTTTATTTTACCAGCACTGGCACGAATTGCGGCATCATCCCCTTCCACAGTGCCGCCGCAGCCACCTGCCGCGCGGATTTCACGCGAAGCCAAATACAATTTACCGCTTGCATCCTCACCCACCAAACGCACAAAAGCATCGGTTTCAAAACGAATACGCGTAGATAAATTGAAATTACCCAATGTGTCGGTTAAATGATAAGTTGCCGTTAATGGCACTGGGTTAGCATCAACAAAGGCATAGAGCTTGACAAGCTTTACACCCTTAGCTACCCCATTATCTACACTATAAGTGACGGGCACTTGCGCGCCGCTTTCAGCACGGCGAGGCGCATCAATTTTAATAAAATCAACCTCTTGCATCTCACGTTTTGCAAAAAAAGCCTCTTTCATCACTGCCCATAATTTAGGGTCTGGCTCTGCGCCGGCAGACGTCACAAATACCAAAGACATCAGTACCACTATCAAGCTTAACAGAGTACGCTGCATCAAAAAATTCATCTTAATTTCTCCCTCTTAAATGTTTCTAACAACCCACACTGGCTCGAATATAAGCCGTTTAAAGCACTCTATCACAAACCAATGCGACTACTCATGACTCATATAAAAAAACAGCTCAACACCATTACCCACAGGGTCTTTAAAGTTAATTTGCTTCACATTCAACACGGGCAGATCGCGAATGGAGTATTCCACATTAAGCGCCTTCAAATGCGCCTCTGTTGCAGGCATATCGGTGCAGGTAAATGAAATGTGGTCTATGGTGATAAGTACATTGATGAGCGGCGCACCTTCACCACGATACTCCGCCAAATGCATCACGTGTGTATCGCCGATGTACAACCAAAAACCACGACTGGTAAAACCTTCGCGCGGCCCAACCTTTAAACCCACCACATCGCAGTAAAAGTCTTTTAGCTTAAGCATCGTCTCATAAGGCGTGCGAAGGTTCACGTGGTTTAGTTGTGTGACTGGCATATTTTATTTTAGGTCGGAAATGTAGTTATCTACATGATATGAAACAACAGACGATGCGTAATTTAAGTCAACATCTTTTGCTGCAGAGTTTAATAATTGAATTGCATCAATTTTATTTAAGTTCATTGAATGTATTTGCAAGATAGAGTAAATATCATTCAAATAAAGGGTACTAGGTGTAATTGCAACTTTAAAGTTTTCCATCGCTTCAATAAGTGCATTCTTTAAATCACCTTCAGGTAGCGTGGGTAAAACTTTTGAATTAACCTTCAAAAGTTTTTCTACTATCTCAGTTTGCATTAAAAAAGAGTTTTCCATACTAATCTCTAAGTTTGTAATGGCCTGGTCTCAATAAGTCAAGAAACCCCTTATCTCTTAATAATTGCAATTGCTGCCTAATTTTATCTTTAACAAATTTATTTTGGGGATGCTTTCTAGCCAATTCAAATTCAAATTTGTAAAGTTGATTAAGACTAAGCTCACTTGATTTAAGTTGCTCGATGCATTTAATCACATCAAGCGTCCAGCCTCGACTTTCAATTTTACCCTGCTGCGATAAAAACGTGGTTTTCCGCCAAGTTTCCATCACTCTATACTTGTGCAACTATTACGCCTTTTTCGACAATTTTGATCTTACCGATTTCAGGTATTTGATCAAGTAATATGTTGCAGCCTACCCAACCAGCTCTTTTTGCCGTGACTGCTAGTGGATTTCTTTTTTCAATTACAGAGGGTTGAAAAAAGTAATTAGGGACTGCCATAAGATTTGTTACGCAAAGCTGAGCGTCATATCCTAAAAAGAAAAAATGGGGGCTTTGAGGTTCAATGATTCTTTCCATCATTGAAGAATATGCACCATCAGCTATTTTTTTTATTGCCTTAGAAGCGCACTTACTTTTAAGTTCAAACTCATGCACACATGTAACACATTCAAAATCAAAGACTTTTGCGTTAGCCTTTACATTTTTAAGGTCATTTCCACATGTCGGGCAGTATCCGCAATCGGATAACCAAGCTTCAGTGATAATACGAATCTTTTGTGATGGGCTTGTATATCCATCTGCAAGGCTCGCATTCATTTGAAGGTTCATGATAAAGTCAAATTAAACAATAATTTGCGTTAACAGAGCTGGACGAAAACGCATGTACATTAGAGATTTTATGCCACGCAGATGTCAACGTTATCACGAAGCGAGCACACTTTACACCACTGGATTTTGTGAACGAACTCTAATATGTAATTCACGCAACTGCTTCTCATCCACCTCATTTGGCGCATTGGTCATCAAACATTGTGCACGTTGTGTTTTAGGAAAGGCAATCACATCACGGATTGACTCTGCGCCTGTCATGAGCGTGACCAAACGGTCTAAACCAAACGCTAGACCGCCATGCGGAGGCGCGCCATATTGCAAGGCATCTAACAAGAAGCCAAATTTTTCTTGGGCTTCATCGGCGCTGATTTTTAGCGCATCGAATACTTTAGATTGCACATCTTGTTTGTGAATACGCACTGAGCCGCCGCCCACTTCCCAGCCGTTTAACACCATATCGTAGGCTTTTGAAAGCGCAGCGCCTGGATTTGAAACGAGCAAGTCTTCATGACCATCTTTTGGCGCTGTGAACGGATGGTGCAAGGCTGCCCAGCGGTCATTTTCTTCGTCATGCTCAAACATTGGGAAGTCAACCACCCACAATGGCGCCCAAGCGCGACCATCCACATGACCTTTATCGTGACCAACTTTAAGGCGGAGCGCACCCAGCGCCTCGTTCACCACTTTGGCTTTATCTGCGCCAAAGAATATGATGTCGCCATTTTGCGCGCCAGTGCGGTCAATAATAGCCTGCAATGCCTGAGCATGAATGTTTTTAACGATAGGGCTTTGCAAACCTTCTTCGTTGAGTTTAGCCACATCGTTGATCTTGATATACGCCAAGCCTTTAGCGCCGTAAATTTTGACAAACTCGGTGTAAGCGTCAATTTCCGACCTGGCGATTGCAGCACCACCTGGCACGCGTAAGGCCGCCACGCGGCCACCCCCCATACTAGCCGCCCCTGCAAACACTTTAAAATCAACGTCTTTCATTACGTCTGTTAGCTCAGCAATTTCTAAGGTAACGCGCATATCAGGCTTATCTGACCCGTAACGCGTCATGGCCTCATGAAACGACATCCGCGGAAACGCGGCTGGCAAATCGACGTTTTGCACTTTTTTCAACATTTGGCGAATCATCTCTTCAACAATGTCCATGATTTGATTCTCAGTCATGAACGACGTTTCGATATCCACCTGCGTAAATTCTGGCTGACGGTCTGCGCGCAAATCCTCATCGCGAAAGCATTTTGTAATTTGAAAGTATCGATCAAAACCAGACACCATCAACAATTGTTTAAACAATTGTGGCGATTGCGGCAAAGCAAAAAACATACCGTGATGCACACGGCTAGGCACCAAGTAATCGCGCGCACCTTCTGGGGTTGAGCGTGTGAGCATGGGCGTTTCAACTTCAATAAAGCCATTGGTGTCCAAATAATCACGTAAGGTTTTAGAAACCTTATAACGCAACATCATGTTTTTTTGCATGGACGGACGACGTAAATCAATGTAGCGATGCTCTAAACGCACGGTTTCAGTGAGATTTTCATCATCCAACTGAAAAGGAGGCGTGAGTGAGGCGTTGAGAATCTCAATTTCACTCGCAATCATCTCAACTTCACCTGTTGCCAAACTAGCATTGGTTGCACCTTCCGGGCGCGCCTGCACAAGACAAGTGACTTTTAACACATACTCACTACGCACCGCTTCAGCAGTGGAAAATGCCGCTTTCGCATCAGGGTTCACAACCACTTGCGCCATGCCTTCACGATCACGCAAGTCAATAAAAATAACCCCTCCATGATCACGGCGACGGTGCGCCCAGCCGCATAAAATAACTGTTTGACCAATGTGTGAGCGGTTTAAATGACCGCAATAATGTGTACGCATAATGTTTAAATTCTTATTTAAATAATCGGTTAATTAAAAGGTTGTTTTGTTTTATTGTTTTGGTTGATTGAACGGCAGATTTAAATGACTTCACTTTTCACTTTAATAGGCGGCGCTACCACGCCCATACTGATAATGTACTTTAATGCCTCGTCAACACTCATCTCAAGCTCAATCACATCAGCGCGCGGCATCATTAAAAAGTAGCCGCCTGTGGGGTTAGGCGTTGTCGGGACGTAAACACTCACAAAATCACCCTGCAAATGCCGCACAACATCACCACCCGGCTGCCCAGTAATAAACGCAATAGTCCAATTACCCTGACGCGGGAACTGCACCAATACCGCATGGCGAAAAGCATTGCCCGTATCTGAAAAAAGCGTATCAGAAACCTGCTTAACACTGGCGTAAATTGACTTCACCACTGGCACACGCGCCAGCATAGCCTCCGACAAGCCAATAATTCGCTTACCAAAAAAATTAGTGGCAACAAGCCCAGTAAATAAAATAATCACCATCGTCAGCACCGCGCCAATACCAGCAATCTCCTGACCGAGCAAAGCTTTGGGGCGCCAGCGTGCGGGCAGCAATAACAAGCTCTGATCCATCATACCGATAATGCTTGATAGCACCCACACCGTAATAAAAAGCGGTACCAGCACTAACAAGCCAGTAATAAAGTATTTTTTCATTGAGCTAAAAAACCAACCTAAAAAAACAAAATCATTTAGTGACAAGCGCAGCCAGTCGCGCAAGCGGACGTAACTGCCTCAGGCTTTTTTTCGGCAACCCCTTCATTTTTGACAGCAGGCGTTTTATTTCCGCTATTTTTAAAATCAGTGGCGTACCACCCACTACCATTTAACTGAAAACTCGGCGCTGACAATTGTTTGCTAAAGGCTTCTGCGCCACAATTTGGGCAAGCCTCAATGCTTGGCGCACTCATGCCGCGCATCACTTCGGCTTTATGGTTGCAACGCGCACACTGATAGTCGTAAATAGGCATAAATACCTCATTAAACAGTTAGATAAGCGCCCATTATAACTGATTTCAGAGGCTATTTTTATACGAAAAGCATATCGGTAGTTTAATTTTTTGTATAAAATAGCGCCTATAAAATAGGCAATTAAATAGCGTAATCGCCAAAAATAATTGAGGCTGGCCAAAAACTCGATTGCGGGGTTAATCAAACCCTAACAAGCTTTAAAAAAGCAATAAAATAATATACTTAATAAAACAATTTCTTAAAAAATTAAAAAAGCACCACAATCCTCAAGCCCAAAACACATGCAAATAGGCGCACACATTTTAAAAAACAATCTCATCGTCGCGCCTATGGCGGGCGTCACAGACCGTCCCTTTCGTCAGTTGTGCAAAAAAATGGGCGCGGGTTTAGCGGTGAGCGAAATGGTGACATCAAACTCACTTTTATACGGCAGCGAAAAAACCAAGCGCCGCGCAAACCATGAAGGTGAAGTTGACCCTATTTCAGTTCAGATTGCAGGCTCAGACCCCCGCATGATGGCCGAAGCTGCTCGCCATAACGTAGATCACGGCGCACAGATTATCGACATCAACATGGGCTGTCCGGCAAAGAAAATCTGCAATGTGATGGCGGGCTCTGCGCTATTAAAAGACGAGCCTCTTGTTGCACAAATTCTCAAAGCGGTGGTGAGCGCTGTTGATGTGCCAGTGACTTTAAAAATTCGTACTGGCTGGGATAAAAATAATCGCAATGCGGTGCAAATTGCCAAAATGGCAGAAGATATCGGCATACAGGCGCTTGCCATGCACGGACGCACGCGCGCTTGCTTGTACACGGGCGATGCCGAATACGACACCATGGCAACGGTAAAGCAAGCCATTAAAATCCCACTTATTGCAAACGGCGATATCACCACGCCAGAAAAAGCTCAATTTGTACTCAATTACACAGGGGCAGATGCTGTCATGATTGGTCGCGCCGCACAAGGCAAGCCGTGGATATTTCGTGAAATTGAGCACTTCATTAAGACTGGCGAGCATCTACCGCCCCCCGAGGTTATCGAGATTCGCGCCGTCATGTTGGCACATCTGCATGATTTGTATGAATTTTATGGCGAGCTCACAGGAATGCGCATGGCGCGTAAGCACATTTCTTGGTACACCAAAGGGCTAAAAGACTCTGCACACTTTCGTCACAACATGAACACGCTGCAAACAATTGACTTACAGCTCGCTGCTATTGATGCGTTTTTTGAGCATTTACAAAGCCGCGATCATCACCTGCAATATGACAGCACGACAGCAGAAATTGAGTCCGATTCGCTTATTCTCAAGGTGGCCTAAATGAATAAATGCGATCTCGCTCACAGCGTAAAATTGTCGTTAGATCAATACTTTAAAGACTTAGATGGCGAGCCCTCTCATGCTTTATATGACATGGTATTAAGCTGCATAGAAAAGCCGCTGTTAGAGTACGCTCTTGAGCACGCGGGCGGCAACCAAAGCAAAGCGGCTGAAATACTGGGCTTAAATCGCAACACCCTGCGCAAAAAAATGCAGCAGTACAATATCAGCAATCAATAGATCGCTTAACCTTGCAAAAGCGCTATAACATTGACTGACTGAAGTTTTCACCTTAACTTAATCTTTACTTAAATTAGAGTTTTAAAATGGCAACTATTGAGCGTGCGCTTATTAGCGTTTCAGATAAATCAGGCGTTTTAGAGTTAGCGCAAGCGTTAAATCAGCTTAAGGTAGAAATTCTTTCTACGGGCGGCACGGCAAAACTCCTGCGCGAGCATCATATTCCAGTCATTGAGGTGAGCGACTACACGGGCTTTACTGAAATGTTAGACGGGCGCGTTAAAACATTGCACCCTAAAGTGCATGGCGGCATTTTAGGTCGACGCGATTTGCCTCAGCACCTTGCGGCAATGAAAGCGGCTAACATCCCTCCTATTGACATGGTGGTGGTTAATCTTTACCCATTTGAAAGCACTGTGGCACAGCCAAACTGCAGCCTTGAAGAGGCCATTGAAAACATTGATATTGGCGGGCCAGCCATGGTGCGCTCTGCGGCCAAAAACTGGAAAGACGTGGCCGTGCTAACAGATAGCAGCCAATATGCCGCGGTGGTAAGCGAACTACAAAGCACGGGCGGCAAGCTCTCTCAAACAAGTAGCTTTGCACTGTCGGTGGCGGCGTTTAACAGAATAGCGCAATACGATGCGGCAATTAGCAATTACTTATCCGCTATTGATTACCCCGCCAGCATGGCAAGCAAGCACCCTGTTTTGCAAGCATTTGCTGAGCAAAGCAATGTCAATTTCATCAAAGTGCAAGATTTACGTTACGGCGAAAACCCGCACCAAAAAGCGGCGTTTTATCGCGATTTACACCCTGCGCCTGGCTCGCTTGTCAGCGCACAACAATTGCAAGGTAAAGAATTAAGCTTTAACAACATTGCCGATGCCGATGCCGCCTGGGAAGCAGTTAAATCTTTTGAAGCAACTGCCTGCGTTATTGTAAAGCACGCCAACCCTTGCGGCGTAGCACTTGGCGCAACCGCATTAGAAGCTTACTTAAAGGCTTTTAAAACTGACCCAAGCAGTGCTTTTGGCGGCATTATCGCCTTTAACACAAAAGTCGACAAAACTTCAGCAGAGGCCATCAGCAAACAATTTGTTGAGGTGCTGATTGCGCCTGACTACACGACAGAGGCGCTCGCAATTTTTGCTGAAAAAGCGAATGTGCGCGTGCTTAAAATTGCCCTAGCACAAAGTGGCAACAGCCCTTGCACGCCAGGGCGCAACGCCTACGATAGCAAGCGTGTAGGCGGCGGCTTACTCATTCAAACTGCAGATAACCACAAAATAAACGCATCTGACTTAAAAATCGTTAGCAAAAAACAAGCTAGCCCACAACAAATGACTGATATGCTCTTTGCTTGGCGTGTGGCTCAATACGTGAAATCAAATGCCATTGTTTTTTGCGGAAATGAAATGACATTGGGCATTGGCGCAGGTCAAATGAGCCGTATCGATAGCACTAAAATTGCAATTATTAAAGCGCAGCATGCCGGCTTGAGCTTGCAAAACTCGGTTGTTGCTTCTGACGCATTTTTTCCATTTCGTGATGGTATTGATGCGCTGGCTCAAGCTGGCGCGGGTTGTGTTATTCATCCTAGCGGCAGTATGCGTGACGAAGAAGTCATTAGCGCTGTCGATGAACATGGATTGGTGATGGTGGTGACTGGTGTGCGTCACTTCAGGCATTAAAAGGCGCATGAATGCAGCAGCTTGCGATATTTGAAAGTTTAGCGAACAGAGTCATCTCGATTGATGATGCCGCGGAATCTATCCAAGTATCTAGTGCCACCATCAAAAATTGGGTTAAAACAGGTTATTTATCACAGTCAGCGAAAAATCTCATTTCTGTTGACTCTCTTAAACAGTTTAATACAAAAATTGCAGGCTCAGAAAAGCTGACTTCACGGGCGAATAAATCGCAAAAAGACACGCACAATCATCATGCCTTGGCGCATAAAATTGACGCCTTACTAGAAGATAGCTCAACTAATAAACACTTAGTTGGAGATCAGTATGAGCAATTGCTGTCAAATGCATACAGAAATAAAGAAGGCATTTACTACACGCCATCGGTCATCGCAGAGCACTTTTTTGAGCGCTTACCTGACGACTGTTCCACACTTACGTTTTGCGACCCTTGTTGCGGATCGGGCAACTTTCTCATCGCTGCCCTAAAAAAAGGTTTCAAGCCCGAAAATATCTACGGTTTTGATATTGACCCTATCGCAATCAAAATTGCTCATCAGCGACTTTTAGTTGCTTCTGGATACCATTCAAAAAATATCCATGTGTTAGATTTTTTGGCAATGCCAAACGAGAAAGATATTCAGCAGTTTGACGTTATTTTTACCAATCCGCCGTGGGGGAAAAAACTAGAAAAGAACATAAAAACCAGACTGTCTAACAAGCTAAACTTGCCATACAGCGCCAATACGAGCACGCTATTTTTATTTCTTTGTCTTGAAATACTTAAAAAAGAGGGGCTATTGGGCTTGCTCGTTCAGGAGTCTTTTTTCAACATCGCCTCTTTTGAGGCTGCACGAAAAAAAGCGCTATCATTGCAAATCCAGTCACTCATTGATTTTGGGAAGCCCTTTAAAGGCTTGCTCACAAAAGCACGGGGCATCATTTTAAAGAACACTAAAAATGATGATTTGACCAATCTTGTCAATGTTGAGCGCACTGATACTCAATACCTAAGATCACAAAAATCGTTTACGCAGCAACCTAAATCTATTTTAGATTTTACATGCACCCCTGAAAAGTCAGCTTTAATTAAGCATTTATTTGATATTGAACATACTACATTATGTGGAGACGCTCAATTCGCCCTGGGTATTGTGACGGGCAATAACAATAAACACTGTATCAATCACGCCAAAAATGGCTATATTCCCGCTTATAAAGGCTTAGAAATTTTTAAAGATAAAGTGCTGGAAGCCAGTTGCTATATTTCTAATGACTTTTCAAAATATCAACAAGTAGCGCCAATTCATTTATACGAAGCACAGGAAAAGTTAATTTATAGATTTATCACTTCAGACTTGGTGTTCTATCACGACACGGCGCAACGCTATGTATTAAATAGCGCAAATGTACTCGTTTTAAACGCTAGCTTTCCTATTTCAACAGAAAAATTAGGATGCCTGTTAAACAGCAAGGTAATTAATTGGCTCTTTAAACATCTTTTTGATACGCACAAAATACTAAAAGCAGACATTGAAACTTTGCCTATTCACTTTCGTTACTTTGAAGATAATGCACATTTCTCAGAAAGCGACTATTTAAACTATCTTGGGTTAGAAGAAATGCCTGATGGAACTTATAGAATTAAAAAATAAAATTTGTGAAAATTTTACAGGGTCTGCTGAAGAGTTAAATCTCACGCTTGCCACAATAAATAAAGATGAGGCGGTTTACCCGTTCAATCAATATGAGCGCTTGATTTGCACTTTGCTTGAAAAGCAGCAACTTAGTTATCAACAATACTTAGATATTCGCGCTGAATACATCAGTGAAAATCCCTATTTATGGATATTTGAAATTTCAGCACCATCGACGTTTGGTAAATTTGCTCAAACTTACGTGCAAAGCAAGTCTGCGGCATTAAAAATTCCTTCTAAGAAAACCGACGCCAGTTTTTCAAATGAATATGACTTATGGTTAGACGATAGCTTAGCAGGCATTAAAATTGAAGTAAAAGCATCAAGAGCTGTCAGTAGTGACAGCGCTGAACCGCTTTATGTCAAGGCGTTATCCAAGAACACCAAGCAACCGTTCTTAATGAATTTTCAACAACTCAAACCACAGTGTTGCGATGTTTTTGTTTGGGTTGCCATATTTAGAGATGAAATTGTTACCTGGGTCATGAGCGCATACGAAGTGCAACACAATAAACTATTTTCAAAAGGTCAACATAGAGGCAATAATGGCAACGAAGGGCAACTACATATTACTCATGACAACATCAGCACACTCGATAGTTACCAAGTAAAAGATATTAATATTGAGCAAATGATTAGAGATGCTGCTAAACGCAATCAATTACAATATCCAACTTAAAATCACACACTGAGAATTCAATCACTTAAGGTTAAAGTATGAAAATACTCGTTATTGGTAGCGGTGGGCGCGAGCACGCCCTCGCTTGGAAGCTTGCTCAAAATCAAAGAGTAAGCCAAATTTACGTTGCCCCTGGCAATGCAGGCACGGCAATGAATTCACGCATGAAGAACGTAGCCATTTCTAGCGTTGAGGATTTACTCGCATTTGCTCAAACAGAAAAAATTCACCTGACAGTGGTCGGGCCAGAAGCGCCTTTGTCACAAGGCGTGGTAGACGCATTTCGCAGCAATGGCTTAAAGATTTTTGGCCCAACAAAAGCAGCCGCACAACTTGAAAGCTCTAAAGACTTTGCTAAAGCTTTTATGGTGCGGCATCAGATTCCAACCGCGGCTTATGCCACTTTTACAGAAGCGCGCCTTGCCCATGATTATATTGATAAGCAAGGCGCACCCATTGTGATTAAAGCCGATGGCTTAGCCGCAGGTAAAGGGGTGGTGGTGGCTACAACAACCGATGAAGCCCACGCAGCAATTGACGCCATGCTCTCTGATAATAAGCTTGGCAGCGCCGGTGCGCGGGTGGTGATTGAGGAGTTTTTAACCGGCGAAGAGGCGAGCTTTATTGTCATGGCAGATGGCAAAAATATCTTAGCGCTTGCCACTAGCCAAGATCACAAACGTCTGCAAGATGGCGATCAAGGCCCGAACACAGGCGGCATGGGCGCGTACTCTCCAGCACCAGTCGTAACCCCTGAAATTCACGCAAAAGTCATGCGCGAAATCATTCGCCCAACCGTCAACGGCATGGCAAAAGAGGGTATTCCGTACACGGGATTTTTATATGCTGGGCTGATGATTTCAGCGCATGGCGAAGTAAAAACATTAGAATTTAACTGCCGCATGGGCGATCCTGAAACCCAGCCTATTATGCTACGCCTAAAAAGTGACTTTGTTTCTTTGCTTGAGCACGCGATTAACGGCACACTCCATCAGGCCGAAGCCGAATGGGATAGGCGCACCGCGCTTGGCGTGGTAATGGCTTCTGCCAATTACCCTGACACGCCACGATTAGGTGATGAAATTACAGGTCTGCCTGCTGACTTAGTTGATGCTCATGTATTTCATGCCGGCACCACGCTCAAAGATGGGCAAGTACTTACAAGCGGCGGCCGTGTGCTGTGCGTTACAACGCTGGGTGAAACCGTTAAATTTGCACATCAGCAAGCTTATAAAATCATTGAAAACATTGAATTTAACGGCGCACAATATCGTGAAGACATTGGCTACCGCGCTATCAAAGGCTAAAAATGAACACCTCTAAAATTTACAATTACCTTCAAAATTTACAAGAAGAAATTGTAGAGGCAATCGCTCTTATCGATGGAAAAAGCTTTATAAAAGACAGCTGGCAACGCCCCGAAGGTGGTGGTGGAACTTCTTGCCTACTTGAAGAGGGTCATGTTTTTGAGCGTGCAGGCGTGGGGTTTTCTCACGTATTGGGCAGCCAACTGCCACCGGCGGCGAGTGTCGCACACCCAGAAGCAGCAGGTCGCCCGTGGGAGGCCATGGGCGTATCTTTGGTGTTTCATCCACGTAATCCTTACGTTCCAACAGTGCACATGAATGTACGTTTTTTTATTGCCAAAGCGCAAAATGCCTCAGAGCAAGACATTTGGTGGTTTGGCGGCGGCATGGATTTAACGCCTTATTATGGCTTTGAAGAAGATGCCAAGCATTTTCACCGCACCAATAAAATCGCCTTAGATGCTTTTGATGCCAGCTATTACCCGAAATTTAAAAAAGAATGTGATGCATACTTTTACTTAAAGCATCGCAAAGAGCCGCGTGGCATTGGCGGGATTTTTTATGACGACTTTAACGCACTCGGTTTTGATCGCACATTTGATTTTCATCAGGCAGTTGGCAATGCTTTTTTGCAGGCGTACTTGCCGATTGTAGAACGTCGCAAAGACACGCCTTACGGTGAGCGAGAGCGTGATTTTCAAGCCTACCGCCGTGGACGCTATGTTGAGTTTAACCTCGTTTATGACCGTGGTACGATTTTTGGTCTGCAATCAAATGGACGCACTGAATCTATTCTTCTTTCCATGCCGCCTCTCGTAAAATGGCGCTATGAATGGAACCCAGAGGCAGGCACGCCAGAAGCTAAGCTTTATACAGATTTTTTAATTGAAAAAAATTGGCTTGATGTCGCCTAAATCAAGCACCTTACTCAAAAGCTCAAACAAAGCCCATGCCAAACGACCTTATCCCTCAACAATCACATCAACAAGCCGTTGATTTACTTGACTTTATAGACCAAAGCCCCAGCCCTTGGCACGCAGTGAATACTGTTGAGCAGCGCCTTAACAAGCAAGGATTCAAGCAACTTTTTGAAAACGAAGCGTGGCAGCTCACAAGGGGCGAGCGTTATTACGTCAGCCGTGGTGGCGCTTCTATAATCGCCTTTATTTTAGGGCAGGCGCCTTTGGCTGAGTCAGGAATGCGCATGGTGGGCGCGCACACAGATTCGCCTGGCTTACGCATTAAACCCAATGCTGCCCAGTGCAGCAATGGCCTAATACGCATGGGGGTTGAAGTGTATGGCAGCCCAATTTTAGCCACATTTACTGACCGTGACTTAAGTCTTGCGGGTCGCGTCATAGTGCGTGCAGGCAATGGGTTTGAGACCAAGCTCATTCATTTTAACGAAGCATTGATGCGCTTGCCAAACTTAGCCATTCACATGAATCGCGAAGTCAACAATAAAGGCTTGCTATTTAACAAGCAAACAGAGCTGCCGCTCATTTTTGGCGAGATGTATGCCAACAGTCGTTCTGAGCAAGCATGTTTAGATCTCATCGCCCAAAAACTCAATGTTGAGATTCACGATATTTTAAGCTTTGAGCTTAATGCGTACGATACGCAAAAAGGTGTTTTTTGGGGCGCAAATCAAGCCTTTATCGCGAATAGCCAGCTTGATAATTTAGCCTCATGCCACGCAGCTATTGAAGCACTGACTGACATTAAAAATCCTCATGCAAGCTGTGTATGCGCTTTGTTTGACCATGAAGAAGTGGGAAGCGAAAGTGCAACTGGCGCAAGTGGCAGCTTTTTAGCTGATGTGGTCAATCGTATCGCCGCCAAACAAACATTAGATGAAGAAGAAAAATTACGCGCTTTAGCACAAAGCTTTTTTGTGAGCGCCGACATGGCACACGCTTATCACCCCAATCATCCGTCAGCTTACGATCAAGATCATCACGTACTGGTCAACCAAGGCCCTGTTATTAAAACCAATGCCAATCAGCGTTACTCAACCAACGCCCAAAGTGCCGCGCGATTTGTTCAGCTCTGTGAGATGGCTAAGGTGCCTTATCAACAATATGTTCACCGCACCGACTTAGGCTGTGGCAGCACCATTGGTCCTATCGTAGCCTCTCGCTTAGGGGTTGCCAGCGTAGATGTGGGCAATCCCATGTGGGCCATGCACAGCGTGCGAGAAAGTGCGGGCGTGATGGATCACGGCTATATGATTGCGGTATTAAAAGCCTTGTTTCATAGTGAACACTCCATTTAATGTAGCGATTACCTAGGCACCTTAAAAGTGCGCTGCACACAATGCGTGTGTTTTTATCTATAATTCAAGTCTGTTTTTTAAGCTTTTTTATTAACCGAACTCATCAACAGGCCAATCAGTATGCACACATTCGAGGTCATGATCTCCACCTTATCAGGCTGGGTATGGGGACCACCCATGTTGACTTTACTGGTTGGCACAGGTCTTTACCTCACTATCATACTGAAAGGAATGCAGTTTCGCGCCCTGCCGCTTGCCTTTAAACTGATATTCAGCAAAGAGCATCATCACGAAGGTGATATTAGCCACTTTGCCGCGCTCATGACGGCGCTTGCCGCAACTGTCGGCATTGGCAACATTGTGGGCGTTGCAACTGCTATTACATTGGGCGGTCCTGGTGCAGTGTTTTGGATGTGGATAACAGGCTTAGTTGGTATGGCAAGCAAATACGCCGAAGCGGTATTAGCTGTAAAGTATAGAGAAAAAGGCCCACATGGTATGCGCGGCGGCCCGATGTACTATCTTGCCAAAGGGGCGGGGCTGCCTTGGCTCGCCACCATGTTTGCAGTGTTTACGGCGTGCGCTGCATTTGGTATTGGCAACATGACGCAAGCCAATGCCACGGCCAAAATTTTCGAATCAACCTTTCACATTGCGCCCTACATGAGTGGCACAGTACTCATGATACTGACTGGCGCGGTTATTCTCGGCGGCATTCAGTCTATCGGAAAGTTCACCTCCTTCTTAGTGCCCTTCATGATTGCGGGCTACGTGGGCACGTCTTTAGTTGTGTTATGGATGCACATCGACCGAATCCCCCACGCATTGAGCTTGATTTTTTCAAGCGCATTGAGCCCCAGTGCCGCGACTGGCGGATTTGCAGGCGCAGGCGTTGCGGCAGCAATGCGTTACGGCATTGCGCGCGGCGTATTTTCAAACGAGTCAGGTTTAGGCTCCGCGCCCATCGCCGCCGCTGCTGCCAGAACGGCTGACCCTGTTAAACAAGCGTTGGTCAGCATGACCCAAACCTTTATTGACACCTTGGTAGTGTGCACTATGACAGCGCTTATTATTCTCACAGCAAGCGCGTGGACACAAGGCGTCAGCGCAAGCGAGCTTACCAGTGCGAGCATGGCAGAAACACTGGGCGACACCGGTAAAATAATTGTTGCTATATCAACTGCCTTATTTGCTTACTCTACGCTGATTGGCTGGAATTATTATGGTGAAAAGGCGGTAGAGTATTTATTTGGTCCAAAATCTATTACGATGTATCGCATACTCTTTACCGCCGCGGTACTTGTGGGTTCTACGATGAGCTTAGAGCTGGTTTGGAATTTTTCTGACTTAATGAATGGCATGATGGCTATTCCAAACTTAATCGGCTTGATATTATTATCCAAGGTAGTGCAGTCAGAAACACATCGGTTTTTTAGCGAAAAACACTAGCACTCATAAAAAATTCTCCCGCAAAATTAAAGTACAAAAAAGACGAAATTTTTAAAAAAATTGGGGGCTTTTTGAGCGGCAGATGCAAATTTAATCTCTTGTTAAAAAAATCAAGTATAATTTGTTTATTCCGAGGAGCGCTGCGAGAGCAAGTTTCAACTAAGCCCCCAGGCTCGGAAATCGTTTCAACCGCGCTCACCATTACTAATCGTGCCAAGCACGGGATAGGCAGGGGTGAGCGAAGTGCTGACCTCTTTAATTTAGATAATCACTATCGAAACTATCCCCCGCTGGTCACACATTTTCAAGGAAATGAATACCGTGACTACTAAAAACACACATCAAGATTATGTGATTGCCGATATTAACTTAGCGGCTTTTGGGCGCAAAGAAATTGCTATTGCCGAAACTGAAATGCCTGGCTTAATGGCTATTCGTGAAGAATATGCTTTAGCCAAACCATTACGTGGCGCGCGCATTACAGGCTCTTTGCACATGACAATTCAAACAGCCGTGCTGATTGAAACCTTAAAAGATTTAGGCGCAGAAGTGCGCTGGGCATCATGTAACATTTACTCTACACAAGACCACGCAGCCGCTGCAATTGCCGCGGGGGGCACGCCAGTATTTGCCATTAAAGGTGAAACTTTAGAGGAATACTGGGATTACACTCATCGCATTTTTGAGTGGGCAGATGGCGGCTATTCAAACATGATTTTAGATGATGGCGGCGATGCCACATTGTTGCTACATTTGGGTACGCGGGCAGAAAAAGATTTGTCTTTGCTAGCAAAGCCAGCTTCAGAAGAAGAAACCTGCTTATTTAATGCCATTAAAGCCAAATTAAAAACCGACCCAACATGGTACTCAACGCGTTTGGCTCAAATCAAAGGCGTTACTGAAGAAACAACCACAGGGGTGCATCGTTTATATCAAATGCACAAAGAAGGTAAATTGGCTTTTCCTGCTATTAACGTCAACGACTCCGTTACAAAATCAAAATTCGATAACCTCTATGGCTGTCGCGAGTCTTTGGTAGATGCTATTAAACGCGCAACCGATGTGATGATAGCCGGCAAAGTGGCGATTGTTGCAGGTTATGGTGATGTAGGTAAAGGCTCTGCTCAAGCCCTACGCGCGTTATCTGCGCAAGTTTGGGTAACGGAAATTGACCCCATTTGCGCTTTACAAGCAGCGATGGAAGGCTACCGCGTTGTCACGATGGATTACGCTTGTGAACATGGGGATATTTTTGTAACCGCAACAGGTAATTACCACGTGATTACGCATGCACATATGACCAAAATGAAAGACCAAGCCATTGTGTGCAACATTGGTCACTTCGATAATGAAATTGATGTTGCCTCTCTTGAAAAATATGAGTGGGATGAAATCAAGCCCCAAGTAGACCACGTGATTTTTCCTGATGGCAAAAAAATTATCTTATTGGCAAAGGGCCGCTTGGTAAACTTGGGTTGCGGCACGGGGCACCCAAGTTATGTGATGAGTTCATCGTTTGCCAACCAAACGATTGCTCAGATTGAGCTTTTCACTCAAACAAAAAAATACCCAGTGGGCGTTTATACGCTACCCAAGCATTTAGATGAAAAAGTGGCTATTTTGCAACTCAAAAAGCTCAATGCACAATTATCTACATTAACTGATCAGCAAGCAGCTTATATTGGCGTGTCAAAACAAGGCCCTTACAAGCCAGACACTTACCGCTACTAAGCCTAGCAGCTTTAAAAAAATGGATGGTTCATGAAACAAACATTGAGCTTTGAGTTTTTCCCTCCTAAAACAGCAGATGGGGTTGAAAAACTGCGCGAGAGTCGCATGAATTTAGCGAAATTTCACCCTGAATTTTTCTCGGTGACTTTTGGTGCGGGCGGCTCAACGCGCGAAAGAACGATGGATGCTGTGCTTGAAATTCAACAAGAAGGATTTCAAGCTGCACCTCATATTTCGTGTATTTCATCCAGCAAAGAAGAAATTAGAAGCTTATTAAAAACCTACCAAGCGCGTGGCATTAAACGCTTGGTGGCGTTGCGCGGCGATTTACCCTCTGGTGAAGTGAGTGCGGGTGACTTTAAATACGCGGTTGAGCTCATTGAGTTTATTCGGGCAGAAACTGGCAACCATTTTCATATTGAAGTGGCAGCCTACCCTGAATTTCATCCAGAAGCAAAAACGCCTGCGGCAGACTTATTAAACCTCAAGCGTAAAGTTGATGCGGGCGCAAATTCTGCAATTACGCAGTATTTTTACAATGCAGATGCCTATTTTAGGTTTATTGACCAATGCAGTGCGGCAGGAATTGATGCGCCCATTGTGCCGGGGATTATGCCCATTTACAACATTACTCAACTGGCAAGATTTTCAAGTATTTGTGGGGCAGAAATTCCACGCTGGCTCAAAATGCGTCTTGAAGAATATGCACATGATATCGACTCTTTGCGCGCTTTTGGCATTGATGTCATCAGTGCATTATGTGAAACCCTGCAAGACTTTGGCGTGCCTAGCTTGCATTTCTACACCCTGAACCACTCAACTATCATCAGCAGCATTATTCACAATATGGGCGAAAGCAATCGTTAATTTTACTCACGAGCATTGTGGGTTTACTGCTATAATGTGCAGATGTTGTTAGGTGCTTTGCTTTTTTTAAAATTTTAAAAAATCCAAGGTGAAACTGGGAAGTAGGTGAGTGAATGCCAAAAAGCATTGATAATGCCTACGCTGCCCCCGCAACGGTAAATGAGTGTAACTTAAAAGTTAAATTGTGTGCGATATGCCACTGAATTAAAGCCCTATCAAGGCAAATTTGGGAAGGCGCACACCATGTATTGGGATAAACCCCAAACTCATCAGCCCGGAGACCGGCCTAAAAACTCAACTGCTAGGAAATGCCGCGGGGTGACGGTAGCAAAGCCTGCGCATTCGATGCTGCTCATTCATCCGCGCTTTCTTTTCGCTTTTTACCCTTTAGTTTTTCCTGGTTTAGACAAATCTACATACGGGGTCGTATGTAATTTAGGGAAATCCATCATGAAAAAATCTACGATTGCAAGCTTGATTGGGCTTGCTTTTGCCACGCCTATTTTTGCTGCTGAAAATTTCAATTTAGATGATGTGGTTGTCAAGGCAAACCGCATTGAGCACAAAGACACTGAAACCACTTACGCCTCAGAAATTCATACTTCAAAACAAATCGAAGACTCTGGGGCTGCAACGCTGTATGATTTTTTAGCGCAACATAGCTCACTGAACATTCTTTCTAACTATGGCAATAAAGCAACACCATCTATTAACTTACGCGGCTTTGGTGGTGAAAATGGCGCACAAAATATCGTCATCACACTCGATGGACAGCGCCTAAACAATGTAGATGGGCAAGCGCAACTTTTAGGCGCGATTCCGCTTTCAAGCATTGATAAAATAGAAATCAGTAAAGGCAGTGGATCGGTTATTTATGGTGATGGCGCAACCGCTGGCACAATGCAAATTTACAGCAAAAGAAAAACAGGAGTCACTGCCGGCAGCTCTTTTGGCAGTGATGGTCAGCAAAATCACTCTATCAATGCAGGAGTTTCTAATCCGCATTTTGATCTTTCAGCCAACCTTGCACACGACAGCCATGATGGCTTTGGCGAAGCTGATAGCACTGGATCAAAAGACGCCTTTGTCAGCAACACCCAAAACGCTCAATTAAAAATTAAGCCGACTGACTCTTTACGTATTCTTTTAGCCGCCAGTAGCTCTAAAAATGACGTCCGCTATGTAAGTCCAATGACATTGGCACAGTTTAACGCGAATGCAAAACAAGCCCCGCTCACTTCTGAAAAAATATCACCCTACACACACCAGTTGCTTGATACGGAACAATGGCGCGCCGGATTTGAATACGACTTGAGTAACCAGCTCACACTTAAAGTCAGGCACTTTAAAGAAGATAAGCGCTCAGACTATGTCAATTTTTCTTCTCAATCAAATTACGACTACGATTCAAATGACATTGAGTTAAGCTATCACGATCAGGCTTTAGACATTGTTTCTGGAATCCAAACTTTTAACGGCAGCCGCACGGGAGCTAGCAACAAAACCTCTAAAGACAATCAGGCAGCTTATATTCAAGGTGAGTATCGACCGACCTGGTTTACCAATCAACTGACTCTTGCTGCTGGCGCTCGTCACGAA
Source organism: Methylotenera sp. (assembly GCA_031538905.1). Classification (GTDB taxonomy): domain Bacteria; phylum Pseudomonadota; class Gammaproteobacteria; order Burkholderiales; family Methylophilaceae; genus Methylotenera. Next base: position 16,212 of record JAVKLV010000056.1, on the reverse strand, counting down.
AAAATTCATTACAACTACAGCCCTTTTAGTGGTGGCGCGCTCAATGCTGACGAGCAACTCAACGCGATAGATATTGGCTTTAATTATCGATTAAGCACAGCCTTCACGATGTTTTTCAACATCAATCATGCTTACCAAGCGCCAGACATTGATAGATTTTTTAATTTTGGCGGCACATTTAATGGCTTTATTACCCCAGCAAAATCCAAATCTTTCAACCTAGGCTTTAATCACTCATTAAGCAACAATCAGCTTAAGCTCACCGCATTCAGAGTCAACTTAAATAACGAAATTTATTATAACTCAAACACTTTCACTAACACCAATATCGACAAATCACACAAAATTGGTTTTGAAATTCAAGATAATTATCAAGCCAATCGTCAAGCAAGCGTATCAATTTTATACAACTACACAAAAGCAATCATTGATGAAGAAAATGATGGCGCAGGAACATTTAATGGTCGGAACTTACCCGGCGCGCCCAAGCAAGCCGCAATACTCAACCTAAACTATCAGCTCACAGCGCAAGCGCATATTAACTTTAATCACACGTGGCGATCTGTCGCATATGCCTACAATGATTTTTTTAATACTGCCGCACAAAGGCAAGCACACTATGAATCAACTAACATTGCGCTCAATTATCAATACCGAAATCTACAATTTTTTAGCGCAATCAGTAACTTATTTGAATATAAAAACTCAATTCAAGTGGCGGATGATTCGATTTATCCTGTTGATTTTGTGAGAACTTGGCGCTTAGGATTAAAGGCAGATTTTTAAAAAAATGCTATGATGATAAACATGAAATTGGAGAGATGTATGAATACCACACAAATGAACAAGCAACTACTTATCGCGTCAGTCATTGCTTTTTTTATGCTACTCACACGTGGCAGTCACGTACTGACCAGTGTTGCACTGCCTGATGCCAGCTTGGCGTTATTGTTAATGGGCGGCTTAGTGTTAAGAAAATCCTGCTGGTTGATTGTATTTGCCTTATTGGCAACAATCATTGACTTTGGCGCTTCACAGATGAATAGCTGGTATGGCTTTTGCTTAACTCCAGCTTACTGGGGAATGCTACCAAGCTACGCCGCCATGTGGCTTGCTGGCGTTTGGCTAGCCCATCAAAGTGACAGCTTACATGTTGCAAAATATAGCACTGCGAGCCTGCTCGCAACCTTCACAGCATTTGTCATTTCTACACAAACTTACTATTTATTTTCAGGGCGTTTTCCAAATAATGGCATGATGCAAACGATGACCTACGGGTGGAATTATTTACCTAGCTACATGGGCTACACTGCAATGTATTTGCTGGCGTTCTGGTTAATCGCCAAAGCATTACCAAGCCTTAATCTTGCTCATTCTACCCGCAGCAAAACAGCCTAACATAGCCATTAAGCCTTAAATCCACTCGATTCGGCCGCGTTAAATTAAGCTTCTAACGCGGCTTTTTTATGCGCGATTTTGGAGCTTAAATGAAAAAAATTACCCTGATTTTAGGTGGCGCGCGTTCTGGCAAAAGTGCTTTTGCTGAACAATGCGCTCAAGAAAGCTTACTTGCCGTCACCTATATTGCAAGCGCTCAAATCTATGATGATGAATTCAAAAAGCGCGTTCAGCACCACAAAGACAGACGTCCTAAAGACTGGGGGCTCATTGAAGAACCGCATCACCTCGCACAAGCACTCACAAAATTACAGCATAAAAATCAGTGCATTATTATAGACTGCCTGACGCTATGGCTAGCACAATGGCTATGCCAAGATTGCAAACCACCTAAAGATTTAAACTGGACTTTTGAACGTGAGGCTTTTTTAAAAACACTCGCCAGCACTGATGAAAGAATTATCATTGTAAGCAACGAGATCGGCATGGGCATCGTGCCGCTAGGTGAAATTAACCGTCAATTTCAAGATGAGCAAGGACGACTCAACCAAGCGATAGCCCACATAGCAGATGAAGTTATTTTTGTGGCAGCAGGCTTGCCCTTAAGGCTTAAGGGATAAAAATCTACCCGCACTGACTGCACGTTTATATTGAATAAAAGTGCACATGATGGGCTTTAAAAACACATTTAATACGATTTTATAATGAATGCACACGCTCAATTTTAGGCTTCATATCACGGGCGATTGCCAAGATGAAGTAAAATGAAGGTTATGAACAATTACGCACTCGCAAGACCCTTGCTTTTTCAGCTTGATGCTGAAGCGGCTCATGATTTCACTTTAAAAAGTTTAAATATGGCGAGGCGCTTAGGCGCGTTAAAGCTTTATCCGCCAGCGCCTGAGTGCAGCTCACGCCAAGTAATGGGCATCACCTTTCCTAATCCCGTAGGCTTGGCTGCTGGGTTAGATAAAAATGCCATGGTCATTGATGCAATGGCGGCCTTGGGCTTTGGTTTTATTGAGGTAGGCACGGTCACCCCGCGCGCGCAGCCCGGCAACCCTAAGCCTCGGTTATTTAGAGTGCGTGCGGCGCAAGGCGTCATCAATCGCTTTGGTTTTAATAATTTAGGCGTGGACAATTTAATCAAAAACGTTCAAGCCGCTCAATATAAAGGCGTGCTTGGCATCAACATTGGCAAAAACTTTGATACGCCGATTGAAAAAGCAGCAGACGATTACCTGGCTTGTATGCAAAAAGTGTATGCGTATGCAAGTTATATTGCGGTCAATGTGTCATCGCCCAATACTCAAAACCTACGCGGCTTACAAGAAAAAACAGCCCTATCAAGCTTACTTACCACGCTTAAATCTGCACAAAAAAAATTAGCCGACCAGCATGGAAAATATGTGCCTATTGCCTTAAAAATAGCACCAGACTTAACTCTTGAGCAAGTGAATGAAATTGCTGACTTACTCATGAGGCATGAAATTGATGGAGTGATTGCAACAAACACCACGCTCTCACGAGAGCAGGTGCAGGGTATGAAGCACGCAGAAGAAATAGGGGGGTTGTCTGGCGCACCTGTACGTGAAAAATCAAACCTGGTGATTACGCAATTATCTCAACGCTTGCAAAATGCACTCCCTATTATCGGGGTTGGTGGCATATTAAGTGGTGCCGATGGCTTAGAAAAAATTGCCGCAGGGGCAGCACTGGTGCAGGTATACAGCGGACTCATTTACCAAGGCCCTCAACTCGTACATAGACTATGCACGGCCTTAAAGTAGCGGCTTTCAAGAACGGGGCTTGCAGGTTAATTTAATCTTGCATAAGCTTATAACACGCGCCGCATGAGCGCTTGAGTAAAAATCCTAAACTTCAAGCAGCGCGCTTTCTAAGGGCGCTTTATCACTCGCAAAAACCAATTGAACTTCATCTTGGCTATCAATATCCACATGCACAGTGCCGCCATTGGCGAGCCTGCCAAACAATAACTCATCAGCAAGTGCTTTACGAATGGTGTCTTGAATAAGCCTTGACATTGGGCGCGCGCCCATTAAGGGGTCAAAACCTTTTTTACCCAAATAAGCTTTTAATGCTTCACTAAAAGTCACTTCTACTTTTTTATCATGTAGCTGATCTTCTAATTGAATTAAAAACTTATCCACCACACGGATGATAATCTCGTGGCTTAATGGTGCAAAAGAAACCGTTGCATCTAAGCGATTACGAAATTCTGGCGAGAATAAGCGCTTGATATCAGCTTGCTCGTCGCCAGATTGTTTTGTGGTGGTAAATCCCATGCTTGATTTTGATAAACTCTCAGCGCCTGCATTAGTTGTCATCAAAATCATCACATTTCTAAAGTCGGCCTTACGCCCGTTATTGTCTGTGAGCGCGCCGTTATCCATCACTTGCAACAAAATGTTAAAAATATCAGGATGCGCTTTTTCAATCTCATCTAATAGCAGCACGCAATAAGGATGCTTGCTAATCGCCTCGGTCAACAATCCACCTTGCTCAAAACCCACGTAACCTGGCGGCGCCCCAATCAAGCGTGAAACAGCATGACGCTCCATATATTCGCTCATGTCAAAGCGCACAAGCTCAATCCCCATGATATAAGCCAGCTGTTTAGCCACTTCAGTTTTGCCAACGCCAGTAGGTCCGCTAAATAAAAAGCTGCCCACGGGCTTGTTGCCGCCGCCCAAACCACTGCGCGCCATTTTAACCGCTGAAGATAAAGCCTCAATCGCTTTATCTTGACCAAACACCACGGCTTTTAAGTCGCGCTCCAGCGTTTTTAGCGCACTTCTGTCATCGGCAGAAATGTTTTTAGGCGGAATGCGTGCGATTTTAGCAATAATGTCTTCAATCTCTTTATTGCCAATGACTTTTTTCTGCTTAGATTTTGGCAAAATACGTTGCGCTGCGCCCGCCTCATCAATGACATCAATCGCCTTATCTGGCAAATGACGGTCGTTAATATATTTAGCTGAAAGCTCGGCTGCAGTTGTCAAGGCAGAGGCCGAATACTTTACGCTATGATGCGCTTCAAATTTAGATTTTAAGCCTTTGAGTATTTCAATCGTTTCAGTCACGCTCGGCTCAGTCACATCCACTTTTTGAAAGCGGCGTGAGAGCGCATGGTCTTTCTCAAAAATACCGCGATACTCCTGATAAGTCGTGGCGCCAATACATTTAAGCGCGCCATTTGACAGCGCAGGCTTCAGCAGATTACTGGCATCTAAAGCCCCGCTGCTGGCGGAACCTGCACCAATTAAAGTGTGAATTTCATCAATAAAAAGAATGGCATCCGGGGTTTCAGCCAATTGCTTCATTAAGGCTTTCAGGCGCTGCTCAAAATCACCGCGATATTTAGTCCCCGCCAGCAAAGCCCCCATATCAAGCGAGTAAACCGTTGCGTTTGCCAATACGTAGGGAATGTCTTTTTCAACAATGCGGCGCGCCAATCCTTCAGCAATGGCTGTTTTACCAACCCCCGCCTCACCCACGAGCAATGGATTATTTTTACGGCGACGACAAAGCGTTTGTACCACACGCTCTAACTCAAGCTGCCTGCCAATCAGCGGGTCAATTTTACCGGCTGCAACTTGTGCATTTAAATTAAGCGTGTAACTTTTAAGCGCTCCGGGATTGCCCTCTGATTCTGCGGGTGTTTCTGGATTTTCAGGCTGTTGAGATTCGCTCACCTTTAACACGCCGTGCGAAATAAAATTGACTACATCTAAACGCGTCAACCCTTGCTGATGCAAGAAAAATACCGCGTGTGAGTCTTTTTCACCAAATATGGCAACTAATACATTCGCGCCAGTCACTTCTTTTTTGCCAGAAGATTGCACGTGCAACATCGCGCGCTGAATCACCCGCTGAAAACCCAATGTAGGCTGCGTATCAGCCTCCTCATCACTGGCAAAGGTAGGAGTGTGCTCTTCAATATGTTGATTAAGCGCAAGGCGAAGCACCTCTAAATTAACGCCACAAGCTTTCATTACCGCCAAAGCGGCCTGATTGTCTAGCATAGCCAAGAGCAAATGCTCAACCGTAATGAGTTCATGGCGTTTTTGCCTTGCATCCATAAATGCCATGTGCAGGCTGACTTCTAGTTCTTGAGCAATCATACTTGTTACCTTAGATTTAAATTAAGCCTCAAACGCGCTTGCAGAAGCTCTATTCCTCTATTATTGAACAAGTGGATGATATTTGATAAGAGAAGCTGGCGCTAAAAAGCTACTTTTATTAGCCTTTCAATCAGGCTCGGCGACACACTGCAGAGGGTGCTGATGCTCTCTTGCCATGTTAAGTACCTGATTAACCTTGGTTTCGGCAATGTCTTGCGGATACAGACCACATACCGCCAGACCTTCGGTATGTACTTTCAGCATGATGTGGGTCGCTTGCTCAAGATTTTTGTTAAAAAAGCGCTCAAGACACTCAACAACAAAATCCATTGGCGTGTAGTCATCGTTCAGTAAAAGCACTTTATACATCGCAGGAGGCTTGGGTTTTGCAACTTCAGGCTTCATTGCTACATCGGCCTCAGCGGGCCTGATATTGTGTACTTGCTGATTCATATCAACTTAATTTTGCGTGAAACCAATAAAATTCAAGGAAATTTTAAGCGCAGTTTTTATGGATTTGCAGTCATTTTTTAATCATCTATTTTTGTCATAGCGCTTAACTTAAAGTCAAGAATAGCACAATTTAAGTAGAGAAAAGCTTTATGTGCGTTCTCGTTCCAATTCGCTCAATTGATAGGTATAATAAGCGAAATTTTTTTGATGGGCTTTGTGCCCATTTTTTGTTTCTGCAACTTACGCATTGATGAAGGTGTTGCGTAATGCGTCGTTAGGGTCAAAAGAGCGTGCAAAATTTACATACTTTGATAGAAAAATCAGTCAGCCAGTTAGGCTATGCACTTGTTGATTTAGAAATGTCTAATCGCGGAAAATTATTGCGCGTTTTTATTGACAAGCAAAATCCTGCAGACATCAAAGACAGCGTCAACATTGACGATTGCACCTTGGTGAGCAATCAGCTTGGGCATTTACTCTCGATTGAAAATGACATTGATTACGATCGCTTAGAGGTTTCATCTCCTGGCATGGATCGCGTTTTAAAAAAAGCGGCAGATTTTGTTCGCTTTAAGGGCGAGCGCGCCCAAATTAAACTGCGCATTGGCATTCAAGACCAAAGCGCTAACGCCACGCCAAGCACGTTGCCACGCAAAACTTTTTTAGGAAAAATTGAAGGCGTAGAAGATGAGTTTTTGCTCTTAGCATTTGAAGATATTGTCTACAAAATAGCGTTGAGCAACATTGAAAAAGCACGTTTAAGCCCAGTTTTTTAGTTACAGATTTTAACTTTAAGTACTTTTTAACCTTAAGAATTTTAATAAAATAAAGCAGTAATTTACAGTCGGAGACGGATGATGAGTCGTGAAATTTTGTTATTAGTAGATGCCCTGGCACATGAAAAAAACGTAAGTAAAGAAGTTATTTTTATTGCACTGGAGCTCGCACTCGCCTCTGCAACCAAGAAAAAACATCATGACGATGCTGATATTCGTGTATCAATCAACCGTGAAACCGGTGATTATGAAACATTTAGACGCTGGCAATATGTTGAATATGATTTGCTAGAAAATGCGGCTTATCAAATTGATGAAGAAAGCGATCACGCAAAAGGGTTAAATCTTGGCGAGTACTATGAAATGCCATTAGAGAACATCGAGTTTGGTCGTATTGGCGCGCAAGCGGCAAAACAAGTTATTTTGCAAAAAGTGCGCGAAGCCGAGCGCGAACAAATTTTAGAAGATTTTTTAGCGCGCGATGAAAAATTAGTCACGGGCATTATCAAACGCATGGAAAGAGGCAGCGCTATTATTGAAGTGGGGCGTCTTGAGTCGCTCTTACCGCGCGACCAGATGATTCCTAAAGAAAACCTGCGAGTGGGCGATCGTGTGCGCGCTTATGTGTCAAACGTTGAGCGTGGCGGTCGTGGTCCGCAGTTGATTTTATCAAGAATAAGCCCCGATTTTTTAGCGCGCCTCTTTAAGTTAGAAGTGCCTGAAATTGAAGAAGGCTTATTAGAAATTCGCGCTGCGGCGCGCGATCCTGGCTTGCGCTCAAAAATTGCGGTAAAAACCAATGACCAGCGCATTGACCCCGTTGGCACCTGTGTGGGCATGAAAGGCTCGCGCGTGCAAGCAGTCACCACAGAGCTGGCTGGCGAGCGTGTGGATATTGTATTGTGGAGCATGGAGCCCGCGCAATTTGTGATTAACGCAATGTCACCTGCTGAAGTATCCAGCATTGTGGTCGATGAAGATGCGCACAGCATGGATGTAGTGGTAGAAGAAGATCAATTAGCCTGGGCGATTGGTCGCAATGGTCAAAACGTCAGGTTGGCCTCTGAGCTTACTGGCTGGGCATTAAATATATTAACTGTGGATCAGGCCAGCCAAAAAAACCAAGATGAGTTCGCAAACTTAAGTCAGCTTTTTATGCAAAAACTCGATGTAGACGCCGAAGTGGCGGAGATATTAGTACAAGAAGGTTTTAGCACATTAGAAGAAATTGCCTACGTGCCATTAGCCGAAATGAACGAAATCGACGCTTTCGATGAAGACACCGTTGAAGAGCTGCGTAAGCGCGCTCGCGCAGCGTTACTAACGGAGGCGATTGTCAAAGAAGAAAAAGTTGAACAAGCCGCTGAAGACTTATTAACCATGGAAGGCATGGACGATGCGACTGCTCACCTATTGGCGTCCAAAGGCGTCACCAGCATGAGTCAATTAGCTGAATTGGCTGTAGATGAGCTGGTTGACTTGGTGAACATAGACGAAGAGCGTGCAAAAGCACTCATCATGACGGCGCGTGCGCCTTGGTTTGAGTAATCAGCTCAAGGTGCTAAATAAAAATGAGTATTTAAATTAAACACTTAAACTACGGCTTTAAAACAAAGCTCAAATTAAGTCCTCACATTTAAATTAAAGAAACAAGCGTGCTTTAAGTGAGTAATGCAAAAAATTGCACGCGAAGCTGTAACGCTAAGCAATAAAGCTTAGAAAAAAAGAATACTGGAGTAACAAGATGGCACAAACAACCGTAGAACAATTTGCTGGCGAATTAAAGCTGCCAACAGCATTGTTATTAGAGCAGCTCAACCGCGCAGGGGTTAATAAGAAAAATGCTGACGACCCAATGAGTCAAGAAGATAAAGAGGCATTGCTCGAGCATTTAAAGAAAGAGCATGGCACGCTTGCGCCCAAAAGCAAAATTACGTTGACACGCAAATCTAGCACTGAAATTAAAAAAACAGATAACTCCGGTAAAGCCCGCACCATTCAAGTTGAGGTGCGCAAAAAGCGTGTGATTGAATCTCGTGAAGAAGCCGAACCAACAGCATCAGCTGACTTGTTAGCACCAGAAATCCCAACTGAAACAATGGAGCCTATCGCCGCCATTCAACCGTCAGTGCCTGAAATTGTTCAGCCTGCTGAGCACACATTGCCTCTAGAGGCTGAAGTTGAGGTTAAGACTGAGCTTGAGGTTGAAAATTCAACCCTAGAGCCCGCATCAAAAACACTGGTCCGTAAAGATATTTTGGGTGCAGAGGAAATTGCCCTAAGAGAAAATGAAGCAAGACGTCATGCCACGCTAGCTGCAATGCAAGCTGAAGATAAGCGTAAAAAAGAAGAAATGGCAAAGCATCGGCAAGATGAAGAAGCCAGAAAACTAGCCGAGGATGAAGCCGCCAAAGCCAAGGCGGCCAAGCTTTCTGAGGGCACTTTGCACAAGCCCGCAGCTAAAGAAGGCGCGGCAGAAAAGCCTGCTGGCAAAGATGCTAAAAAAGGCAAAGGCAATAATAAAGACTGGAACGAAGCTGAAAATAAAAAACGTGGTCTTAAAACACGGGGCGACGTAACTTCAGGAAAACCAGGCTGGCGCGCGCCAAAAGGTAAAAATAAGCACCGCGATGATGATGCTCAGCACGGCTTTATTACGCCGACAGAGGCTATTATTTATGAAGTGCTTGTACCAGAAACCATTACCGTGGCCGAATTAGCGCACAAAATGGCAGTAAAATCGAGCGAAGTCATCAAAGCACTCATGGGCATGGGTATGATGGTGACTATTAACCAAGTGCTCGATCAGGAAACAGCGATTATTCTTGTGGAAGAAATGGGTCATAAAGCTAAAGCCGCCGCGCCAAACGATCCTGACATCTTTGTAGAAGAAATCGAACACACCGAAGCTATTTTAGAAACGCGCCCACCTGTGGTAACCGTCATGGGGCACGTTGATCATGGTAAAACCTCTTTACTTGACTATATTCGTCGTAGCCGTGTGGCTTCAGGCGAGGCTGGCGGCATTACACAACACATTGGCGCATATCATGTAGAAACACCACGCGGCATGGTGACTTTTCTTGATACGCCTGGCCATGAGGCGTTTACCGCAATGCGCGCGCGCGGTGCAAAAGCCACAGACGTGGTCATTCTTGTAGTTTCCGCAGATGACGGCGTCATGCCGCAAACCATTGAAGCTATTCACCATGCTAAAGCGGCGAATGTGCCTTTGGTTGTTGCTATTAACAAAATTGATAAGCAAGGCGCTGAACCTGAGCGCGTTAAAATGGAATTAGTTGCGCAAGAAGTTGTGCCAGAAGACTTTGGCGGCGATGTCATGTTTAGAGAAGTGTCAGCAAAAACAGGTCAAGGTATTGATGACCTCTTAGAAGCGGTGTTGCTACAGGCTGAAGTTTTAGAGCTGCAAGCCCCCAAAAATACACCTGCAAAAGGCCTCGTGATTGAGGGGCGCTTAGATAAAGGTCGCGGTTCAGTGGCCACCATTTTGGTGCAATCGGGCACCTTAAGGCGTGGTGACATGGTGCTCGCTGGCAACACTTTTGGTAAAGTGCGGGCGATGCTAGATGAATCAGGGCTTGACATACAAGAAGCAGGGCCGTCAATGCCAGTAGAAATTCTTGGCTTGGCCGATGTACCTAATGCCGGCGAAGAAATGATCGTATTAAATGACGAGCGCAAAGCGCGTGAAATTGCCAACTTCCGTCAAGGTAAGTTCCGCGACGTAAAATTGGCAAAACAGCAAGCCGCCAAACTTGAAAATATGTTTGACCAAATGGGCGATGGCGCGGCTCAACAAACGCTGGGACTCATTATTAAATCTGATGTACAAGGCTCATACGAAGCGTTATCTACAAGCTTGCAAAAGCTTTCAACTGCTGAAGTGCGCGTGAACGTTATTCACACTGGCGTAGGGGCAATCAGCGAGTCTGATGTCAACTTGGCGGCCGCATCAAAAGCAGTGGTGATTGGCTTTAATGTGCGCGCCGACTCTGGCGCGCGCAAATTAGTTGAAAGCATTGGCATTGATGTGCGTTATTACAACATTATTTACGAAGCGGTAGATGAAATTAAAGCCGCACTGGGCGGTATGCTAGCACCAGAGCAAAGAGAGCAAATGATTGGCACCGTTGAGATTAGAGAGGTATTCCGTATTTCTAAAGTGGGTGCAATTGCTGGCTGTTATGTGCAAGATGGCCTGATTAAGCGCACGTCAAAAGTGCGGGTATTGCGTGCCAATGTCATTATCCACACAGGTGAATTAGACTCCCTCAAGCGCTTTAAAGATGATGTTAAAGAAGTTAAAAATAATTTTGAGTGTGGCTTATCACTCAAAGGTTTTAACGATATTGAGGTTGGTGATATTTTAGAAGCTTACGAAATCATCGAAGTGGCGCGTACACTCTAAGTAAAAGCTTAGGATGAACGCTCAGGGCGCGGCTTTAATTAAAGCTCAGCCTGTATATTTCGGCCAGTATATTAAGGATAATATGGCAAAAGACTTTTCAAGAAGCCACCGAGTTGCAGATCAAATGCAGCGTGAGCTTGCTCATTTACTGCAATTTGAAATAAAAGATCCGCGCGTAAAAATGGTGACCATTACCGCAGTTGAGGTGACAGGCGACATGGCGCACGCCAAGATTTTTTACAGTAGCGATAAGTCGAGCGAAAGCCTACAGCAAGGGCTAGAAAAATCAGCCGGATTTTTAAGAACACAAGTTGCTAAAAGAATGTTGCTGCGCACGGTGCCGCAGCTGCATTTTGTTTATGACACTTCCATTGACAACGGCGTCATGATGTCAAAACTGATTGATGAGGCGCTCAACAGCCATTCAGACAATCTATCAGAAAAACCTCATCAATCCCTTGAATAACATCGGCTGGTAGAGGCAAAATTCTTGCAGTTTAAAAGAACAAAAAAAAATGTGAATGGCGTATTGCTACTCGATAAGCCAGCAGGCTTTTCATCCAACCAAGCACTACAAAAAGCAAAATGGCTTTATCAGGCAGCAAAAGCGGGGCATACCGGCACGTTAGACCCTTTAGCAACGGGCTTACTGCCGCTTTGTTTTGGCGAGGCAACAAAATTTGCGCATTACCTCACCGATGCAGATAAAACTTATATTGCCACCTTAAAACTAGGCGTCACCACCAATACTGGAGATGCTGAAGGTAAAGCCTTAGCAGTGCGCGAGGTCAATGTAAGCCGCGCGCAACTTGAAAATACCTGCCAGCAATTTGTAGGGCTCATCAATCAAGTACCGCCCATGTATTCTGCCCTAAAACACGAAGGAAAAGCGCTTTACACTTATGCGCGCGCAGGCATTGAAATTGAGCGAAAATCTAGATCTATTCACATTCACAACATCGCATTAGGCTCGTTTGAAGACGATATCGCCATCATTACAGTCAGCTGCTCAAAAGGCACTTACATTCGCACCCTAGCCGAAGACATTGGCGAAAAATTAGGCTGCGGTGCACATTTAATTAACTTACGCAGAACCGCGACTGCAAACTACAGCATGACACAAAGCATGACGCTCGAAAAGCTCGAAGCCATGACGTTAGAGCAAAGAATATCTGCCTTAATGCCCGAAGATAGCGCAGTGCTGCATTTGGCCGAAGTGATATTAAACAATGACTGCACTTATTATTTGCAACAAGGGCAGTCCGTATGGAAAAGTGGGCATATTCCTCAAGGACTGCTGCGCCTATATAATGAAGAGCGCGTTTTTTTAGGCCTAGGCGAGCTGACCGAAGATGGAAAGATTGCCCCGAAACGACTCATTCGACAAATAGAAAATTAAGCCTTTCAAGTTAAGAACTAGGTTACAAATCACATAAAACCGCTTGATAAATCATAGATTTATCTTTAAAATGCCCAGTTCATTTTGTAAATGAATGCTTAAGTGGGTTTTCTACTTTAGCATTGACGCTAATTATTAGGAAAAAAAATGGCAATTACAGCTTTAGATACAGCAAAAATCGTTAAAGAATATCAACGTGCTCCAAATGATACTGCCAGCCCAGAAGTGCAAGTAGCGCTTCTCACCAGCCGCATCAGCTACCTGACCGAGCATTTTAAATCTAACAAAAAAGACAATCATTCACGTCGCGGCTTATTAGCCTTGGTGAGTCAGCGCCGTAGCTTATTAGATTATTTAAAACGTAAAGATCTCAGTCGTTACCAAACGCTGATTGAGCGCTTGAGTTTACGTAAGTAAGCGAACCCCTATTATTATCATACGAGTAACGAGCGGCATTAGTTCGCGAATGCTTTTATCAATTTTATGGTGATAAGAAAAGCCGATTGCATGGTGCTGTGCATCGGCTTTTTTGTTTGATGCGCGATCAGTATTATTTTAAAAAAATGTTTTACATCGAGTAAGAAAACCAGCGTTTATTGGGTAGTGAATAAACGCTTATTGCAAAGAAAAAGGAAAAATAATGTTTAATAAAGTGACAAAAAGTATTCAATATGGCGCACATACGCTCACCCTTGAAACAGGAGAAATTTCACGCCAAGCCGATGCGGCAGTCATGGTGAGTTATGGCGACACTGTGGTGTTAGTTGCCGTAACCAGCAAGTCAGAAGTAAAAGCGGGTCAAGATTTTTTTCCACTCACCGTAGATTACATGGAAAAAACGTATGCTGCAGGCAAAATTCCAGGCGGATTTTTCAAGCGTGAAGGGCGCCCTTCAGAAAAAGAAACGCTCACCAGCCGCTTAATTGACCGCCCATTGCGCCCATTATTTCCAGAAGCTTTTTACAATGAAGTACAGGTAGTGGCCACCGTGCTGTCATCAGACCCAGAAATTGATGCGGATATTCCCGCCATTATCGGTGCTTCTGCCGCCATGTCATTATCTGGCATTCCATTTTTTGGCCCATTAGGCGCTGCCCGTGTTGCGTATATCAACGATGCTTATGTTTTAAACCCAAGCAAAACGCAATTAACAGAAACAAAATTAGATTTAGTGGTTGCAGCCACTGAAAAGGCTGTGATGATGGTTGAGTCTGAAGCCAAAGAACTTTCAGAAGAAGTCATGCTAGGTGCTGTTGTTTATGGTCACGAGCAAATGCAGCCTGTTATTAAAATGATTTCTGATCTTGCTGCTGAAGCAGGTAAAGATGCCTGGAATTGGGTTGCCCCAGAACCTGACACCGCGTTGATTGAAAAAGTAGCCGATTTAGCTGCCGCAGACATCAACGCCGCATTTCAAATTAAAGCCAAGGGCGCGCGTTCGGCCAAGTTAGAAGAAATTACCAACCGCGTATTGGGCGAGCTAATTACCGAAGAAACTTCAACCACAGAGGCAAACAAAATTAAAAATGAGATTTTTAATTTAGAAGCCAAAACCGTTCGCAGCCAAATTTTGAATGGCGAGCCACGTATTGATGGCCGCGATACACGCACTGTGCGCCCAATCAGCATTCGTACAGGCGTGCTGCCACGTACGCATGGCTCTGCATTATTTACGCGGGGAGAAACGCAAGCTTTGGTTGTTGCAACACTTGGCACAGGTCGCGATGAGCAGATTATTGATGATTTGCAAGGTGAATTTAAAGACCGGTTTATGTTGCACTATAATATGCCTCCTTATGCCACTGGCGAAACGGGTCGTGTTGGCACACCAAAACGTCGTGAAATTGGTCATGGTCGCTTAGCTAAGCGCGCACTCATTGCAGCACTCCCCGCTAAAGAAGACTTTGATTACACCATGCGTGTAGTGTCAGAAATTACCGAATCTAACGGCTCTAGCTCAATGGCATCAGTTTGTGGTGGCTGCTTAGCTTTACTAGATGCTGGCGTCCCCATGAAAAATCACGTAGCAGGCATTGCGATGGGCTTAATTAAAGAAGGCAATCGCGTGGCCGTATTAACTGATATTTTGGGCGACGAAGATCATTTGGGCGATATGGATTTTAAAGTAGCCGGCACCGAAGAAGGCATTACCGCCTTGCAAATGGACATTAAAATCACCGGCATTACCGCGCAAATTATGCAAGTGGCTTTAGCCCAGGCTAAAGAAGGTCGTGCACATATTTTAGGTATTATGAAAAGCGCGATGAACGGCGCTAATGCTGAAATGTCGGCTTTCGCTCCACGCATCATTACCATGAAAATAAATCCAGATAAAATTCGCGATGTGATTGGCAAAGGTGGCGCGGTGATTCAAGCCCTCACTAAAGAAACCAATACAAGCATTGATATTTCTGAAGATGGCTCAGTGAAAATTGCCTGCACTAACGCTGACGAAGGAGCTGAGGCACAACGTCGTATTGCAGAAATCACCGCCGAGGTTGAAATTGGCAATGTGTATGAAGGCACGGTGCTTAAATTACTTGATTTTGGCGCGATTGTGTCGCTTATTCCTGGAAAAGACGGCTTATTGCATATTTCGCAGATTGCACATCAGCGCGTTAACGCTGTGGGTGATTTCTTAAAAGAAGGCGATGTTGTTAAAGTTAAAGTAGTGGAAGCTGACGAAAAAGGCCGCGTTCGCTTAAGTATGAAAGCCTTAATTGAAGAGCCAAAAACAGGCGAGTAACGCAACTCATGGCAAATAAAAAAGCCCGCTAAAGCCGAGGCGTTCAAAATAAAGTGTTGGAATCAAATGTTCTGATAACCCCCCCCTAACTAATTAGGGGGGGGGTTGGCTTCCATTCGTAGTTTTCCGAAAATTCCAGCTCCGTTTAATGGACTACAAATTAATTGTTGTCGAAATGTGCTGTGCCCAAATTTTAGCAATATCACAATATTCCAGATTACGGGATATAGTAAATTGCGGAATTCAGAGCCGTATAAAATGAGTGGCGATAAAAGCAACTTCAATATAGATTGTAATCTTTGCGGCGCTCATAACCGTGTTAAAAGCAATAAAGCTATTTTTGAAGAATTTGAACGCATTCAAAATGAATGGATGGGAGATCGTTCAGTAACAAATTTAGCGTGTCCTAAGAAAGAATGTAGCGCGGAGGGGGCAGATGTCTTTCATAAGCATGGAGTAACGAAATCAGGATCAACGCGATATCGTTGCACTAAATGCGGTAAAACCTTTGTAATTTCCCCAATCACAAATCGTAAACAAAAAGGCCGGAAATATCCGAGCTTGTCTTTAGGTTGTTGATTAATAAAATGCCTATGCGGAGAATATGTGAAACCGCAGCAATTCAGCCAGCGACACTATATGGGAAAATTGACTTAATTCATACGCGTTGTATTGCCTTTACTCATCATGCAGAAACGATCTGGAGTGACAATCCAAAGGTAAACAAAGTGAATCACCCCGAGTTTTAAGGAGAGCTTTAATCATGAGAGAATATCAAGATGACGAAAGCCAAACCCCAATACTCCCCCGAAGTCAAAGAGCGTGCAGTTCGGATGGTATTAGAACACCAGCACCAATACGCCACG
>JAVKLV010000055.1:0-4422 GCA_031538905.1 Methylotenera sp. | reverse complement strand
GGTGTTCCA
Organism: Methylotenera sp.; assembly: GCA_031538905.1. Taxonomy (GTDB): domain Bacteria; phylum Pseudomonadota; class Gammaproteobacteria; order Burkholderiales; family Methylophilaceae; genus Methylotenera. Next base: position 4,413 of record JAVKLV010000055.1, on the reverse strand, counting down.
AAGGCTAATTTTGAGCTGTTTTTGAAGGGGTGCGAGTGGCGTTTTAATAACCCAACACCGCAAGCACAGTTATTGCAATTAAAACAATTGGTTAAACAATATATGGGCTAGTTATCTAGGACAGCCCCTAAAAATTAACTCTTTTTATTATGTGAACTTTCTGTGGATAAAAATGAGCAAAAAACGCTTATTATTAAAATCTATTTTTTAATTAACAAATTACCCACAACAAATTAAAGATTTAATAAGATAATAAAAATTTAATAACATATTGATTTAAATAAAAATTTAAGACTTATTAACAAAAAAATTAACATTATTATTACTATTATTTATTTATATATTATTTAGGTTATTAAAGATGAATATACAAATTAACCGTGAAACTTTATTAAAACCACTTACTTCTGTTGCAAGTATTGTGGAAAAAAGACATACATTACCTATACTCTCTAATTTTCTTTTAGAAGTTAAACAAAACAAAATAAAATTAACTGCAACAGATTTAGAAATGCAAATTTCTCTCGCTATTGAAACAACCACGACGAGTGATTTTTCTACCACAATCTCTGCAAAAAAATTATTAGATATTTGTCGATCTCTTCCAGAAAATTCTGAAATAAATATGATTACAAATGACAGCCGTATTAGTTTAAAAGCGGGTAAGAGTCGTTTTAATTTACAAACACTACCAGCAGAAGATTACCCACTAATGAGCAAAAATCAAGGTGAAAGTACTTTGGTAATTTTGGGGCAAGGTCAACTGAAAGATTTATTGAAGCAAGTAGAGTTCGCAATGGCTCAACAAGATATTCGTTATTATCTAAATGGCTTATTATTTGAGGTGATTGAAAATCGTTTTAATGTAGTAGGTACAGATGGCCATAGATTAAGTTTTACCTCTACCGAACTTAAACAAAACTATGAAAAACAAGATGTCATTTTGCCTCGTAAAACAGTGAGTGAGTTGATTAAATTGTTAAATGATAGTGATGAAGAGATACAAATAGAATTAGCAAATAAACAAGTAAATTTTAATTTTGGTAACTTTAAACTTATTTCCAAAGTAATCGATGGTAAATTTCCTGATTACAACCGCGTTATCCCCACAGGTTATCAAAATACGTTCACGATTGATAGGTTAGGGGTCTTGTCAGCAATGCAACGTGCTTCAATTTTATCTAATGAAAAGTATCGTGGCATTCGCATGGTATTAAGTAATAATAATTTAAAATTAGTTAGCACTAATAGCGATCAAGAAGAGGCTGAAGAAGAGTTAGAAATTGATTACACAGGGGATCATTTGGACGTTGGATTTAATGTAACCTACTTAATTGATGTTTTAAATAACATTCATTGTGAGAAAACAACATTTTCTTTTTCTAATGCTAATAGCAGCTGTTTAATTACTATTCCAAAAAATAATGACTATAAATATGTAGTGATGCCAATGCGTATATAAAATAAGTTTCACGTGAAACAATCAAACATCAATTTAAAAAAAGAAAAATAAGCATGCCTGAAAATCAATCAGAATTAAAAACAACATCACCAGATTATGATTCATCAAGTATTAAAATCCTTGAAGGATTAGATGCTGTTCGTAAGCGCCCTGGTATGTATATTGGTGATACATCAGACGGGTCTGGTTTGCACCATATGGTGTTTGAAGTTTTAGATAATGCGATTGATGAGGCTTTGGCGGGTCATTGTGATGATATTAAAGTAACTATTCATTCAGATAACTCTATTAGCATTTTAGATAATGGGCGTGGGATTCCAACGGACATTAAAGATGATGATAAGCATGAACCTAAGAGATCAGCGGCTGAGATTGTGATGACGGAGCTCCATGCGGGGGGTAAGTTTGATCAAAACTCATATAAAGTTTCTGGTGGTTTGCATGGAGTTGGTGTTTCAGTGGTAAATGCTTTATCTGATTGGTTGCGCTTAAAAATTTACCGTCAAGGTAAAGTTCATCAAATGGAATTTAATAGAGGTGTTCCTGTATCTCCATTGGTTCAAACTGGAATAACGGAAAAGCGTGGTACAGAGGTACATTTTTTAGCCTCTGTGGAAACTTTTGTGCTGGTTGAATATCATTTTGAGATTTTGGCAAAACGTATTAGAGAGTTATCTTTTTTGAACAATGGCGTCAAAATTGAATTGATAGATCAGCGTACCGGTAAAAGTGAAAATTTTGCTTACTCTGGCGGTATAAAAGGCTTTGTGGAGTATATGAATCGTACAAAATCGGTACTTCATCCTAAAACTTTTTATGCGATGGGTGAAAAAGATGGTATGACCATTGAGGTGGCAATGCAGTGGAATGATTCTTATACTGAAACTGTGCAATGTTTTACTAATAATATCCCGCAGCGTGATGGTGGAACGCATTTAACTGGTTTACGTACAGCAATGACCCGTACATTAAATCAATATATTGAGCAAAGTGATATTGCTAAAAAAGCTAAAGTTGAAACCACGGGAGATGATATGCGTGAAGGTATCTGCTGTGTGTTATCGGTTAAGGTGCCAGATCCTAAGTTTTCATCACAAACTAAAGATAAGCTTGTTTCAAGCGAAGTGCAGCCCGTTGTTTCTGAAGTAGTTTCTGCTAAATTAGCAGAGTTTTTGGCTGAAAATCCAACAGATGCAAAAATTATAGTGGGCAAGGTTGTAGATGCTGCACGTGCGCGTGAAGCGGCTCGTAAGGCGCGTGAAATCACGCGTCGAAAAGGTGTAATGGATACTATGGGTTTGCCGGGTAAATTGGCAGATTGTCAGGAGCGCGATCCTGCTAAGTGTGAAATCTACTTGGTTGAGGGTGATTCTGCGGGGGGGTCGGCCAAGCAAGGACGTGACCGTAAATTTCAGGCGATTTTACCCTTAAAAGGTAAGATTTTAAACGTTGAGAAAGCGCGCTTTGATAAATTATTGGGGTCACAAGAAATAGCGACGCTGATTACCGCATTGGGTACAAGTATTGGTAAGGCTGACTTTAATGCAGAAAAGCTACGTTATCACCGCATTATTATCATGACCGATGCTGATGTTGATGGTGCGCATATCCGTACTTTGTTGCTGACATTCTTTTATCGTCAGATGACAGAATTGGTTGAACGTGGCCATATTTATATTGCTCAACCACCACTTTATAAAGTAAAGCAAGGTAAAGATGAGCGCTATTTGAAAGATCAGCAAGAGCTAGATCAGTACTTATTGCAATCTGCTCTTAAGGGCGCTGAGCTCGTTACTCAAGCTGGCGCAGAAGCGATTGCTGGTGTGGCATTGGCAGAGCTTGCAAAGCAAATGGTATTAACAGAAGCGGTTATTCGCAGAATTGCATCATTGTATGATGAAAGTGTTTTGCGAGCCATGCAGGATTTGGGTGAAATAAGTTTGGCTACAAAAGAAACTACAGAAATAGCTGCTGCTAAATTGCGTCCGATATTGGGTGCTATTGGTAGCGATGTGATTGTGGGTTTTGATAATGAAGAGGGCGCGCATCGTCTAGAGGTAAATAAATACGTACATGGTAATTTGCAATCTTGTGTGATTGATGCGGAATTTTTAAGTTCTGGAGATTATCGTCAAATTAGTAAAATGTCGGCCATGCTTCAAGGTTTATTGGGTGAGGGCGCGGCAATTAAGCGTGGTGAAAAAGAGCAGGCTGTGAGTACTTTTAAAGAAGCATTAGATTGGCTGCTTGAAGAGGCAAAGCATAATCTAAACGTGCAGCGCTATAAAGGTTTGGGTGAAATGAATCCAGAGCAACTGTGGGAAACCACGATGGATCCATCTGTACGTCGTTTACTTAAAGTGCAAATTGATGACGCGATTGCGGCCGATGAGATATTTACGACTTTAATGGGTGATCAGGTTGAGCCAAGAAGAGCTTTTATCGAAAGCAATGCGCTAGGCGTTGGAAATTTGGATATTTAATTTTTTGGGCTGTAGTAGATTGTAATTTTCCCAAAAAAAGATTGCATTTATAACTTGTATTAATTAATAAAAAACTAAAGACTATCAAGAATTTCTATAGCAGTTAGTGACCTGCCCCCAATAACCCTACCAGTTTTTATTGGGGGCAGGTCAGAGGCATTCAAGTTTAGGTTATATTGCACCAGCCTAAATGTTGAAATTATTTGAGCAAAAAGCAAGCAAGTTAGGTAATCCCCCCATTATTAGTTGCAGCTAAAAGTAGAAACTAAGCCACTAAAGCTAACTTTTGCTTCGGGGTCATGTCACCCAATGCCATATTGGGACGTTCGTGATTGTATGTCCATAGCCAATCTGTTGCAAATTGCTGTACTTCATCCTCTCTATCAAACAAGTGATGCGCCAGCCAATCATATCGTACTGTTCGATTATATCTCTCCACATAAGCATTCTGTTGTGGATTGCCTCAGT
>JAVKLV010000054.1:0-17084 GCA_031538905.1 Methylotenera sp. | reverse complement strand
GCCAATCAAATCTGCTGCACATCTAGCCGTTGTGCCAGCAACAAAATGTTCAATTAACCTCGACTGCTTAGCTGAATTTAATCTGCTCTTTCTCATGACGTCCTTATAACATTTTATGTGTTATCTAGGACAGCCCCTTAAATTTTTCTAATATAGATGCTCAAGCAGCGATTATTTTGCCACAGGGCTGGCGCGGCCCCGCGTTTATGATTTTTGATAATTTTGATGCGCTGATGGACTGGAATCATTCGGTTAATTATGTATTGTCGGTGGCTCAATTAGCGCAACGCATCAATGGGGAGTCGCCTATTTTAGGTGTTCCATTTGCAGAGTCAGGCGCACTTTCATTTTTTCAGGTGAAAAAACTGCAAATAGAACTCAACGCACAAGGTTATGATGCGGGTGAGCCTGACGGATTTGCTGGAGTCATCACGCAAGAGGCGATAAGGGTCTTTCAGCTGGCAAATCATTTGCCTGCAGATGGCTATGCAAGCCCCGATTTATTGAGGCATTTGAACATTATCCATTAAGGGGGAAGCTGTCTTTTCGATAGACAACCTTGCGTTTTCTGGCAATTTAGCGTAACTTTATGCGGATTGCTAGGGGTCTATTTTGTATTGTTTAAAATAGTGAGAATCACCCTTTGAACCTGATGCGGGTCATGCCGCCGTAGGAAAGCATCCGTGCTGACCTATTGATAATCGTAGGCGCAGCACATTGCTTCCTACATTTGATTAAAATGAATAGGAACACACCTTGAACGTCACTGACAAAATTCCCGCTAAATTTTTAACAGCTACTGCTGAGCTTGATGTTGCAACCACGCAAGCATTTGCTCAATCACGCAAAATCTATGTGGAAGGTAGTCGCCCTGATATTCGCGTGCCATTTCGTGAAATATCGCTTAGCGATACGCCTTCTGTATTTGGTGCTGAAAAGAATGCGCCTGTTGTGGTTTATGACACGAGCGGTCCTTACACCGACCCTAATGTTCACATTGATATTCGTAATGGCTTGCCTGCGTTGCGTGCAAAATGGATTGCTGAACGGGGCGATACCGAGCAATTAGATGCGCCAAGTTCAGACTTTGGTGTTCAGCGTCAGCATGACCCTGCGCTTGCGGAGATGCGTTTCAATTTAAATCGTAAGCCGCTACGTGCTAAGGCAGGCATGAATGTTTCTCAAATGCATTATGCGCGCCAGGGCATAATTACCCCTGAAATGGAATATATTGCTATTCGCGAAAATCAGCGCCGTGAAGGCATGAGTGAGTTGTTGCAAACGCAGCATCAAGGGCATGATTTTGGTGCGAGTATTCCTAAAGTAATTACCGCAGAATTTGTGCGCGATGAAGTTGCGCGTGGGCGTGCAATTATTCCAATGAATATCAATCACCCGGAAATTGAACCCATGATTATTGGGCGAAATTTCTTGGTGAAAATCAACGCCAACATTGGCAACTCTGCGCTTGGTTCTTCTATTGGGGAAGAGGTTGAAAAGATGGTGTGGAGTACGCGCTGGGGCGGCGATACTGTCATGGATTTATCTACAGGTAAAAACATTCACGAAACACGTGAGTGGATTATTCGTAACTCGCCCGTGCCAATTGGCACCGTGCCTATTTACCAAGCGCTTGAGAAAGTAGATGGCAAAGCGGAAAATCTGACTTGGGAGATTTTTCGTGACACATTGATTGAGCAGGCGGAGCAGGGGGTGGATTACTTCACTATTCATGCGGGCGTGCGTCTGGCTTATATTCCAATGACGGCAAAAAGAATGACCGGCATTGTGTCACGCGGCGGCTCTATTATGGCCAAATGGTGTTTGGCACATCATCGAGAATCTTTTTTGTACGAACATTTTGAAGATATCTGCCAAATCATGAAGCAATATGATGTGAGCTTTAGTTTGGGGGATGGCTTACGTCCAGGATCAATTTATGATGCCAATGATGAGGCGCAGTTTGCTGAGTTGCAAACACTTGGCGAGCTTACCAAAATAGCCTGGAAACATGATGTGCAATGTATGATTGAAGGCCCTGGCCATGTGCCAATGCATATGATTAAAGAAAACATGGACTTGCAACTTGAGCATTGCGGTGAAGCCCCTTTTTACACATTAGGACCGCTTACTACTGACATTGCGCCAGGTTACGACCATATTACCTCAGGCATTGGCGCTGCCATGATTGCTTGGTATGGCTGCGCGATGCTTTGTTATGTTACCCCGAAAGAGCACTTGGGCTTGCCGGATAAAGAGGATGTGCGTGTCGGCATTATCACTTACAAAATTGCTGCGCATGCGGCTGACTTGGCAAAAGGTCACCCAGGGGCGCAGATTCGTGACAATGCTTTATCAAAAGCACGGTTTGAGTTTCGTTGGGATGACCAATTTAATCTAGGGCTAGATCCAGAAAAAGCCAAGGAATTTCACGACGAAACCTTGCCACAAGAAGGGGCAAAGCAGGCGCACTTTTGCTCAATGTGCGGGCCACATTTTTGTTCGATGAAAATATCACAAGATGTGCGTGATTATGCTGCAGAGCAAGGTGTTTCAGAGCAAGAGGCTTTGCAAAAAGGGATGCAGGAAAAAGCCGTTGAGTTTGTTAAAAAAGGCGGCGAGGTGTATCAAAAAGTGTAACTCGCCTTTGATTAGCAACTCAAATTACTACGGGGTGGGGTTGCTTAATGCAAATTATCAATCTCTTTTTGTAGTAATTTAATGTTGTTTTCATGGCTGCCAATATCTGCTTGCAAGTTTTGCATTTTTTCTTGAGATTTTGGCGTTGCGGCAGCCTCCGCATATGTTTTTTTAGCGATTTCTAAAGCAGATTTTTCTGAATTTAGCTCGTTTTGTAAAATTTCTTTACGCTTGCCATCGCGTTGATTTTGGGTCTGCTGGTCAACTCTGGGAAAACCCTGTGGCGTTGGTGTTCGGCTATTTGCCGAAGGTGCTCCGCCGGTGTATTTTTTTTGAGTGTCGCTCAAAATGGTTTCATTAGGGTCTATTTCTAAGCGTACTGCGTCTTTGGTTTTGATGTTGGAGTAAATGACCCGACCTTCACTGCCGATTCGTTTGTATATTTCAGCATACGCGCTGCTAGACAGGGTAAACGCAAAAAAAGTAATGAACAGTAGATTTTTTTTCATTGTGTTAGTTTAGTGGAGATGCTTAAGTTAGGCAACGCGTATGTAAGTGCATTGATTTTAGTTTAAAAAATTTAAGTTAAAAAGGCTTGGCGTCAAACAACATAACGCATTAATTTTTAACGCCATGTATAAAAAAGGCGCTTGATTAAGCGCCTTTTTAACTAGATTACTTTATGCGCTAAATGCGCAAAATTGACCTAGCAAGAATAGTACAAACCAAACTCAACGGGGTGTGGCGTCATACGAACTTTGTTTACTTCATCCATTTTTAATGCAATATAGGCATCAATCCAGTCATCAGTAAACACACCACCTTTGGTTAAGAATTCGCGGTCTTTATCCAACTCGGCAAGCGCCTCTTCTAACGATGCGCACACGGTTGGAATTTTTGCATCTTCTTCTGCAGGCAAATGATACAGGTCTTTCGTAGCAGGTTCGCCTGGGTGAATCTTGTTTTGAACACCATCTAACCCAGCCATTAGCAATGCTGAGAAGGCTAAGTATGGGTTGGCGATGGGGTCTGGAAAGCGCGCTTCTACCCGACGTGCTTTTTCACCATGCACAAATGGAATACGAATAGACGCTGAACGATTTTTAGCTGAGTAGGCTAACTTAACGGGCGCTTCAAAATGTGGAACCAAACGTTTGTATGAGTTTGTGCCTGGGTTTGTAATCGCATTTAATGCTTTTGCGTGTTTGATGATGCCACCAATGTAATACAAAGCAAATTCGCTCAAGCCAGCATAGCCGTTGCCCGCAAAAAGGTTTTTTCCATCCTTCCATACTGATTGGTGTACGTGCATGCCAGACCCATTATCGCCCGCGAATGGTTTAGGCATAAATGTTGCTGTTTTGCCGTAAGCGTGCGCGGTGTTCAAGATGACGTATTTTTGAATTTGAGTCCAGTCAGCACGCTGCGTTAAGGTGCTAAATTTAGTGCCAATTTCACATTGGCCAGCTGTTGCAACTTCATGGTGGTGCACTTCAACAGGCACGCCCATAGCCTCTAAAGTCATACACATTGCAGAGCGAATGTCGTGCAATGAATCAACAGGAGGCACTGGAAAGTAACCGCCTTTAACGCCTGGGCGGTGACCAGTGTTGCCACCTTCAAATTTTTCATTTGAAGACCAAGCGCCTTCTTCTGAATTGATGCGCACTGAGCAGCCGCTCATTGCGACATCCCATTGAATGCTGTCAAAAATAAAGAACTCTGGTTCTGGACCAAAGTAAGCGGTGTCACCTAAGCCAGTGGATTTTAAGTAAGCTTCAGCGCGTTTAGCTAAGCTACGTGGGTCGCGCTCATAGCCTTTGCCATCCGTGGGATCAACCACGTCGCAGGTTAGTACGAGTGTTGGTTCGTCCATGAAAGGGTCAATGTTAGCTGTGGATGGGTCTGGCATGAGCTGCATATCTGATGCTTGAATGCCTTTCCAGCCAGCAATTGAAGAGCCATCAAATGCATGACCTTCTGTGAATTTATCTTCGTTAAAGTGCGAGACAGGTACAGTAACGTGCTGCTCTTTTCCTCGTGTGTCAGTAAAGCGAAAATCAACAAATTTAATGTCATTTTCTTTTACCATTTTCATTACATTAGCCACTGACATCAAAAATCTCCTATGGTGGTGGGGTGGTTAGGGTTTAAAAGATAAACAATTCAAATCGCTAGATTAGCAGGAAACCTAGTGTGCTGAAAAGACCAAACTTCAGCTTTTTTATTAAATCTTAAAAATCAAGTATTAAAAACAACGAAATCAAAAAATCGCCAAAAATCAGTCATCGATAATGAGTGCGTGACCCGTCAAGCGCCCATTTAAATAATGATGTTTTTAAGTAAATTATTGACCATTTTTTGGAGTAACACTTTGATTTTTTAAGGATTGAGCAATCAGCTTTTGGCAGGTGACAAAATTGTAAGTAAATTGTAACAAATGTATTGCAATTCTTTTGCTACTAGAATATAGTGTCGTACGCGCAAAAAAGTGCGATGAAAAATAATTTCAGTAAGCTGGTTAAAAAATTAAGTGACATTTGATAACGTCATTGATGTAGATAGCTGGTGTTAGAGATTATTCTATAAACCCTTAGTAGTTTAACTTTGGAGATTAATATGCAAATCAACAAAATCAAATTGGCGCTAGGTTTAGTGGCTGGTTTATCAGTGGCAATGCCAATGGTAGCATCAGCTGCAGCAGACCAAGATGCTTCAGTTGCAAATATGAACAACTGGTCACACCCACGTGGCAACTATATGGCGCAAGGTTACAGCCAATTAGCGCAAGTAAATAAAGGTAACGTTAAAAACCTTAAAGCAGCTTGGACATTCGCTACTGGTGTAAACCGTGGTCACGAAGGTTCACCTGTTGTTGTTGGTAACATGATGTATGTACATACTGCGTTCCCAAACAACGTATACGCACTTGATTTAAATGACAATCAAAAAATCGTATGGTCATATTTCCCAAAACAAGATCCATCAGTACAAGCTGTTTTATGTTGCGATAACGTAAGCCGTGGTCTTGGTTACGGCGATGGTAAAATCTATCTTCAACAAAATGATGGTAACTTAGTTGCTTTAGATGCTAAAACAGGCGCTAAGGTATGGTCAACATTGGTAAACGATCCAAAAGTTGGTGCAACAAACACTAACGCTCCTCACGTTTACAAAGATAAATTGTTGACAGGTTGTTCAGGTGCTGAGTTTGGTGTTCGTTGCTTTATTGCGGCTTACAACATCAAAGACGGTTCATTGGCATGGAAAGCATACTCAACAGGATCTGATGCTGAAGTGTTGATTGGTGCTGACTTTAACAAAGAAAACCCACAATACAGTGCGTTATCAGTTTACCAAGATGTAAATGGTGGTAACAAGCAAGGTGGTTCTTTCACTAGGATTGCTAACGACAAATTAAAAACTGGTGAAAAAGAGTTGGGCACACGTACATGGTTGAAACCACAAGCAGTTAAAGATGGTTGGCAACATGGTGGTGGCTCTGTATGGGGCTGGTGGCCGTATGATGCACGTACAAACTTGGTTTACTACGGAACAGGTAACCCTTCTGTATGGAACCCAGATGTACGTCCAGGTGACAACAAATGGTCTATGACTGTATTTGCACGTGATTTAGACACTGGCGTGGCTAAATGGGGTATGCAAATGACTCCACATGATGAGTGGGATTACGATGGTATTAACGAAGTAATCTTGTTTGACAAAGGTGGCAAAACATACGCATGGCATCATGACCGTAACGGTTTTGCATACACTTGGAATGCTGCAAACGGTACTTTAGTTGCTGCACAAAAAGTTCACCCATTTGTTAACTGGGCAACTGATGTTGACATGAAAACTGGTGTACCAAGCAAATTGGCATCAGCTTCAACTCACCAAGACTACAATGCTAAAGGCGTTTGCCCAGCTGCATTGGGTACTAAAGACCAACAACCAGCTGCTTACTCACCAAAAACTGGTTTAATCTATACTCCATTGAACCACGTATGTATGACATATGAGCCAGTTGAGTCTAAATATGTTGCAGGTCAACCATGGGTTGGTGCTACATTGACTATGTTTGCTGGTCCAGATGGCGTAATGGGTGGCTTTGCTGCTTATGATCCAATGACAAACAAAAAAGTTTGGTATAACAAAGAGAAATTCTCTGCTTGGGGTGGCGCTTTAACAACTGCTTCAAACTTAGTATTCTTCGGTACTTTGGATCGTTGGTTCAAAGCTGTTGATGCTCAATCAGGTAAAGAACTATGGAAATTCCAAGTAGGTTCTGGCGTGATTGGTAATGCATTCACATACGGCTTAAAAGGTAAACAATACGTTGGCGTGCTATCAGGTATCGGTGGCTGGGCTGGTGTTGCGATGAACCTTGGTATGACTAACCCAACAGACGCTTTAGGCGCTGCTGGTGGTTATGCAGAATTAACAAAATACAACGCGGCTCCTGGCGGCGGTGCATTAAACGTATTTAGCCTATAATTAGATAGAATTATCTCGTTATAAACTAATACAAGTTAGTTCAAAAAACACCCCGATTATTCGGGGTGTTTTTTTATGTCCGTACACTATGCGTTAATCTGCTATTTTTTAATTTAAAATGCTGATTATTTTTAAGGCTTTAGTAGTGTTGTTTATTTGAAATAACTTGATGCTTAACTTAGCACTCATGAGTATTAGGTAGTGTCAATTTTGTGCGTTGTCATTGAAAGTTTATTGAGCTAGTCAATATGACATTATCAAACGAGCAGAAATTTGAATGCAAAATAAAATATAAGGCTCTGTTTTTAATTATTTTTTGCTAATTGAGAGACTATTTGTTTTCTTTAATCTTCAGCGCGAGTTGATATAAATCGTTTTTCTTTTTTTTGGTAAATTCAACCGCAAGTTGAACGGCCTGCTTGAGCGGCAACACCTCGAGTAATGATTTTAGTATGTTAACTTCGTCTTCAGTCAGCTTATCTGTGTCATTGACTGCATTTGCTTCAACTAATAATACAAATTCGCCGCGTTGTTGATTTTTATCATTTTGTAGCCATGTGCTAGCAAGGCTTGCAGGGCAGGTATAAAGCGTTTCAAATGTTTTAGTAAGCTCGCGGGCAAAAGTTAATCGACGCTCCCCCCCTAAAACGCTGGCAATATCGGCTACACATTCGATAATGCGGTGTGGGGCTTCGTAAAGTACTAAAGTCACGGTTTGTGACTTTAAGTTTTCTAAAGTTTTGCGGCGTGCTGCCGTGCTGGCGGGTAAAAATCCATAAAAATAAAAGCCATTTTGCGTAATACCCGAAACTGACAAAGCCGCAATTACCGCACTTGCCCCAGGAATAGGAACTACTGTAACCCCTGCCTTACGCACCCAATCAACCACCACTGCTCCTGGGTCGCTAATGCCTGGTGTACCTGCATCTGTCACCAAGGCAATGCTTTCGCCCGCCTGAAGTTGAGCGAGTAGCTTTTCGGCTGATTGATGTTCGTTATGCTCGTGTACTGCAATCAATTTTTTGCTAATGCCAAAATGTGATAATAAGCCAGATGTGTGACGTGTATCTTCAGCGGCAATTGCGTCAACTGATTTGAGTGTTTCTAACGCCCTAATCGTTATATCGCCCAAGTTACCAATCGGGGTAGCAACCACATATAATGTACCAAAATCATTCATATAGGCAGTTTACATGATGAGCAATGGGCTTTGGCAATGAAACTTGAATTATTAAAGGCGGCTATATGAAAATGAATAAAAATAACGCTGGGTTAGAAGCCGAAAAATTAGCGTTGTCTTTTTTGATAAGTCGCGGGCTTAAGTTGCTTACTCAAAATTATCATTGTAAATTTGGCGAAATTGATTTGGTCATGAAAGAAGAAAAAACGCTTGTTTTTATTGAGGTTAGATTAAGGTCTAATCATCAGTTTGGGGGTGCTGGGGTGAGCATTACAAAGCAAAAGCAACAAAAACTGATTTTAACAGCGCAGCACTATTTGCAACAGCATGGGAATTGTCAGTGTCGCTTTGATGCGATCTTAATGACTCAGGCAGATGAAGGCTGTATAGAGTGGATACGTAATGCATTTGATGCATAAAAAGCGTATTATTTGCGAAAATGTGATTAAGATATTAAATCTAAGCTATTTTGATAGCAAAATGAAGGAGCAACTGATGAAATTAGCAATCAATAAACAAGCTGTACTAAAACTTATTTTGTCTGCAAGTCTTGTTTCTCAGATGACAGCTTGCGTGCCTTTGGTTGTTGGTGGGGCTGCCACAGGAGGTGCAATCGCTGCCGATAGGCGTACTTCAGGTATTTATGTAGAAGATGAAAATATAGAACTAAAAGCAGTTAAGAAAATGGAAGTTCTTTTGGGCGAAAGTGCTCATGTAAACGTTACCAGTTATAACCGCAACGTACTGCTCACTGGAGAAGTGCCTGTGGCTGAACTTAAAAATACAGCCGAGAAGGCAATTAAAGACATTGCCAATACTCGATCTGTTATCAATCAAATTGAAATTGGTCCAAAATCATCTCTTTCTTCTCGCAGTAAAGATAGTTACATTACTTCTAAAATTAAATCAAAATTTTTGATTGAGAATAAGTTTCCTGCTAACTACGTTAAAGTGGTTACAGAAAATAAAAGCGTTTATTTATTGGGAATTGTCAACCAAAGTGAGGCGGCCGCTGCTGTTGAAATTGCGCGCAATGTTGATGATGTGAAAAAAGTGGTCAAAGTGTTTGAATATATTCCATAGCGCGGGGTGGCGGGCCTTAATCGCTCGCTTTATGGGGCGATCTTTACTAAACTGCTATAATGCAGCCTGAAAAAAGTACAGAGCATCAGTGAAGTACGCATCCATTCGGTAATCAATAACATTGGTAAAACTATGACACAGGACTATACCTCCACGCAGGCAAATGAAGAAATTATCATCCAGGGAACTACGCGTGAGGGCAAGACTTTTCGCCCGAGTGATTGGGTAGATCGTATGTGCAGCACTTATGCGACTTTTGGCGACGATCGAAAATTAAAATACTCGCCTTATTTAAAGCCAAAAGTAGTCAATGGCGTGCGTTGCTTGGCGGTAGATTTAAAGCTCAAAACTGTGAACCCAGAAGGTTATGCGCAATTGATGCATTTTGCTGAAGAAAATCAATTAAATATTGTAGATGCTATTGGAAATTCCATTTAGCCTTTTGATTTTTTGCGAAAAGCGCATTATTTATTGATTAGATCATAACTGATGACAACTCACCTGATAAATGCGCCTTTTGGCTTCGTATCAGTTGCTATAGAAGCCAATCAACTGCTTGTAGATTTATTGCCCCAACGCGCTTTGCCGCCTTTGTCTTCGTTTTGTCAGCCGCGAGAAATAAAAAATACTATTTTGAGGCAAGCCTGTGAGCAAATTGAGCAATATCTTAAAGAAGCCAGTCAAAATTTTTCTCAATCACTTTGTCAGCAAGCGGGTACGGCTTTTCAAAAGAGGGTTTGGCAAGCGATTGTTGATATTCCTCTAGGTCAAACGGCAAGCTATGAGCAAATTGCTAAGAAAATTGGCTCAGGCTCGCGAGCCGTTGCCAATGCTTGTGGTGCAAATAAAATTCCGCTTATTGTTCCATGTCACCGCGTGGTTGCAAAAAATGGCTTAGGTGGCTTTATGCAAGGCTGCGAAGATGGCTCGCACATAAAACGTTGGTTGTTGGCGCATGAGAATGTGAGTGAATATCAATAAAAGTGAGCGCACGCTCTGCCTTGAAGACTCGCTTGAAATCGATGCCTTCATCGATCATTTATGGCTTGAAGATGGCTTATCTAAGAATACGCTAGAAAGTTACCGGATTGATTTAACTTTATTCGCGCTGTGGCTTATGCGGCAAAAAAAGCAATTACTTGATGCTCATCAATCTGATATTCAGCACTATCTTGCCATTAAGTTTCCTCAAAGTAAGCCGCGCAGTATTGGCAGGCTGATTGCGACTTTGCGGCGATTTTACCGCTATTGTCTGCGGGATAAAAAAATTGAATTAGACCCTACCATTCAAATTCAATCGCCTAAATTACCGCGCAGTTTGCCTAAGAGTTTAAATGAAGATGAGGTGGTTTTATTATTAAGCGCTCCTCGTTTAGATGAGCCGGCAGGCTTGCGAGATCGTGCGATGTTGGAGCTACTTTATGCTTGTGGCTTGCGTGTTTCTGAGCTGGTGAGTGTAAAAGTGACAGAGGTCAGCTTAAATGACGGTATTGTGCGTATTACTGGCAAAGGCAGTAAAACGCGCTTGGTGCCAATGGGTGAAGAAGCGCTTGATTGGATTGCACGTTATTTAAGTGAGGCGCGTCCTCTTATTTTGCAGCAGCGATTGTGTGATGCGCTTTTTGTGACTAATCGTGGCGATGCAATGACGCGTCAGGCATTTTGGTATTTGATTAAGCGCTATGCTTTGCTGGCGAAGATAGAAAAGCAGATGTCGCCACACGTCTTACGCCATGCGTTTGCTACGCACTTGTTGAATCATGGTGCAGATTTAAGAGTGGTGCAAATGTTGCTTGGACACGCTGATATTTCTACTACGCAGATTTATACACACGTTGCGCAGGAGCGCTTAAAAAAGCTGCATAGCCTACATCATCCAAGAGGCTAAGTGAATTAACCATGCCAGCTGAGGCGCTTAGGTTAAGGGCTTGAGCTATTAGCGAGAATGATTACTTGAGTGCGTGTTATTAAATTTAAAAGCTTTAAGCGCGGCGCTCAATAATAACTCCTAACGCTTTTAGGCCTTTGAGTATGGCGGGTTTAGCTACTTTAACTTTTACAGTTTGAGCGCCAAATTCTTGCAAAATTAACTGGCAGATATACTCTGCGAGAGCCTCTACCAATTGAAAGCTATTTTCAGCAAGCGTTTCATGGATACGTTTAACAACTGCGCCATAGTCTATGGTGTCGTGAATTGAGTCACTTTTACAGGCCGGGCTTAAGTCGCAACTCATTTCAATGTCTAAAATAATGGTTTGCGGCATCATGCGCTCCCACTCAGGTACGCCGAGTTTGGTTTGCACTTTGAGTTCGCTAATAAAAATGGTGTCCATATAATCGTTTTTTATCATATAAAATATAATGCAATGATTTTAGAGCATCTTTAAGAAGGTTGGCAAAATGAATGAATTAGGATTTATCCCCATGACTTTGATTCCAGTAATTTGCATTGCCGCTGCGTATTTATTAGGCTCTGTTGCGTTTGGTATTGTGGTGAGTGGGCTTTTTGGCTTGCCTGATCCACGCACTGTGGGTTCTGGCAACCCAGGTGCGACCAATGTGCTGCGTAGCGGTAAAAAAATGGCTGCTTTGTTTACGCTGTTAGGCGATGTATTAAAAGGGTGGTTGCCCGTTTATTTAGCTTTGCATTATGAGTTTTTAATGTGGGTGGTGTCTGCTGTTGCTTTGGCGGTATTTTTGGGGCATTTATACCCGATTTTTTATAAATTTAAAGGCGGTAAGGGCGTTGCAACGGCATTAGGAATTCTGCTTGCAGTTTCGCCATTGCTTGGTTTAGCAGTTGCGGTCACCTGGGTAGTAACGTTTGCTATTTCACGCTACTCGTCACTTGGCGCGCTTGTGGCTGCCGCCCTTGCGCCAGTATATGCGTGGTTTTTGTTGTCGGCTTACAACGACTACGTGCTAACGATTACCATGATAGCGTTAATACTTATTTGGAAGCATCGGGTGAATATCCAAAAATTGCTAGCAGGCACCGAATCTGGCTTCAGAAAAAAATAATAGCTTGCAAAAATTAAGCCTTAGGCTGCGCTAGGGCTTTTGAAGCTCACTTAAATCCCAGCGCGGGCGCACGCTAAAGTCATAATGCTCACTGCCCTTGCTAAGCCTATTTTTTAAACGTAGAGCGCCGGCAAAAGCAATCATCGCTCCGTTATCAGTGCAAAACTCTAAGCGAGGGTAGCTCACTTTATATTGAGCCTGCTCGCTTGCGATATTAAGCTTTTCGCGCAATTTTGAGTTTGCACCCACTCCGCCAGAAACCACCAAGCTATTTAAGCCGGTTTTTTGTAAGGCGGCCATACATTTGGCGGTAACTACTTCGGTGAGCGCTTCTTGAAACTCCCAGGCGATTTCTGCCATCGTATTGTTATCTAAAGGCTGGTGTTGATTAACCAGGGTGAGTACGGCTGTTTTTAAGCCGCTAAAGCTAAAATTTAAATCGCCACTATGAAGTAGCGGTCTGGGGAGTTTAAAGCGTGCTTTTTCTTGATTTTTAGGGGTGCTATTTAAATGAGATTGCTGGGCTAATTGAGATAAAGCAGGCCCGCCAGGGTAGCCTAAGCCAAGTAGTTTTGCGGTTTTATCAAAAGCCTCGCCCGCGGCGTCATCTAATGTGTCACCAAGCAGCTCATATTCACCAATGCCATCTACCCGCATGAGCTGACTATGCCCACCAGACACAAGCAAAGCCACAAAAGGAAAATCAGGTGGATTTTTTTCTAACAAAGGGGCTAGCAAATGACCTTCAAGGTGATGCACGCCAATGGTCGGAATTTTTAAGCTCAATGCCAGTGATTTGGCGAAGCTTGTGCCAACAAGTAATGCCCCGGATAAGCCTGGGCCTTGTGTATAAGCAATCGCATCAATATCTTGCAAGGTTTTATTGGCAGACTTTAGTACCCGCTCTGTGAGTGGCAGTACGCGGCGAATGTGGTCACGCGAGGCAAGCTCTGGTACTACACCGCCATATTCAGCGTGCATTTTAATTTGTGAGTGTAAGTCGTGAGAGAGCAACCCGCGCTCAGTGTCGTAGAGTGCTAGCCCTGTTTCATCGCAAGAGGATTCAATACCCAAGACTATCATCTGATTACTGTTTGCATTGATTGGTTATTTTCAAAAAGAGGGAAGATGACGTGCTGAAATACCGCAACGCTCACCCTAATCATAACGCTTTAACGGTTTTGCGGACAAGCATTTTTTGGCCTGGCATTACAAGGCGTAGGCGGTTTAATCGCGTTATTTTGTGTTTCTCATTTGGGCATCGATAGTGTATCGTTGCGCTTCAAGCTTGAATGAGCCTCTTACAAGATGATGAATTTAGTTTTTACAAAAATGCAAGGTGCTGGCAATGATTTTGTTGTGATAAACGGCATTGAGCAACCATTTCAGCTGACCGCTCAGCAAATTAAGCACTTAGCGCACCGTCAATTTGGAATTGGGTTTGATCAGCTTTTATTGCTTGAATCTTCTAAAATCGCCGATTTTAAATACCGCATTTTTAATGCAGACGGTGGTGAAGTTTCACAATGTGGCAATGGTGCGCGTTGTTTTGTGCGCTTTGTTGTTGATCAGAAATTAAGCCTTAAGCGTGAAATTAGCGTTGAAACCGCAAGCGGGATTATTACCCCCAAATTAGAAGAAAATGGATTGGTAACGGTGAATATGGGCGCGCCTAAATTCATGCCAAGCGACATTCCGTTTATTGCGGATAATGCTTCACATCAATACCAGTTGAATGTTGCTGGCGAGGTGATAAAAATCTCAGCTCTTTCGATGGGAAACCCCCACGCGATTACCATTGTGGATGATGCCGACACTGCCCCAGTTCTTAAGCTTGGCAGTCAAATTGAAGTGCACGCCAGGTTTCCTGAGCGCGTGAATGTCGGATTTATGCAAATTATTGACAGGCATCATATTAAACTTAGGGTGTTTGAGCGCGGCAGTGGTGAAACACTTGCTTGCGGCACGGGCGCTTGTGCTGCCGTGGTTGCTGGCATTCAATTAGGGCAATTACAATCGCCAGTAAAAGTGTCTGCGCGAGGTGGTGAGCTTGATATTGCTTGGCAAGGCGAAGGCGCACCGGTGATGCTTACAGGACCCTCGGTGACAACATTTACTGGCAACATTGAAATATAGTGAAAGAAATATAGTTAAAAAGGACAATCATGCAAGAGGATATTCAGCACCCAATTTCAGCCGATGATGTAAAAAATTACTTACGCACACATAAAAATTTTTTTGAAGAGCACGCGATTTTACTCACTGAAATTTTCTTACCTAGCCCGCATGGGAAAGGTGCAATTTCGTTGGCTGAGCGTCAGCAATTAGCATTGCGCGATAAAATTCGTGTGCAAGAAACTAAATTGATGCAATTGATTGAGGTTGCTGAAAAAAACGAGATTACCAGTCATAAAATACATGACTTTAGCCTTAAGTTACTTGAGAATCGGCGGCTTGAAAGCTTGCAAACGCTGATTGCTGATGCCATGAAAGAGCTGTTTGATGTTGCAAAAACGCAGGTATTTATTTGGTCAAAGCCAACGGATGAAAGTTTAATGCAAGAAGCAATTTTTGCCCCCGTGAGCCCGTCTTTTTGTGATTGGGTGATGGCGCTAGAGGCTCCAATGTGTGGCGCTAAGCCGGCATTGGCTGAAAATTTATTGGATGACAATTTAAAATCTTGTGCTTTTATCCCGCTGTACAAAGAAGGGGATAAAAAACAAGCCATTGGCGTATTGATGTTAGGCTCTGAAGACCCTAAACGTTTTGAAGCGCAGATGGGCTTGATGTACTTAGAGCGCATTGGTGATTTAGTCAGTGCTTCATTTTTAAGTTATCTTTAAAGGGCAATGAATTACCTCGATGATTACATCAAGCATCTTACTTTTGAGCGTGGCTTGAGTGCGCTTACGCTCAAAAGCTATGCGAGAGACATTGCGTTATTGCAATCATTGGCTGAAAAAAATAGTCTAGACCTACTCGAAAGTACGCAAATCCGTCGTTTTATTGCTACTTTGCACAGCCGTGGGTTGAGTGGAAAAACCATTGCACGCGCCCTTTCTGCGTGGCGTCGCTTTTACGATTATCTTATTCATCACGAGAATTTTAAAAAAAATCCAGTGGTAGGATTGCGTGCGCCAAAATCAGCGAAAATCTTGCCACAAGCTTTATCAACCGACGAAGCCGTTAACTTTGTAGACATTCAAGATGATGGGCTGTTAGCGTGCCGCGACCGCGCTATTTTAGAGCTGTTTTATTCTTCTGGTTTGCGCTTAGCGGAGCTTGTTAGTTTAGATGTTCATAGCCTAGATTTTGTAGAAGGCACGCTGACTGTTACAGGTAAAGGCAACAAAACGCGTATTGTACCAATGGGTCGCTATGCTGTAAAAGCGATTCAAGAATGGCTAAAAAGCCGCGCCTTAATTAAATTGAATCATCATGCCGATGCCTTATTTGTGACACAACAAGGGAGGCGAATGACGCCTCGTGCTGTGCAGTATCGTGTTAAAACGTGGGCGGTGAAGCAAGGGGCGAGCGCTAACATACATCCTCATTTGTTGCGCCATAGTTTTGCAACACACGTATTGCAATCTAGCCAAGACTTACGCGCCGTGCAAGAAATGCTGGGTCATGCCAATATCAGTACCACGCAAGTGTATACGCACCTTGATTTTCAGCATTTAGCAGCCGTATACGATAAAGCCCACCCTCGAGCTAAAAAGACTTTAAAAAAGAAATCATGATGTCTATGTGTTTAGCGCCACTATTTGACTTCACCATGTTGGCGCAATGTATGGCAAAATAGCGGGTGTAAAAAGTTTTAATAAAGGAAAAAATCATGGAACATCACTTACCCGCACTTCCTTATGCAAAGACCGCTTTGGCGCCGCATATTTCAGAAGAAACCTTGGATTTTCACTATGGTAAGCATCACCAAACTTATGTAACTAACTTAAATAATCTCATCAAAGGCACAGAGTTTGAACATGCCAGTTTAGAAGAAATTGTTAAAAAATCTTCAGGTGGCATTTACAATAATTCAGCCCAAATTTGGAATCATACTTTTTTTTGGAATAGCATGAAGCCTCATGGCGGCGGTGCTCCTACGGGTGCCTTGGCGGATGCTATTAACGCAAAATGGGGTTCTTTTGATGAATTTAAAAAAGCATTTCAAGCCTCAGCTGTAGGTAATTTTGGCTCGGGTTGGACATGGCTTGTTAAAAAATCAGATGGAACAGTTGATATTGTCAATATGGGCGCAGCAGGCACGCCTCTCACGACTGGTGACAAGGCTTTGCTCACAATTGATGTGTGGGAGCACGCTTATTATATTGATTATCGCAATGCCCGCGCTAAATTTGTTGAGGTGTTTTTAGCCTCATTGGCAAATTGGGATTTTGCGTCAGCAAATTTTTCTTAAAATTTAAATAGATTGCCGTTTTAAAGCTTCTGTTTTAAAGCTTCTGAAGAAGTCGCAATGAAGGCTTCTTTAGAAGTTAATTAGAAATTTAAATAATAAATAAGGGGCTGTCCTAGATAACTAGCCCATATATTGTTTAACCAATTGTTTTAATTGTAATAACTGTGCTTGCGGTGTTGGGTTATTAAAACGCCACTCGCACTCCTTCAAAAACAGCTCAAAATTAGCCTTTGGAACACCGTT
>JAVKLV010000053.1:0-8343 GCA_031538905.1 Methylotenera sp. | reverse complement strand
GCCAATCAAATCTGCTGCACATCTAGCCGTTGTGCCAGCAACAAAATGTTCAATTAACCTCGACTGCTTAGCTGAATTTAATCTGCTCTTTCTCATGACGTCCTTATAACATTTTATGTGTTATCTAGGACAGCCCCAATATTTTTATTATTTTAAGATTTAAAATCCGCCCATTAGTCAAGCCCTAAGGCAACTTTTCACTAAAAGATAAAGCCGGTTTAACCCTTTTATTCGCAAGATGCAAATTCACACGCACGCTTGATAATCTATTGTGTATAGCTGTATAAAGAAAAATGAAATTCAATGACTTTTACGCGCTTTTAATATGCGCAAATTGGAGTTTGAATTGTGCATATCTGAAGTGCGAATAAAATTAAACATTAGGGATTGTCGTGGCAGAAGGCAGTGATTTAGAAAAGACGGAGCAGGCATCCTCCAAGCGTCTAGAAGACGCAAGAAAAGAGGGCGATGTACCACGCTCACGAGAGTTGGCGGCCGTAACCGTGCTCCTTGCCACCGGCCTTGCAATGCTGATGATGGGCGGGCAGCTAAACCAAGCGCTCAAAACCACAATGAGCGCAGGCTTGCATTTTGACCGCAATGCCGCATTTGAGCCTGCTGTACTTATCATGAGGACTGCAGACTCAATTTCGTCGCTGCTGGTAGCGTTTGCGCCCTTGGCCTTATTTTTAATTGCGGTTGCAGTGGCGGCCCCTATATTAGTAGGGGGCTGGGTATTTAGCAGCAGTGCCTTTGCTCCGCAGTTTAGCCGTTTAAGTCCGGCAAGGGGGTTGGGCAACATCATTTCTAAAAACGCGCTGGTTGAGTTAATTAAATCGGTGATTAAAACTCTGTTAGTCGGGTCTGTTGCATACGCCGTTATTTCAAATGATATGGAGCCTATTCTTTCGCTATCAACATTGCCTATTAAAGTCAGCATTTCAGAAGTGGGGCATTTAATGCTGGTGGGATTTTTGACCATTGTAAGCGCACTGGTAGTTATTGCTGCAATTGATGTGCCCTATCAGCTATATCAATATGCAAACAAATTAAAAATGACTAAAGAAGAACTTCGTCAAGAAGCTAAAGAATCTGACGGAAATCCAGAAATAAAAGCAAAAATTCGTCAGCAACAACGCGAAATGGCAAGGCGCAGAATGATGTCTGAAATCCCAAAAGCAGATGTTGTCATTACCAACCCTACGCACTATGCGGTTGCAATTAAATACCAAGACGAGGGCATGCGAGCGCCGGTGGTGGTTGCCAAAGGTGCTGATGCTGTCGCTCTGAAGATTCGTGAAATTGCAGGTGCTCATCAAGTAACTATTATGGAATCTCCCAAATTAGCACGCGCACTTTTTGCGCATACCGAGCTAGGCAATGAAATTCCAGAGGCTTTATATTCGGCAGTAGCCGAGGTTTTAGCTTATGTATTTCAAATGCGCATTTTCAAGAAAGAAGGTGGTTTTGCGCCAGCAGAACCTGATGTGCTTTCTGTTCCAGATGCGCTTGACCCACATAGTTTGTTAGCGGCTCCTGGCCTTTCTTATAACGAAGAGCTTGCCTAATGAACGCGCTTAATCTGCCCCCATGGATGAGCAAGCTGGCAAGCCGCAATGTTGCGGCGCCTGTAATTATCGTCATGCTTTTGTCGATGATGATTTTACCCTTGCCTGCAGTTGCGCTAGATATTCTTTTTAGCTTCAACATTGCTATTTCTATTATGGTCTTGCTCATCGGCTTACAAACCAAAAAGGCATTAGACTTTATTGCTTTTCCTACCGTACTACTCATGACAACGATGTTGCGCTTATCTCTAAACGTTGCATCAACCCGGGTGGTTTTATCTGAAGGTCATAATGGCCCAGATGCCGCAGGTAAAGTCATTGAGGCGTTTGGTCACTTTTTAATTGGTGGCAACTACACGGTTGGTATTGTGGTTTTTGTGATTTTAACCATTATCAATTTTACTGTAGTTACCAAAGGTGCTGGACGTATTGCCGAAGTAGGTGCGCGCTTTACTTTAGATGCGATGCCAGGCAAACAAATGGCGATTGATGCTGACTTAAATGCAGGCTTAATTGGTGAGGATGAAGCGCGACGCCGGCGCTCTGAAGTGGGTCAAGAATCTGAATTCTACGGCGCTATGGACGGTGCGAGCAAATACGTTCGGGGCGATGCTGTTGCCGGCATTATGGTGATTATCATCAACATTGTGGGCGGCTTAATAGTTGGCATTGTTCAGCACGATTTAGCTTTTGCCGACGCGGTAAAAAATTACACCATGCTCGCCATTGGTGATGGCTTAGTAGCGCAAATTCCTTCACTGATCATTTCTGTGGCAGCGGGTGTGGTAGTTTCAAGAGTCGCTAACAGTGAAGATATTGGCGGTCAAATTGTCACGCAATTATTCTCAAACGCCAAAGTGGTTTATGTTACAGCCTTTATTATTGGCGGCATGGGGGCGATTCCTGGAATGCCTCATTTCGCATTTTTGCTTTTGGCTGCATTGCTGTCTGGCGCTGCTTATTTAATTGATGAACAAAGAAAAGCAGCTGAAGCCGAACCCGTTATTGAAGAAAAAACAGAATCTACTTCAAGCGCTGATGAGGCAAGCTGGGATGATGTCACCGCTGTTGATTTAATTGGGCTTGAAGTTGGCTATCGCTTAATTCCACTGGTCGACAAAGGGCAAGGTGGTGATTTACTTAAACGCATTAAGGGCTTGCGCAAAAAATTTGCACAAGAGATTGGATTTTTAGCCCCCACTGTTCACATTCGAGATAACTTAGAGCTCAAGCCATCGAGCTATCGCATTACCTTAAAAGGTGTTGAGATGGGGGCTGGCGAGTCAAACTATGCACAATTTTTAGCGATTGACTCTGGCATGACGTCTGGCACATTAGCTGGCGTTAAAACAACTGACCCCGCATTTGGCTTGCCTGCCGTGTGGATTGACGGCAGCATTAAAGATGATGCACAAAGCATGGGCTACACCGTGGTTGACGCAGGCACAGTAATTGCCACACATTTAAACCACATTATCTCTTTACATGCGGCAGAGCTACTTGGCCGTCAAGAAGTTCAGCAACTACTAGACCATGTGAGTAAAGATTCGCCTAAATTAGTTGAAGATCTCACCCCAAAACTATTGTCACTATCCGTGATTCAAAAGGTGCTGCAAAACTTGCTCTCTGAAGGCGTACATATTCGTGATATGCGCACAATCATTGAGACGCTTTCTGAATACGCCGCGCAAACTCAAGATGCCAATGAGCTCACAGCTGCTGTGCGCGTACAACTTGGGCGCGCCATTGTTCAGCAACTTTTTCCGACAGGAAATGAAGTCACCGTCATGACATTAGACGGCAACTTAGAGCGCATTCTGACCCAAGCCATGCAAGGCAACGCATCTGCCGGCAACGCAATTGAGCCAGGCATGGCTGAAACATTATCAAAACAAGCAGAAGACGCCGCCAAGCAACAAGAAAAAATGGGCATGACTCCAGTACTCTTGGTTTCAGCGCCTATTCGCGCCACGCTTTCTAAATTCTTGAGGCGTACTGTTCCTCATCTTCGCGTTTTATCACACGACGAATTGCCCGACTCAAAAACCATACGTGTCACTAGTCTTATTGGAGGTTCAGCATGATCATTAAACGATTTTTCGGCAAAAACTCACGGGAAGCACTCAAAATGGTGCGAGAAAAACTGGGAGAAAACGCAATTATCCTTTCCAATAAGGCAGTAGACGGCGGCAATGAGATTATGGCGTTTAAAGAAGAGGATATGAATGCCATGGTGGCTAAAGACGAACCTATGGACGCTTCTGCCCTGCTCGCTTTAATGAATAAGGCAAACTTCAATCAAGCGGCTAACATGACAGAAAATCAAGCTCTGCCAGCTTCAAGTTTAGCGGTTATTCATGAGTTTGATGAAACAATCAAGCGTGCAGAATTAAAAAATAATGCCACTAAAAAGCGGGCTGAAATGCAGAAAAATACGAGCTCAACATCCGCCCCCCGTCAACTTGAAAAACAAACAAACAACGAACAATCGAGCACGCAAATGAACCAAATGATGAACGAAATGCGCGAAATGCGCAGTGTGATTGAGTCTCAACTTACAACGCTGGCATGGGGCAATATACAGCAACGCGACCCTGTTAAATCAAAAATGCTCAATATGCTACTATCGGCTGGCTTTAGTGCGGCGCTATCAAGACAGCTTTCTGAAAAAATACCAGCAAACCTAAGTGAAGAAAAAGCAAGAAGCTGGATAAGCTCTGTGCTTTCAATCAACTTAAATACAATAGAAAACGATACAAAAATACTCGATAGAGGGGGCATATTTGCTTTAATTGGCCCGACGGGCGTTGGCAAAACAACCACAACAGCAAAGTTAGCCGCGCGTTATGTGATGAAGCACGGCACTCAGAGTTTAGGTTTAATCACAACGGATGCTTACCGTATCGGCGGACATGAGCAACTTAGGATATATGGCAAAATTCTTGGTGTGATGGTACACGCAGTTAAAGATGAGGCCGATCTGAAAATTGCGCTAAACGAACTAAAAAACAAACACACCATATTGATTGATACCGTTGGCGTGAGTCAACGTGACCGCATGGTACAAGAGCAAATTGCCATGCTCTCTAGTACCAGTATGCCCGTTAAAAAATTACTATGCCTGAATGCCACAAGCACAGGAGAAACCCTCGCTGATGTGATTAAAGCTTATAAACGTAACGGTTTAGATGGCAGCATCATCACAAAATTAGACGAAGCGGCCGCCATTGGCAGTGCGATCGATGTCGTGATTAGAGAAAAATTGAAGTTGTATTATGTGACCAATGGTCAGCGTGTGCCCGAAGATATTCACGTGGCAAAAAAATCATTTCTCATTCATCACGCACTCAAATCAAGGGCGGAGAATAATCAAGCCTTTCAATTCATGACAGAAGAGCTCCCTTTTCTGATGGGCAACACCGCATTTAACAACCAGCATCAGTTTGCAAGCGCGCATGATGACTAGGGCTCATCAAGACCAGGCGGCTGGTCTCCGCCGCATTATGGTAGCCTCCAAGTCAAGAGTGGTGTCTATTATTTCAGCCGAAGGCTCGCAAGATCAGCCTCGCATGCTGACTAATTTGGGAGCCTCAATGTCAGATGAAGGGCTTGATGTGCTCGTCATTCACGCTTCAAAAGATTCGAGTGAAAAGAGATATGCGCTTGATCAATCGCCCTCATTATTTGATGTTGTGAATGAAAGCCGCTTATTCACAGAGGTGATTACTGATAGCAAACGAGGCTTTCATGTCAGCAAGCTCATGCAAAAAAATCAATTTAATATCTCGCTAGACAGTGCTGAATGTGAAAAAACCAATCAGCTTTTTGAGGAGATTGCTCATCAATATGAAGTTTTATTGGTGGATGCCACATTAAATCAAGATAACTTATTGCCTTTAAAAATACTCAATGATGGTGAGATTATCATTCAGCTCACACGTCAGCCAGATTCTATTACGCAAGCTTATACGCTGATTAAAAAAATCTGCAGCGAGCTCGGCAGACGCTCATTTGGCGTGATTGTAAACCACGCAACAGAAGCGCAAGCGCAAGTAGTATTTAACAATATCTCAAAAGCGGCAAAATGTTTTATGAAAATTGAGCTAGAGTTTTTTGGCACCATTCCAAACGATGAGCATTTAAATCGTGCAGCCAAACTAGGGCGCTCAGTGGGGGATGCATTTCCAGCAGCTCACGCCACAGAAGCATTTAAGCGCATAGCTCAGCGCTTAGCCTATACGCAAGATCGCCACTTGGCAGCCTCTGCTTAAGTCATAAGGTTCAGTATGCATCACTCCCCTGAAAAAGAAAATCTAACAGACGAGCTACTCAATAAGCACGCTATTTTAGTAAAAAAAATCGCCTATCAGCTTAAGGCCAAGCTACCTCCTAGCGTAGAGATTGATGATTTAATTCAAGCGGGAATGATGGGCTTGCTCGACGCTATCAACCGCTATGAAGACACGCATGGCGCTCAATTTGAAACCTATGCCGCACAAAGAATTCGCGGCTCTATGCTGGATGAGCTGCGCAGCTCAGACTGGGTGCCACGTAGCGCAAGAAAAAATATGCGCGATGTTGAAGCTGCCATCAGTCAACTTGAACAAGCAATGGGGAAAGCCCCCACTGAAAACGATGTGGCTGAAAAATTAAAACTACCTCTCAATGAGTATCATGAAATGCTAAGTGAATGTAGCGGGCATCAGCTCATTTACTATGAGGACTTTCATGATGCAGAAGAGGGAGATCATTTTCTTGATCGCTTTAATGCCGACCATGCTGGCGATCCAATCAAGGCCTTGCTAGAGAACGGCTTTCGCGAGGCGCTGATTGAAGCTATCAGCGCATTGCCTGATCGCGAAAAGCTTCTTATGAGCCTTTATTATGAGCAAGCACTTAATTTAAAAGAAATCGGCGCTGTGATGAGCGTTTCTGAATCGCGAGTTTGTCAATTACATAACCAGGCTGTTGCAAGGTTAAGAGCACATTTAAAAGAGAATTTATGGACTGGAGTAGCTTAGGCGGCATAGCACTTGCCTTAATCGGCATATTATTAGGGCAAGCTATAGAAGGCGGGCAAATAAGTTCATTGCTGCAACCTGCGGCATTCTTAATTGTGATATGTGGAACTTGTGGCGCAGTGCTATTGCAATCAGATACAAAGAGCTTCTTAGCCGGCTTGCGCATGGCGTCTAAGATTTTTTCGCCGCCTGCTGATGACAGGCATGAGCTTGCTAGGCGCATTATTCAATGGAGTCAATACTCTAGAAAAGAAGGCGTTTTTATGCTTGAGTCTTACTTGGAAAGAGAAACCGAGCCTTTTATTCAAAAAGGCTTACGGCTTGTGGTCGATGGCACAGCTCCAGATAACCTTAAACAAGCCATGGAGGCTGATATGCATTTTTATGAAGTGCAACAGCGCAATGCTGCAAAAATATGGACTGCTGCAGGCGGCTATTCGCCGACTATCGGCATTTTAGGCGCAGTTCTTGGCCTAATTCACGTCATGGAAAATTTATCAGACCCCAGCAAACTTGGCAGCGGCATTGCAGTGGCTTTTGTGGCCACAATTTATGGTGTTGGTCTCGCTAACTTAGTATTTCTGCCTATTTCACATAAACTAAAAGCCTTAATTCAACAAGAAATGGCACGCAGAGAAATGTTATTGAAAGCGTGGGTTTCTATCGCAAGCGGAGAGAATTCAAAAGTAATCGAAGATCGTATTTTTGCTTATCTGCCTTAACGTCTACCGCAAATCAATAAGCCACAATCCATCAAATACACCATGTCGAGAATAAAAACCATAGATGACGATGACGATAATCCAGAGCGCTGGCTTGTCTCTTACGCAGACTTCATCACACTGCTATTTGCATTTTTTGTAGTGATGTACTCAATCTCTTCTGTAAATCAAGGTAAATATCGCTCATTCACATCTGCTATAGGCACTGCCTTTACTGGCAGCAATGCGCATTTGAAATTAAAGGGTGTGAGCAACTCGCAAGATGAGTCCAATCAAAAAAATCAGAATGGCTCAATAATTAAACCATTGCCTCTAGCTGACCTTTATAACCAAAAGAAACACCGCGAACGAGAGTCCATGACGGCGATTAAGGTGGATTTATCTAGCAAACTTTCACCTTTTGTTAGCCAAGGAAAGGTAAGTTTATCGCAAAATAACCGAGGCATTGTCATTAACATCAACGACAGCTTGCTATTTAAACCAGGGTCAGCAGAGCTAGCCCCTGCAGCAATCGGCATATTAACCGACATCTCACTCATGCTCAATTCTAACGACCGCTTAATCCAAGTAGAAGGACATACCGATAACAATGCAATTCATAACGCTATTTTCTTTTCAAATTGGGAGCTTTCTGCGGTGCGTGCCAGCAGCGTAGTGCGAATGCTCATTGAAACAGGGATTGCTGAGAATAGATTAAGCGCTACAGGCTTTGGATCTACCCGCCCTATCAATGAGAATGATAGCGAGCTGGGACGTGCTAGAAATAGGCGCGTTTCAATTCTTATTTTATATGAATCAATAAACGACCTTCAAAATCAAGACCGATCAGACTTAGAGCTTGGCGCACAAAGCAATCCATCCCCCACCCCACATTAGCAGGTTGAGCTTTATCTGAATCACCCCGAGTTTCGTGGAGTGCATTTGGTTAAAGTAAAACAGCTTTACTTGTGTTTGTAGCAAGCTCTTTATAATAACATTCTTCCGCTTCCGCAGGAGGAACGTGTCCGATAGGTTCTAGCAAGCGCTGATGAT
>JAVKLV010000052.1:0-19838 GCA_031538905.1 Methylotenera sp. | reverse complement strand
TAGCGGCAGATGGCTTGCCTAAAGGGGGTAACATTGGCTTTGAGATTTTAGAAAATCAAAAATTTGGCGTTTCTCAATTTATTGAGCAGGTTAATTTTCAGCGGGCGCTAGAGGGGGAGCTTGAGCGCAGTATTCAGTCAATTGGTGCGGTTGAGGTGGCTCGAATTCACTTGGCCATTCCTAAGCCGTCGGTGTTTGTACGCGAGCAGCAGCAGCCGACGGCGTCCGTGTTGTTAAATTTACGTGCGGGCCGCAGTTTAGATGTTCAGCAAGTGGCGGCTGTGGTTCATTTGGTGGCAAGTAGCGTGCCTAATTTGCCTGCTGCGAATGTGACTGTGGTTGATCAAAATGGCAATTTATTGTCTGATGCTTCTAAAAAAATGGGCTCGAATAATTTAGATCCAACGCAGCTCAAATACATTGATGATATTCAAAAAAATATTGTGCGGCGTGTTGAGTCTATTATTTCGCCTATCGTGGGGGCTAAAAACGTACGTGCAGAGGCGAGTGCCGAGGTTGATTTTTCTAGCTTAGAGCAAGCGGCTGAAATTTATAAACCTAATCAAAAGCCTGAAGATGTTGCGATTCGTAGCTTGCAAAATAGCGAGTCTAAAAGTTTGGATGGCGCGTCAGGATCTGCTGCGGTGGGTGTGCCTGGTGCTTTGTCAAATCAACCTCCGGCAAACGCTACCGCACCGATTGTTGCGGCAGATACGGCTGCGGGCACAGGGGCTGCAGCTGGGGCTAATGCGAGTGTGGCGCCGGTGAATAGTCAGAAAAATACGACAACTAATTTTGAGGTGGATAAAACCGTGCGTTATTCCAGCCAAAGCATGGGGGGGATTAAGCGTCTTAATGTGGCGGTAGTAGTGAATAATATGCCAGTGACGGGCAAGGATGGCAAAGTAACATACAGGGCTTTGACTGCTGCTGAAAAAGCGCAAATCAATGATTTGGCGATGCAGGCTATGGGCTTTAATAAAGAGCGTGGTGATGCCTTGACGGTGGTGAATAGCTCGTTTGCAGGTGAGCCTCAAGAGGTTATTCCAGAAGTGCCGATGTGGAAAAATCCGGAGGTCATTGAGTATGGTAAAGACGCCTTGCGCTTTATTGCTGGGTTGCTTGTTTTGGTGGTGATTTATAAAAAACTGCTGAGCCCTATGTTGCGTAAGCTTGCAGCTCCTGCGCCGGGGGCTTTAAAAAAGCCTGACGATGAAGATGCTGTGGTGAGTTTAAGTGGAGGTGTTGCTGAAGATCAGCAAGCCTCCTCTAGCAACGAGAAGCTTTCTGCCGCAAAGCAGATGGCTAAAGATAATCCAAGAATGGTGGCGAATGTTGTGGCGCAATGGGTGAATGGAAATGAGTAGTCGATGAGTGATGCCGGTGTAATGAGGGGTGCGGTTTTGATGCTTGCCTTGGGTGAGAATGAGGCTGCTGAAGTGATGAAATTTTTGACGCCTAAAGAGGTTCAAAAAATTGGATCTGCCATGACGAGTTTGAGGGCTGTGGAGCGAGATCAGGTTGATGCTGCGGTTGATAAATTTATGGGTACGGTGGCGCAAAGTGGCGATCTTGGTTTAGATTCTGATGAGTATATTAGAAATGTCTTGAATAAGGCTTTGGGTGAAGATAAGGCCTCTGGCTTGCTTAATAGGATTTTGCAATCGCACGACTCTAGTGGTATTGAGAGCTTAAAATGGATGGAAGCTCAAATGGTTGCGGATTTTATTAAAGATGAGCATCCGCAAATTATCGCCACCATTCTTGTGCATTTAGAGCCTGATCAGGCGGCTGAGGTGATTGGTCATTTCACTGATCGCTTGCGTCAAGATGTGATGTTGAGAATTGCAACGCTTGACGGTGTTAAGCCGATTGCTTTGCGTGAGCTGAATGATGTGATGACTAAATTGCTTACGGGTAATGAAAGTCTTAAAAAGCAGACAATGGGTGGCGTTAAAGTGGCTGCTGAGATTATGAACTTTATGAATGGCGATAATGAGGCGACTGTCATGGAGGGCCTTAAAGGCTATGACGAGGAAATGGCGCAAAAAATCATGGATGAAATGTTCGTGTTCGAGAACATTATAGACATCGACGATAAGAGTATTCAGGTGATTTTGCGGGAGGTGCAGTCTGAAATGTTGATTGTTGCGCTGAAAGGTACGCCTGAAGAAATACGCGAGAAGATATTTAAGAATATGTCTTCTCGTGCGGCCGAGATGATGAAAGAAGATATGGAGTCTAAAGGGCCTGTCAAACTCTCTGAAGTTGAGGCGCAGCAGAAGAAAATCTTGCAAATTATTCGTCAATTGGCAGACGATGGTCAAATTCAACTGGCGAACAAGGGTGGCGATGAGCAATATGTGTAAGGTGTTGATGAGTAAGGGATGTAATGATTGTTCCTAAAGAGCAGCTGAGTGCTTATGAGCGATGGGAAATGTCAGCTTTTGCTGACGATTCTCATAGTGTGGGCGGTGCCCGCATGAAGAAAAAAGAAGATGCTGTCTCTGCTGATATTTTAAAGGTACTCGATGAGCTGCGCCAAGAGGCTTACACCAAGGGAATGCAAGAAGGCTTTGCAGTCGGTATGGCTAAGGCGCGCGAGGCTGCACAAGAAGAAAAACAACGTTTTTTGAATTTAATGAAGTCTTTTTCTGATGCTCTTGAAAGGGCGGATGAGCACATTGCAGAGGGCGCTTTATCGCTTGCTTTGGATGTGGCAAAGGCGATGTTAAAAGTGAAGCTGGAGGTTGATTCTTCCGCTATTTTGCCCGTGGTGATGGAGGCTGTTCGCTCTTTGCCTCATGTACAAAAACCAGCAAAAATTCTTGTGCATCATGAAGATGCAAAAATTTTGCGAGAGTACTTGGCGACTCAAGTTGAAAGTCAGCATTGGTATGTTCAAGAGGATGCCAGTATCGAGCGTGGCGGCTGTGTTATTGAAACAGGCGCTAATCAGATTGATGCCAGCAATGAAGTGCGCTGGCGACGCTTGAGTGAGGCTTTGGCGCAAAAAAATGATTGGTTATCGCCATGATTTTTGTCGACCCTAGTTTTGAGTGTTTAGCTCAAAATAAACTCATTTTAACTTTGCTGGTGTTGATGTGCATTTCTTTAGGGTTGATTTAAGTGAGTGAGTTGAGCGTGCAAGCATCTGTGGCGCCAGGCGATGAGGCTGATAATCTTCATTCTCAGCGCTGGCGTGAATATATGCTTGATTGTAAAGAAATTATTAGCATGATTGAGCCATTAGAGGTGGCGGGGCGCATTACAAAGCTCACGGGTTTGGTCATGGAGGCGGTGGGTATTCAATTGCCAATGGGGAGTGCGTGTTTTGTGCCTTTGGCGGATGGTCGGTGTGTTGAGGCTGAGGTGGTGGGCTTTGATGGCGAGCGTATGTTGCTGATGCCTCAAGGTGGTGTCGATGGCGTGATGCCAGGCGCTAAGGTATTTGCCTTAGAGTCGATGGAGAATCTTGTTAAGCCGCATCACAACAGGGCTCCGCGTCAGCGTGTGGCAGAAGGTGCGCGCCAGTTGCCCGTTGGCGATGGCTTGCTTGGTCGTGTGGTTGATGGAGCAGGCAATCCCTTAGATAATTTAGGTCAGATTAAGTCTGACCAAAGTGCGGCTTTAAATGCAACTCCAATGAATCCTTTAATGCGTGCGCCAATTGAAGAGGTGTTGGATGTGGGCGTGCGTGCAATTAACAGTATGCTCACGGTAGGGCGTGGTCAGCGCATGGGTTTATTTGCTGGCTCAGGTGTTGGTAAAAGTGTGTTGCTTGGCATGATGGCGCGTTACACAACCGCTGATGTGATTGTGGTGGGCTTGATTGGTGAGCGTGGTCGCGAGGTGCAAGAGTTTATTGAGCAGATTTTAGGTCCGGTTGGTTTGGCGCGTGCTGTTGTTGTGGCCGCTCCGGCAGATTCATCAGCTTTAATGCGGTTGCAGGGTGCAAGTTATGCGACAACCATTGCTGAGCATTTTCGCGATCAAGGTAAAAATGTATTGCTGATTATGGATTCTCTCACCCGCTATGCGATGGCGCAGCGTGAAATTGCTTTGGCGATTGGCGAGCCGCCTGCAACAAAAGGCTATCCTCCCTCTGTGTTTGCTAAACTGCCCGCGCTGGTAGAGCGCACTGGCAATGGTAAGCGTGGTGAAGGTTCGATTACGGCATTTTATACGGTGCTCACAGAAGGCGATGATCAGCAAGACCCGATTGCAGATGCGGCGCGTGCGATTTTAGACGGGCATATTGTGTTAAGTCGTAGTTTGGCGGAAAGCGGGCATTATCCAGCGATTGATGTTGAGCAGTCGATTAGTCGCGCAATGCACAGTATTACAAGTGCGGATCATCAAAAATACGCAAGAAAATTAAAGCAACTTAATTCACGGTATATGCGTAGTATTGATTTAATTAGCGTGGGTGCTTATGAGGCGGGTAGCGACGCTTTGTTAGATGAGGCGATTCTCAAGCATGACAGTATCGATGCTTTTTTGCAGCAAGGTATTTTGGAGCGTGCGGGAGTTGAAGAGAGTATTGCGCACCTGATGTATGTTCTTGATGGCGCTGCGGTGAGCTGATTTTGATGACTTTTTTCTGATAAAGTAGTCAGCGATATGGCAAAACAAGATACTCAAGTTATTGAAATGTTAAAAGAGTTGGCTGCAAAAGAGGTGGATGAAGCAACGCAATCTTTAGCGTTGGCGATGAAAGCGGCAGATGCGGCTAAGGCGCAGCAAGAAACCCTTAATCAATACCGATTAGATTATGTGCAAAATCTTAATCAAGCTTTAAAAAACGGTATGGGCGCAGAAGTTTATCAAAATTTTAGACATTTTTTTGACAGGCTAGACCAGGCTATTTTGGGGCAGCAAGAAGTGGTTTTGCAGACCAGTAAGCAGGTGAACATTCAGAAGAAGTTATGGCAGGAATGTCAGCGTAAAAAGCTTTCATATGAGGTACTTGCTGCGCGTGCTTATCAGCGTGTGAAAAAAGATGAACAAAAGCGAGATCAAAAAATGATGGATGAGTTTGCAATGCGAGCAACTAGGCATCGGCACTAGGCATTAGCACTGGGCATTAGCACTAAAATGGGTAATCAAGCTGAGTGCTTTCAAATTGGATTTGGCGTACTTAAAAATAAAATAAGATTTAATTTTGGAGTGAAAGCAGATGAAAAATTTAACATTACAAATGGCCAATAGCACACCATTTAAAAAAACTGCTGAAATAAATCATAAAAATAATCATACAGCGTCTTTGGCTGCGCCCCAGTCTGATAATGCGTTTCAAAAGCTTTTAAATAAGCAGGTGCAGGAACAATATGCGCCGCCTCAAGAGGCTCGGGCAAAGAGTAGTCCGCCTGCAGCATCTGACGTTAATGTGCCAAGTGTAGACTCAGCGGCAAGTGTTGAGTCGGTAGTGGCCGCTGATGTCGATTTGCTGGCAACAAAGGCAGAAGTGGTAGAAGGCGCTCATCAATTAGCTCAATCTGGCTCCCTCCCTCTTGTGGCTGAGGCTAAAGCGGGCGAGCTTAAAGCCGATGAAATGACGGATGCACAACCCCTTCGCCCAGCGCTTGCTGCAAGCGACAAGATTTCAATACTTGGGTTTGCAAGTAAGCCTAAGAAAGAAAAGGCGGATGTTCGGGATGATAAAAATATAACGGCGGTGGTAGATAATCGTTATGTGGCTGAAGCCGCTGCTATCAATGCGCTTCTATTGCCAGCGCTTACGCCAGCAGTTGCTAATGCGCAGTCGGCTCCGCCTGCCGCGGCTCAAAATGTTGATAAAAACGCGGCTTCTGCTTTACTTATCAATGACAAAAAGTCTGATGTCAGTGCTGAGGTTGAGCGTAATATATTTAACTCTGCGGAGGCTCAAAGTAAAGTAACACCTCAGCTAATGAGTGACAAAGCCCCTAGCTTGGAAGATGCTAAATCTAACGAAAAATGGCTTCAATCAGAGCTTTCTGGCGGGTCTAAACAATCTATTGGCGATGTATTAGCCCACACTAAAGAGGCGGCGAGTGCCGCTCAAGAGGGGTTAAGTAAGGAGCTAAAAATAAAGACTTCGGATATTCAAGAACTTTCGTTGCAGGCTCAAGTTCAGGCGGCAGTAAAAAGTAACCCTGTCGACGCGGCGCAAGCGCTTGGTAGAAGTAATATGATTGAGGCCTCCCCTGGTAAGCCTGGTTGGAATCAAGAAATTGGTCAAAAAGTTGTTTGGATGCTGGGTGCAAAAGAGCAATCAGCAACGCTCACGCTCAATCCTCCTGATTTAGGTCCTTTGCAAGTCGTTATTCATGTTCATAATGATCAAGCTAATGCAACTTTTACTTCAGATAACGCTGAAGTGAGGCAAGCCTTGCAAGACGGCATGGCGCATTTGCGCGAAAAAATGAATGAGTTAGGCATTCAATTGGGGCGTGCTGATGTCAACTCTGGCGAGCAAATGCAGCGCCAATTTCAGCAGGCTTCACAGCAAAAAGGCGCGTTGTCACGTCAAGCTGATGTGGGTAAATTATCTGCCGACGATGATGAGGCACTTGTTAGAAAATCGCCTATCCGTGAGTTAAGCGGCTTGGTGAATACCTTTGCATAATTAAGCCCCCTGATTGCCCAGGGTTTTGCCCGCTCAGAGTCGCTTATGGGTAGGTTTTCGTCATTCAAGATATAGCGTCTTTTCCCCTCTCTTATTGGGGGATATCTTCGTTTATCTTTGAGCATAATATAGGCTTGGGATTTTTTTTAACTATTAAAAAATAGTTAAAACTTAAGTTTAATATGGAGAATCAATCAAAATGGCAGTGGATGAAGCGGTAGTAGAGGGCGAAGAAGTTGCGCCAAAATCTAAAAAGAAAATGATCATTATATTAGCGGCGTTGGTTGTTTTAGCTGGTGGTGGTGCGGCGTGGTTTTTTATGCAGCCAAAAGCTGATCATAAAGCAGAAGTTAAGCACGAAGAGGTGGCTAAAGCCCCCGTTTTTTTGCCGCTAGAAGCGTTTACGGTAAATTTGCAGCCAGATCCGGATGAAAAATTTTTGCAGTTAGATGTTTCTTTGCAACTCGAAAATCTAGAAGAAGTTGAAAAAATAAAAGCGCAAATGCCCGCTATTCGTAGTCGATTGCTGCTGTTATTAAGTAGTAAGCATGCGTCCGAAATTTCAACCTCTGAGGGTAAAAAGCAATTAACTGATGAAATTATTGCTGAAATGAAAAAGCCGCTAGACCCGAATGGTAAGCCTCAAAAAATTATGGGCGTATTTTTTACTTCATTTGTGATTCAGTAGCTGACACAGATTTATTATGTCTGATAAATTTTTATCACAAGACGAGGTTGACGCTTTATTAAGAGGTGTCGATGGTGCTCAAGATGACGAGGTGAAGCAAGAGTCTGCAGGGGATGTGCGTGACTATAACATTGCCACTCAAGAACGTATTGTGCGCGGGCGTATGCCCACACTTGAAATCATCAATGAGCGCTTTGCTCGTTTGGTGCGTATTGAGTTGTTTAATTTCTTGCGTCGAGCGGTTGAGGTTTCTGTAGGGCCTGTGCGCATTACAAAATATAGTGATTTTGTGCGTAACTTAGTTGTGCCGACCAATCTTAATTTAATTCATATGAAGCCTTTGCGTGGCACGGCTTTAATGGTGTTTGACCCCACTTTGGTGTTTTTGGTTGTGGATAATATGTTTGGTGGTGATGGGCGCTTTCATACCCGTATCGAAGGCCGCGATTTCACTCAAACTGAGCAGCGTATTATTCAGCGCATTTTGGGTATTGTTTTTGAGGCCTATTCAAAATCATGGGAGCCTGTTTGTCCGATTGAGTTTGAATATGTGCGCTCAGAAATGAATACGCAGTTTGCTAATGTTGCAACGCCTAATGAAGTGGTTGTTGCGGTTACTTTTAACATTGAGCTTGGCTCGGCGAGTGGTGAAATACACTTTTGCGTGCCTTATTCGATGATAGAGCCTTTGCGTGATTTATTAAGCTCTCCTTTGCAAGGTGAGGCGCTTGGTACAGATAAGCGCTGGGTAAAGCTCATGACACAGCAGGTGCAATCTGCAAAAGTAGAGATTATTGCAGATATTGCCCAGGCACACATGATGATTGGTGATGTGCTGAATATGAAAGTGGGTGATATTGTGCCGTTGAGTATGGAGGATACCGTAGAGGCAAAGGTAGATGGTGTTCCGGTGATGCTTTGTAAATATGGTACGTTTAATGGTCAGTACGCCTTGCGCGTAGAAAAACTCTTGAGATCAAACTCAACAGAATATATTAAAGGGGAGCCTTATGGCGACTGATGGAAAAGACTCGGTAGATGATGCTGCAATGGATGACTGGGGCGCCGCAATGGCGGAGCAAACTGCTTCTGAGGCTTCAGTTTTTCAGGCTGAAAGTGCAGATCAAGCGCAAGTATTTACAGAATTCACAGCTAAAAATAGGCCGCAAGATACAGAAAATGACATTGATTTCATTTTGGATATTCCTGTACAAATGACAGTTGAGCTTGGCCGAACAAAAATTGCGATTAAAAATCTCTTGCAGTTAGCCCAAGGCTCCGTGGTTGAGCTAGATGGTTTAGCCGGTGAGCCTATGGACGTACTAGTTAATGGCTGTTTGATTGCGCAGGGTGAGGTGGTGGTGGTGAACGACCGGTTTGGTATTCGTTTGACCGATGTGATTACGCCAGCGGAGCGCATTCGTAAAATCAATCGTTAGAGGCCGCAGCTAAAATCAGTGCTGAATTTTTATTATTTTTTTGCGGTTAGTTGATAAAATTTCATCAGTAATTGTTCTTTTGTTTCTTTCACGTTTGGGTTAAATGGAATGCAGTCGATAGGGCATACGGTTTGGCATTGCGGCTTGTCGTAATGTCCAACACATTCGGTGCATTTATTGGGGTTGATTTCGTACACTTCTTGGCCCTGATAAATCGCGTTATTCGGGCATTCTGGCTCGCATACATCGCAGTTAATACATTCAGTGGTAATCATCAAAGCCATTATTTGCACCTTAATTGATGCGCTGAATTTAACTTTTGATTGATTGCACGCTCAACCAGCGGCGAGACGAAAGCGTGCACATTACCACCAAGGGCCGCCACTTCGCGCACCAAACTTGATGAAATAAACATAAACTGCTCTGATGGTGTTAAAAATAAAGTTTCAAATTGTGGGTAAAGTTTACGATTCATGCCCGCAAGTTGAAATTCGTACTCAAAATCAGAGGCGGCACGTAAGCCACGAATGACCATTTTAGCGCCAGTGTCTTGCACAAACTGCATGAGCAAGCTGCTAAAGCCTACTACGCTGATGTTTTCAGCGTCTTTAAAAATGCCCTGAGCTAAGGTGACGCGCTCATCTAAGTTAAATAGCGTTAATTTATTGGTGCTGTCTGCCACAGCTACAATCACCTCATCAAACAAATCGGCTGCACGCCTGACAATATCTTCGTGGCCGAGCGTGATGGGGTCAAATGTTCCAGGGTAAACTGCAATGCGTTTTTTATTCATGCGATTCGCCTATGCGTTAAGCTTGGTCTTTAAGAGGGCTAGATTTTAACAGATGATAAAATACATTGCCTGCTTTGCCTTGTTTTACCACCTGCCAGCCTGTTGCAAATTCGTTATTTACATCAATAGCATATTCGGCTTCAGCGTAAATAAAGCCCTCTGGGCTCAAATGTGCGGACAGCAATGGCAAAAGATTGTGTAGCCATTGTTGTTTGTATGGCGGATCTAAAAAAATCAAATGAAATAGATGTTGATTACTAGCTAAAAACTGCAACGCATCTTGATTAAAAATCTGTGCGCGTTCGGCGTTGAGTAACTTTTTGTTATTGAGTAGCGACTGGTAAGCGAGCGTGGATTTTTCAACCAAAGTCACTGCAGTAGCGCCGCGCGAAAGGGCTTCAAAGCCCATAACGCCTGTGCCGGCAAATAAATCTAAAGCAGTTTGACCAGTTAAATCTTGACCTAACCAATTAAAAACGGTTTGGCGCACGCGCTCTGGGCTTGGGCGCAGCCCCGCAACATCTGAAAACTTAAGTAATCGACTGCGCCATTCGCCAGCATTGATACGCACGCTATTTAATTTTTTTTCAGCCATTGAAATATGCAGCTTTAATTCAAGCAATAAAGCTGCATTTTACTACTAATTTCAGCAAGATATTTTATTGAAAACTTGCTAAATGATTACTTTGCAGGGTCTCCCACAATCACCGTGACAAAATTTTCTGGTTTGAGTCTGCGGGCAAAAGCTTCTTTAATTTGCTCTTTTGTGACGGCGGCTACTTTTGTGTTGTACTCATCTAAATAGCTAAGAGGCAGTTTATAAAAGCCGATAACAGAAAGGTAATCTAAAATTTTTCCATTGCTATCAATGCGCATAGGAAAACCGCCAATAATGTTAGCCTTTGCTGCTTGTAGCTCGCTTTCTGTGACACCGTCTTTAATAAATTTATTCAAAGTGTCACGTACTAGTTTAAGCGCTTCTTCTGCTTGGTCTTTTTTAGTTTGAAGCCCTATTTCAAAAGGACCAAGCTCCGCCATTGGCATAAAGTAACTATATACGCTGTAGACTAAGCCGCGCTTTTCGCGCACCTCTTCGGTTAAGCGTGACACAAAGCCACCGCCGCCTAAAATATAGTTGCCAACATAAAGCGCGAATAAATCAGGGTCACCACGCTTGATGCCAGGGTAGCCAAGCAAAATATGAGATTGCGATGCGGAATGTTGAATGCGCTCTTCAATGGCGCTTGTTGGGTAAGTGACCGCTGCAATGGCGCTATGCTCGACTGGTTTTGGCATATTGCCTGATAAATTTTCAGCAATTTTGGTCGCTTGCTCGCGCGTCAAGTCGCCTATGATGGCAATAACTGAGTTTTTCGCGCTGTAATGCTGTTGATAAAACGTCAGCAAGTCGGCGCGATGAAGTTTAGAGACTGTTTCAAGCTCGCCGCTATCATCTAAACTATAGGGATGATTGCCATACATGGCTTTCATAAGCGCTTTGCTAGAGATGCTCTCGGGTTGAGTCTGTGCTTCTTGCAAGCTAGAAATGATTCTGGCTTTTTCGCGAGCAAGTACGGCTTCGGAGAAGTCAGGTTTTTGCAGTATTTTTGCAAACACATCGAGCGCTAAAGATTGCTCACGTGCATTACTCAAAGTGCGCAATTTAAAGGCGGCATGGTCTGCATCAAAATCACCGCTTAAAATAGCGCCAATATCAGCCATTTTATTTGCAATAGCCTCATCACTCATGCCATCTGCGCCAAGTGTCATCATGTATCGGGTGATGCTTGCAAGCCCTGATTTTTCGGCAGAATTCTGCGCGCTTCCTGCAGCAAAATTAACGCTTAAATCAACAATGGGTAGGTCATGGTTTTCTACAAAATAAACGACCGCGCCATGGCTGGTTTGCCACTGCTCTATTTTGACAGCGGCTTTGATACTTGTTGAGCAAAATAAAACCGCCAAGCTGCTCATCATCGTGATTAAATGCTTAAGATTCATTGTTTAGATACCTTGTTTATGTTGCTTGTTTAACTTTTTCAAAGTGAATAATCTTTAAAATTTAAATGCACCTTATTTCATGTATGTGCAAATTTAATGTATGTGCGGCTTTCCTTTTGGCTTGGCATTGGGGTCAACGGGCTGAGGGTCTAGTGTTGCAATGGTTAGGTTATCATTGACTAAGTATTTTTTAGCTACAGCTTGCACCTGTTCTGAGCTCACAGCGCGTAATTTATTTTGATAATCATCTAAAATACCCCAAGAAAATCCCATGGTTTCAACGGTGCCAATTTGCATTGCTTGATAAAACATAGAGTCTCTTTGATAAACATCTGCCGCAATCACTCCCGCTTTTACGCGATTAAGCTCTTCATCGGTTACACCAGATATTTTTATTTTTTCAATTTGTGCAATGAGGGCTGCTTCAATTTGTGCCACTGTTTTACCTTCACTAGGCGTTCCATCTAACTCAAATAAGCTCAATCGACCGCGTTGCAGTAGATCGTAACCTGCGCTGACATCTACCGCTAATTGAGTCTCTCGCACTAAACTTTGATTAAGCCTAGCCGCAGAATTGCCACTTAATACCCCTGCCAATACTTCAAGTGCATAAGGCTCCCAATCTTTTTCTGGATCATTTAAAGCTGGCACATGGTAGCCCATGAGAACATAAGCTTGCTTGGCGGGCGCCTTAATGATGACTCGGCGCTCACCTATTTGTGCGGGCTCTATTTGCGGCTTACGGGCAGGCAGTGCTTTTGGCGTTAATTTTCCAAAGTATTGTTTGGCTAGTTTAAATACATCTTCGGCTTTAACGTCGCCCACAACAACAACAACGGCATTATTGGGGGCATACCAGTTGTTATACCATTCACGGGCATCTTCATACGTCATATTTTCTAAATCGTTCATAAAGCCAACCACAGGCCTAGCGTATGGGTGCGTATGGTAAGCGGTGGCTTGAAATGCCTCGTTTACCAAGGCTTGCGGCTTGTCGTCGGTACGCCAGCGACGCTCTTCCATAACCACTTTAATCTCTTTATCAAACTCTTCTCGGCTTAACTGTAAGTTTGCCATGCGGTCTGCTTCAAGTTCGAAAGAAAGCGGCAGTTTAGATTTTTCTAGCTGTTGAAAGTAACAGGTGTAATCCGCGCCCGTAAAGGCATTTTCTTTGCCCCCAGCCGCTGCGATTAAACGTGAAAACTGCCCAGCTTTTATTTTTTTTGTGCCTTTAAACATCATATGCTCTAGCACGTGTGCCACACCTGTTTTGCCGTTGACTTCATCCATGCTGCCAGCGCGATACCACACTTGCGAAACCACGACGGGCGATCTGTGGTCTTCTTGAACAATCAGCTTTAAGCCGTTTTCAAGCTTAAATTCTTGTATTGAATTTTTTGCCAATGCAACAGTAGGTAGTGTGAGTAGTAAAAATAATAATAAATTTTTGGTACGCACTTTTTGCTTCTCCAGAGGGTTGAGGTTTTTTATTTTAACTAATTGTTTAGTATTGTTTTTTTAAGGTTATCTTGTAAGCCTTAGTTTTATTTTTTTGCTTAAAAATAGCCATGAATTTAAATTTTTTGTCTGACATGACGGCTTGCTAGATAGTTCACTTTAGTGTTTTTATGCGCGCTTTTAAAAGCGCTTAATTTTTAGTGGTGCTTTTCATCGGCATGATAGAGCTTTTTCGGGCGCAGATTGTATAAAGCTTTTCTGTTTAGCGCGATAGTCGGGTAAAATCTGCGTTTTAAAAACATATTGAGAGTTTAACTAATGTTTAAAAGTATAGAAAAATCATTAGAGTACATTATTTTTAGATCGCGCTGGATTTTAGCCCCGATGTATCTGGGCTTGGTGGGCGGGTTGATGGTTTTAATGGTGAAATTTATTCAAGAGTTTACGCATATTGCCATGCATTTGATGGGTGCGAATGAGCAAGAAGTGGTACTTTCTTTGCTTGCATTAGTTGATATGACTTTAGTGGCCAATTTGTTGATTATGGTGATATTTAGTGGTTATGAAAATTTTG
Source organism: Methylotenera sp. (assembly GCA_031538905.1). Classification (GTDB taxonomy): domain Bacteria; phylum Pseudomonadota; class Gammaproteobacteria; order Burkholderiales; family Methylophilaceae; genus Methylotenera. Next base: position 6,275 of record JAVKLV010000052.1, on the reverse strand, counting down.
TTTCTAAAATTGACACGGCCGGCAGTGAAGATAGACCTGACTGGATGGGCAAGGTCGATTATTCAGGATTAAAACTCAAGTTAATTGGCTCTATTGTGGCTATTTCAGCGATTGATTTATTAAAAGCTTTTGTGCATCAAAGCAATCCAGCCGCGGCGCAAATCAGTAATGATCAAATGAAGTGGATGTTAATCATTCACGCAACATTTATTATTTCTGGTGTGCTCTTTGCTATCATGGATTACATTGCAGGAAAAAGTAAGGCGCATTAAGCGAGTTTGCTAGACTTTTCACTAAAGTAATCATGTTTGATTTTTTAAAAAAATCCACCCCTGCTGCAGATGCGCTTTCAGCTGATGACTCTACCAGTGAAGCTGCCAGCATTGATATGAGCCAAAGCTGGGCAGTGCGACTTAAGCAGAGTTTAAGTAAAACGCGTAAACAGCTTGGCAATCAGCTTAGCAGCTTGCTTGGCGGCGGAAAAATTGATGCAGACGTTTATGAGTCGTTAGAAAATATACTCATCACTTCTGATATTGGTGTTCATGCAACAAACTATTTGTTGAGTGACATTAAAAAGCGCGTTAAAGCCCAAAGTTTAGATGATACGGTGCAACTTAAAATGGCGCTCAAGGCCTCGATGTCTGATCTGCTCACTCCGCTACAAAAGCCCTTAATAACGACTCACCACAAGCCTTTTGTGATTATGCTCGCTGGGGTTAATGGAGCGGGTAAAACTACCTCAATAGGCAAGCTTGCTCATGCTTTTAAAATGGAAGGCAAGTCTGTGTTGATTGCCGCTGGAGATACCTTTAGGGCGGCGGCGCGTGAGCAGTTGCAAGTATGGGGCGAGCGTAATAATGTGCACGTTGTTGCTCAATCAGGCGGCGATGCTGCGGCAGTAATGTTTGATGCTATTCACTCTGCGATTGCGAAAAATATTGACATTGTTTTAGCGGATACCGCAGGCCGCCTTTCTACTCAAACACACTTAATGGATGAGATTGCTAAAGTGAAGCGCGTGATGGATAAAGCGCTGCCTGGTGCGCCGCATGAGGTGTTATTGGTTTTAGATGCCAATACGGGGCAAAATGCTGTCAGTCAGGTGAAGGCGTTTGATGATGCGCTTGGGGTGACAGGTCTTGTTTTAAGCAAGCTTGATGGTACTGCAAAAGGTGGTGTCATCGTGGCGATTGCTCAAGCACGGGCAATTCCTATTCGCTATGTTGGCATTGGTGAAGGTATTGATGATTTGCGGCCATTTAATGCCAGTGAATTTATTGATGCAATGATTGACTAGTTGCCGCTTAACTTAAAAACTACACTGTTCTTTTAACGAGTTCATCCTACCCAGTGATTAAATTTGATCAAGTGACAAAGCGCTACCTTGGTGGCAATGAAGTGCTAAAAAACGCCAGTTTTACGATTGAGTCTGGCGAATTGGTCTTTGTAACCGGGCATTCTGGGGCAGGTAAAAGCACCTTACTCAAACTGATTGCCGCGATTGAGCGGCCAAGTAGCGGTACAGTGCTTGTTGCTAATCAAAATATCAGCGCACTTAAGCCTTCAGCTATTCCATTTATGCGGCGTAAATTTGGTTTAATTTTTCAAGATCATAAGCTTTTATATGATCGCAATTGCTTTGAAAATGTCATTTTACCTTTGCATATCAATGGCATTGTAGGCCACGAAGCCGCCAAGCGGGTGAGGGCGGCATTAGATAAAACAGGCTTATTGCATAAGGAAAAGGCCATGCCCATTACTTTGTCTGGTGGTGAGCAGCAACGATTGGCCATTGCAAGAGCTGTTGTCAGCAGACCTTCTATATTGATAGCAGATGAGCCCACTGGCAATTTAGATGCAGGTTATGCGGCTGACATCATGGCTATTTTTCATGCGTTTCATCAAGTGGGGGTGACGGTTATTGTAGCCACCCATGATGCCTTGGGTATGAGTGAGGCGCAAAATCGAGTGTTTCATGTCCATCAGGGAGTATTAAGTCAAAACACATTTGCGAGCGCATGGAGTTTGCCATGAATAATTTATTTAATCAGCATCTGCAGGCTATGAGGCTAGTGCTTGGTCGCATGGGTAATAATAAGCTTGCAACCTTGATGATGAGCCTTGTGATTGCGGTGGCACTGTGCTTGCCGAGCTTATTTTATATGGGGGTTGATCATCTTTCTCAGTTTGCAAGTCATGTGCAAAATGAAACCGAGGTGAGTGTTTTTCTTAAGCTCGATGTTGATAAATCAAGCATTACCGAGGTGGCGCAAGTGCTTGCAAAGAATGACGGCATTCAACAATTTCATTTGGTCACCAAAGAAGAAGCGTGGCTTGCGCTTAAAGAAAAAGCGCAAAACAGTAAAAATTTAGACAGCCAAGTGACTGACTTAGAAAAAAATCCATTGCCAGATGCCTTTTTTATTAAAGTGAAATCTATTGAGCCCAAATCACTGGATGCGCTTAAAAAAGAATTAGAAGCGATTCCCAGTGTTGAGCATGTTTTATTTAACTCCGATTGGGTAAAGCGGTTGTCTGCATTGTTATTATTTGGTAAGCGCGCTGTTTTATTTGCAAGTTTTCTGCTTGCGGTGGCTTTGCTTGTGATGATAGGTAATGCCATTAGAATGCAGGTTTTAACACAAAAAGACGAGATTATTGTAAGCAAGCTCATTGGTGCAAGCAGTCGCTTTATACGGATTCCATTTTTATATTCAGGGGCTTTGTATGGTTTTTTTGGCGGAATACTGACCATCATCATGCTGATGTTTGTGGTGCAGATGTTTAATTTTTCTGTGCAAGATTTATCTCATTTATACGGCAGTGATTTTAGTTTGCCTATCGTTAATGCTGATCTTTTTATGAGTCTGTTGAGCTTTACTATTTTTATAGGGTGGTTTGGTTCTTATGTTGCCGTTTCGCGGGCGATTGCATCGATTAAAATGAATTAATTATGATGCGCTTTTAATGCTTATTGGCAAGGTGAGGCGTGCTTCAAGCCCCCCTTCAGGGCGGTTGATGAGTTGTAGCTCCCCTTGATGCTGTTTGGCGATACGATCTGCAATAGCAAGACCTAAGCCGCTGCCGCTGGCATTACTACGAGCGGTATCCATCCGCTCAAAAGGTCGTAATAGCTTTGTTACGTGCGTTTCTGGAATACCCGGACCATGATCAATGACGCTGATGACGATGCTCTCGCCGATGATTTTGCTGTTGATAAGCACTTGCCCCTTGCCATAAGCGTAAGCATTGTTGACTAGGTTATCTAGTAGGCGCTGCATGGCGAGTGGTTTTATTGGAATAAGCTGTGCGGCGATAGATTGGGTTGCGAGATCGCGGCCTGCGCGCAACTGCCTATCTCGAACGGCCTGAATGAGGCTCTTTGCCTCTACCATTTCAATTGACTCGCCCTCTGCGCCTTTCACAAAATCTAAGAACTGGTGAATAATATTGTCCATATCGGCAATATCTTGCACCATGCCATTTTTTAAGTCAGCACAGGCTTTGTCTTCTAACATTTCTACAGATAAGCGTAATCTGGCAAGTGGCGTGCGGATGTCGTGCGAAACACCAGCAAGAATTAACGTTCTTTCTGCATCAAGCTCGGCGAGTGAGTCTGCCATTTTGTTGAACGTGTTGTTGACTTCACGAAGCTCAGCAAAGCTGCCTTCTGGCAATTTTTCGGGCTGCTCACCATGACGCAATCTATCGGCGGCATTCATGAGTAAATGCAGGGGGCGATTGATACGTAAAGCAATAAAATACCCGCCCGCGAGTGAAAGCGCTAACACCAGTGCGCCCCAGCCAAGCCACTGCCAAGGAAAACGTCTTTCTACGTGTAATTTTGGAATGACAACCCAAAAGTCATCTTGCCCGATGTTAAAGCTTACCCAAAGCCCCTGAACGCCGTAATGATTAAGCGTGATAATGGTTTCTACACCCAGGCGCTCACGAATTTTTTCTGCAACCATATTGATAAAGCGGTCATTAGGCAGGGGCTGAATTTCTTCCATAAAGTCAGCGTAATACACACGCACGCCTTCTTTGCCGGTGAGCTCTGAAAGTAGCGCTAGCCGAAGATTATCTTGTGATGCTATCAGCGATGCTCTGGTGTAATTAACGACTGTCACCGCTTGCAACGCGGTTGCTTCAGCACGGGGCTCACGCTCAAAGTATTCAAAAATTTGTAAGGATGCCACTTGCCCAATCGCCAGCAGGCATCCAATGAGTAACATTCCCCTTGCGAGCAAGGTTTTAGGTAAAAAGTTAATTTTTATGTTGCCTAGTCTGCCGAGGATGTTCATTTTTTAAAGCTTGCTTAAATTTAAGTTGACTTAATCAAGCTCACCATTAGGAATAAACACATAACCAAAGCCCCACATGGTTTGTAAATAACGAGGACGGGCGGGGTCCGGCTCAATGAGCTTGCGCAAACGCGATACTTGTACATCGATGCTGCGGTCAAATACATCTAACTCTCGACCACGCGCGAGTTGCATGAGTCTATCGCGCGATAAAGGCTGGCGCGGGTGATCAACAAAAACTTTAAGCAAGGCAAATTCGCCGCTGGTAATGCTGATTGAAACGCCATCTTTACTAAGTGCGCGCGTTGATGCGTTAAATACAAATTCACCAATGACTACGTTGTCAGCATTAAGGGCAGGCGCACTTGGTACCAAGCGCTCATGTCGGCGCATGACTGCATTGATTCTTGCTAATAACTCTCGCGGATTAAATGGCTTGGGCAAGTAATCATCTGCCCCCATCTCTAAACCAATAATTCTGTCCACCTCATCGCCGCGCGCAGTGAGCATGACAATCGGCAATAAAACGCCTGCGCCCCGCAGCCTGCGGCAAATAGATAGCCCATCTTCATCGGGAAGCATTAAATCTAATACCAGTAAGTTGATTGACTCGTCGGCTAGAACGACATCCATCTCTTTTGAGTTGGCAGCTACTTTTACAGTAAATCCTTGTTCTGTTAAGTAGCGTTGCAATAACTCACGCAAGCGAACGTCATCATCAATGACCAGTATTTTTTTATTTTGATTTTCCATGAGGACTCATTTTTTTGATGTTTTTTGGTATTTTTTTAGGCTGCTAAAATTGATTTTTAGTTGAAACATGTAGTGAACCTAACTTGATGCTTGTTTGTCTTAGGGGCTGATTGCCAAACGTAATTATTGTAAAAAAATAATAAAAAGCCTTTAAAATCATTGCTTTAAAGTGCGTCTTCAAATCAGGCTTTCACTATTGAGCGCTGTTGTAAAAGTAGGCTGTACAATTTTTTGCTGTGTATCATGACGCGTGAAACAATCAATTAACAATTATGCTTCATTATGAAATAATCATGTTGAGTGAGCTGCTTTTTTGATCTTAATTTTATTGATGTTACTTAGAAACTATACATGATTTTTATCTATTTATTTTAAAGTTTATTTTTCAAAATTTTACTTTTTTAAAGTTTATATCGTTGCCTAATTTTACTTTAGCCCATACTTTAGTTAAAGCACACACGTTTTTGCTGGTGTGTGTTTGCCTGAGCGCTTCTTACAGGGTTGAAGCTGCAAGTGATAAGGCAAATTTTGTTGTGGCTGGCGGTGCTGAAAAAGCATCGGCAGAAGAAGATTCGGCCAATGAAGCCATGCGCCAAACGCTTAATCTTAACTTTAGCCCAAAAGTACGGGATAAATTGCGTAAAGCATTAGATGATTATGCTAAATCGGTAGATCAAGATCACGATAGAATTGAAGAGCGCCGCCGTGCGATGAAAGCAAGTGTTGAGGCACGTTTCTTAGATGCTGACAATGACAATGACGGCACAATAGATAGGCAAGAAGCAACGGAAAAACTTCCGCAAATTGCCAGGCTTTTTAGTCAGGTCGATACTAATCAAGATGGTGTGATTTCACTCGAAGAGCTAGCAGAAGCTCAAGCACGGGCAAGCGAGCGAAGAAAAGCTGCTGAAAATGACGTAGAAGATAATAAGTCACAAGCAACAGAAGAAGGCGTTGCTGCTAAATCTAAAAATAAGCAAGTAGCTAATACACCCAAAAAGCGCACTTATTAGAGAGTGAGTTAGGTCTAGTTTTGTAGTCGGGTAAGTTGATGCTATTTCATCAACTTGTTAAGTGAATCACCCCGACTTTCGTGGAGTGCATTTGGTTAAAGTAAAACAGCTTTACTTGTGTTTGTAGCAAGCTCTTTATAATAACATTCTTCCGCTTCCGCAGGAGGAACGTGTCCGATAGGTTCTAGCAAGCGCTGATGAT
>JAVKLV010000051.1:0-32071 GCA_031538905.1 Methylotenera sp. | reverse complement strand
CCAATCAAATCTGCTGCACATCTAGCCGTTGTGCCAGCAACAAAATGTTCAATTAACCTCGACTGCTTAGCTGAATTTAATCTGCTCTTTCTCATGACGTCCTTATAACATTTTATGTGTTATCTAGGACAGCCCCTAATATTTAATTTAATTTGAGTTTATATTTAAATTAGGACTATTTTGTCTGACAATATAGAAAAAGAAGTAGCAACACCATGTATTGGCGTTTGTATGGTTGACGAGGCTGGAAGTGGCTTATGCCAAGGATGTTATCGTACTTTAGATGAAATTAAAGCTTGGTGGAATATGACGCCACAAGAGCAGAGAGATTTGCTGGTTGCATTACAGCAACGGCAAGCCTGATTGTTAAATGATTATTTTTATTTGACACTCTTTTAAAGGGCTCTTGGCAATTATTTAAAAAATTAACGCCCCTTAAACTCAATGAGCTGCTTGGTTTTACTAAATCTTTAAATTGCATTTTTTAAAAATTAGTAAGTAAAATTTAGTAAGCTTTCGAATTTAGTAACTCAGTGAAATGCGGTAGCCGGCGACCACTTCACCTTGGCTTGTAAGTGCTAATTTAACTTTTACCTGGCCGCCAGCGGCTAACCCTGTGCCAATCTTGGTATTTTCAGGCAAATAGTCTTTAGGTTTTAATATCCGTCTTAATTTTGGCTTATCTTCAGTATCTGTGAGTGTTAATTCAATGTTTGGGTAGGCCTGCGTAAAATTAGCTTGATTGACTAAAGTAGTCGAAAAGTTAATAACATGGGCATGATTGCCATCTTCTTGCATATCAGAATCGTCAATAATAATAAGCTCTGCCTTTTTAGGAAGATCGCTCACGCAATCTATTGTGTTGCAGTTTTTTTCAAAAATTGGTTTTAATCCTGGATGCGCACTAAAAATGCTGGCTTTCCACAAATAAAGACTTTGCGCAACCGCCGCAATAAGTAAGATTGCTGCGAGTAAACGCATAAGCCATGTGTACCAATGGCTTTTATTTTGTTTTTTTGAATCTGATTTTTGGAAGTAATTTTCTTGCTTATCATGCGTTGTCGTTTTAATGACAGGCGCTGATACCTCTTTGCTAGGGACAGGGCTCGGTGCTGGCTCTTCTTTTTTTGCTGCGTTAATTAAATGTTGTACGGCATCAAAAATGTGTAAACATTTACCACAGCGAACTTTGCCATTATATTGGCTAAGCTGTTCATTAGTAACAATAAACTGTGTTGTGCACTGAGGGCAATGGGTGATATTTGTCATGTTTCAATCTATTTTTTAATACCAGTGAGCAGTACCCACGAATCCATTATTTGCGGCGCTTGCATATTAAACCATTCTGAGTAAATTGCGCTCACGGCATCTGCTTGCTCTTTGAGTATGCCAGAGAGCGCAATTTTACCACCATTTTTACATGATTTTGCGAGTGATGGGGCAAGTACGCTTAAAGCGCTTGATAAGATATTGGCCACGACAATATCAAACTCGCTGGATTGATATTGGCTTGCATGATGAAAATCGGCTTTTATTTGGTTTTGTTCAGCATTGTATTGGCTCGATTGAATGGCCTGCTTGTCAATATCAATACCAACTACTTTAGAAGCACCGAGTTTTTTAGCGGCAATGGCTAAAATGCCCGAGCCGCAGCCATAATCTAAAACAGTTTGATTTGGATTGACCACTTGTGTTAGCCAGGCTAAGCATAAGTGCGTTGTGGGGTGGCTACCTGTACCAAATGCCAGCCCAGGGTCTAATACAATGTTAATGGCATCCGAGTTTGGTACACTATGCCATGAAGGTACGATCCATAAAGCATCGTTAATTTTAATTGGCTCAAATTGAGATTGTGTCGCGCGCACCCAATCTTGTTCTTGAATAATTTCAGTGGAGTATTGCAAATTTGAGAGCTTGGTTTTATGCTCGAGTTGAGCAATAATTTTTGCGCTATCAACACTGTCATCAAATAGAGCGCTGACTAGGTTTTGCTGCCAAATGCCAGGGGGAGGGTCGCCAGGTTCGGCAAATAGCGGTTGTTCATCCAGCGTGTCAGCATTGGCATCTTCGATAATGGCAGAAAGCGCACCCTCTTCCATTAAGGCATCGCTAATTAAGTCGGCGGTATTATGTTGCGCTTCAATTTTTAATGAGACCCAAGCCATTTCAATGTCCTGTCGATTGTAAGACCAGTTTAAACGAAGATTAAGCTAGCCTTCAGGTGATGGATCACCCCCTATAGCATGGCACTCGTTCGCATTAGCGCCTGAAAAAATTATTTGTTATAAATGCCTAATTTTTGTTCAAGATAATGAATGCTGGTGCCGCCTAAGTGAAAAGCAGCATCAGCCATGAGGTCAGCGTGCAGCGCCACATTCGAGCTAATCCCACCAATCATCATCTCAGATAGGGCAATTCGCATACGCGCAATGGCCTGTTCGCGCGTGTCGCCATAAGTGATGAGCTTGCCTATCATAGAGTCGTAATTAGGTGGTACGGTATAGCCAGCATAAGCGTGGGTATCAATGCGAACGCCAGGTCCGCCAGGCATATGAAATGTAGTGATTTTTCCTGGAGAAGGCACAAAGTTATAAGGATCTTCAGCATTTAAACGGCACTCAATAGCGTGACCTTTTAATATCACATCTTTTTGGCGAAATTTGAGCCTTTCACCAGCAGCAACAAAAATTTGCTGTTGCACCAAATCAATGCCCGTAATCATCTCTGTAACAGTATGCTCAACTTGTAGGCGCGTGTTCATTTCAATGAAATAAAATTCGCCGTTTTCATATAAAAATTCAAATGTACCAGCACCACGATATTTAATTTTTCGGCAAGCTTCTGCGCAGCGCTCGCCGATTTTATCGCGCAATCTTGGATTAAGGAGTGGTGCAGGCGCTTCTTCAATAATTTTTTGATGGCGGCGTTGCATAGAGCAATCACGTTCACCTAAAAACACGGCATTACCATGCTGATCTGCTAATACTTGAATTTCGATATGGCGTGGTTTTTCTAGGTATTTTTCCATATAAACCACAGGGTTGCCAAAAGCTGCCTGCGCTTCTGCTTTGGTCATGTTGACTGAAGCAATCAGCGCCGCTTCAGTATGTACCACGCGCATTCCACGCCCGCCGCCGCCGCCAGCAGCTTTGATAATCACCGGATAGCCAACTTTTTTAGCAATTTTAATAATTTCAATAGGGTCGTCTGGCAGTGCGCCGTCAGAACCAGGAACGCAAGGAACCCCCGCTTTTTTCATGGCATCTTTGGCTGAAACTTTATCACCCATTAAGCGAATGTTTTCTGCACGCGGCCCAATAAAAACAAAGCCACTTTGCTCTACACGTTCAGCAAAATCTGCGTTTTCTGATAAAAACCCATAGCCAGGATGAATCGCTTGCGCGTCGGTTACTTCAGCAGCGCTGATGACCGCTGGAATGTTGAGGTAGCTTTGACCAGAAGGCGCAGGCCCAATACAAACAGATTCGTCTGCAAGTTTTACATATTTTGCTTCACTGTCAGCCTCTGAGTGAACAGCAACTGTTTTGATGCCTAGCTCGCGACAAGCGCGCTGCACACGCAGTGCAATTTCCCCGCGATTAGCGATTAAGATTTTTTCAAACATAGCCATGTTGTTAAATCCCTATGTAAATTTCTATTATTCAATAATAAAGAGTGGCTCGCCATATTCAACAGCCATTGCGTTATCAACAAGGATTTTTTTAACAACACCCGCTTTGTCACACTCAATTTCGTTTAATAATTTCATTGCCTCAATAATGCAAAGTGTGTCACCCACCGCAACCGTATCGCCCACCTCAACAAATGCTTTGGCTTCGGGCGAAGATGAGCGGTAAAAGGTGCCAACCATCGGTGATTTAATGGTGTGAGCATCATCAACCGCAGGCACCTCTACAGCATGAGCTTGCGAGGCGTTAGGCATTTGTTGCGAGTGAGAGACTTGTTGAGGCGCGCTGTGAGCGTATTGCACTTGAAAAGGCGCGCTGGCAGTAAAATTTCGACTAATACGAACAGTCTCGCCTTCTTCAGTCAGCTCGAGTTCTGCAATACCTGATTCTTCAACAAGATCAATGAGTTTTTTAAGTTTGCGTAAGTCCATAATAACCTCTGAAAATCTATAAAAATTTTAGTCAATAATCACTTCAAAAGAACGAATTTAAAAACACTTTTTAAGCACGATTCATGTGCTCAATAGCATAGTCCAGCGCCAAAAAATAACCTTGCGCGCCTAAGCCGCTAATGACCCCAACTGCAATATCCGTAAAATAAGAGTGATGGCGAAACGCTTCTCGTGCGTATACATTGGATAAGTGCACTTCAATAAATGGCACTTTAACAGCAGATAATGCATCGCGCATTGCCACAGAAGTATGTGTAAATGCTGCGGGGTTAATAATGACAAAATCGACCTTTTTAGCTGCAATAGATTGAATTTTCGTGACAAGCTCACCTTCGGCGTTGCTTTGAAATGCTTCCAAATCAAAACCTGCTTGTGTTGCAGTGTTTGTTAGTCTGTTGTTGATTAAATCTAACGTTTCATTGCCGTAATGCTCAGGCTCACGTAAGCCCAGTAAATTTAAATTTGGGCCGTGCAGCACTAATATCGATTTAGTGACCATATTTTAACCGCGCTTTTTTAACCAATGTTTTGGGCGATTTTGATTGTAAATTTGCGTAACTCATCTTTGCAAGTTTGCCGAAGTTAGCGGGGTTTGTCTAGTAGCTTGACTGAATTTAAACGAAATTAGCCCGCACTTGCCGTTTAAGTGGTTGATATTGCTAGCTTAAGTTTTTGCCGAAATAATCAGATTTATTTTGCGAGCAAGGGGCGCAAGTTTGAGATGATTTGTGCTTTATTGATACGTCCAAAATGGCTTGCAAGCACCTTGCCATTGGCGTTGATGATGACGGTGTAAGGTAAGACCTCTTGGTTGTTGCCTAATTGGGTATTTAAAATAGAGCCCTCATCTTCAGAAACAAGAACGGGGTAGCTTATCGGCATGGCTTTTTTAAATTCTCTGACTGCTAACAATGTATCAACAGCGATACCCAGCACGACCACGTTTTTATTTTTATATTCTGCATATAATTCAGCGAGCTCTGGTATTTCTTCACGGCAGGGCGGGCACCAGGTAGCCCAAAAGTTGAGAACAATAATTTTCCCTTTAAATTGGCTTAAGTCTTGGTTGACGCCATTTTCATTCGGTAGCTTGCTTTCGAACAAGGTTTGAGATGAGGGTGAATTTTTATCAGCAATCAGTTTTTTGAGTGCTGCATTTGGGCTTAACAAGTAGTAATAAATGCCAAAACCAAGGCACAGCATAAGAGCAAGGTAGCCAACATTTGATAGTATTTTTTTGAGCATTATTTTAATTTAGCAAGGTGTGAGTTTGTTTTCTGAGGCAACAATACAGCGATCACGTTTGGCTAATGTAAGGCTAAAGCGAGGTGCATCTTGAAAGCCGATGGTTTTTAATGAGGATATTTCTTTGCCTTCTCTATTAAAAAAAATGATTGCCGGTGGTCCGTATAAGCCAAAGCGTTTAAGTAGCGCTTTATCTTCTTCGGAGTTTGCGGTGACATCGGCTTGCAATAAAAGTGTGTTTTTAAGTAATTGCTGAATTTTAGCGTCGCTAAAAGTGAATTGTTCTAGCTCTTTACAAGCAACACACCATTCGGCATAAAAATCTAACATCACTGGCTTACCTTGATTTTCGTTCAGTTTTTTTTCTAAATCAGCTACGCTAGTGATGCGTGTAAAAGCTAAAGTTTTAAGTGTTTTTGATTGTTCAGATTGAGCTATTTTTAAATGACTTAAAGGTTGCCAAAGCGATTGCGCCCCTGAAAGCGCACCAATCAAAAAGATTGTTCCTAGTATAAATAAAAATACCGCAATGCCTTTATAAACCTTGTCCAGATTAGTCGAATGGGTAGCTAAGCGCTCTAGCGCCTGATGATAAACCGCTGTGACTATCAATAATGCCGCCCAAAGTATCATTTGAGCGCTGATAGATATGATTGGTGAAATGAGCCAGATCGCCATGCCTAGCATCAAAATCCCAAAAAAATTGCGAACGGTATGCATCCAGCGCCCGGCTTTTGGTAACACGCTTCCAGCAGAAGCACCAATCAACAACAAGGGCACTCCCATGCCAATGGCCAGCGAGAATAAAGCAAGGCCGCCTAAAAATAAATGATGCGTCTGACCAATGTAAATTAACGCGCCAGCAAGAGGCGCTGCCACACACGGGCTGACGATGAGTGCCGATAGCGAGCCCATGAAAAATACACCAAAGAAATCGCCACCTTTAAAATTGTGGCTTATTTTGAGTATTTTATCTTGAAGCTTTTGTGGCAGCTTGAGCTCATAAAAACCAAACATTGAACATGCCAATAAGACAAAAATTAAAGCACTTGCGCCTAGCACCCAGGCATTTTGTAGCGATTGGCTGAGCAAGCTTCCAGACAAGCCTGCGGCAACTCCGGCCAGGGTGTAACTTAACGCCATACCCAATACATAAGCCAAAGAAAGGCCAAAGGTATGCACTTTTGAAGGCTTTGCTTTTTGACTTTGGCTACCCACAATGATGCTCGACAAAATAGGTATCATCGGCAACACGCAAGGCGTCAATGAAAGTAGCACCCCAGCCACAAAAAATACAGCTATCACGAGCCATGCATTGCCCGATGCTAAAGCTTTTGTAGTGTTTTCTAATTCATTTTCATGATTACCCGTGTTGTTGTCGGCTAGTGTTTTTGCGCTATTGGCAGTGCTTTTTATGGCGACTAAATCTACAGTAAAATTTTTAGTTATAGGGGCGTAGCACAAGCCTTTTTCACTACACCCTTGAAATGTTGCGACTATTTTAATAGCACCGCTTTTGATGTTATTTAAGTTGATTTTGGCATTAAAGTCGTGATGATAAACCTCCATCTTGCCGAAGTTTTGATCTTCTTTGAGTTCGGCTTTGGGAAGTTCGGTATTGACAATTTTGGCGGCACTGTCAGGTGTCAACACAAAGCGGATACGATCTTTGTAAAGATAATAACCAGAAGCTACCTTAAAGCGCGCCTCGATACTTTGATAATTTTTTGCACTTAAATCTAACTTAAAGGCCTGCTCTGAGGTTAAAAAAGTATTTTCTTGATTATTGTTAATAAGCGCGTCAGTGATTGTGCTAAGGCGCATTTCACCTGCGTAAGCGTGAGATAGCACCCCTAACAAGCTGATTACAATGAACTTAAAAGTTAAATTTTTTAGAAATGAATTTTTCACAATAGATTGAGTTTTGGCGCTTTATTTTTTAATGTTTATGAGTGTTATTTAGTTTGCCATTGACAAGAGTTTTCCAGTAAATTTAATGCGCTGTTTGGTATTTTAATTTTACCAACTCCATTACCATAGGCAATGGTATAACGATTTATTTAACACGGTTTATCATCTATTTAGGATTTGGTTATTTAGGACTTGCTATCAATGCGCTTAATCATGACTTTGGTTTTCCTTGCTTTTCCAATTGCAGAGATCTGGATTTTAATCTACTTATTTTTACAATATGGCGCATGGCTACTATTATACTTAGTCGCGACGGTTTTACTTGGTTTGCAACTTATTAGAGATGAAAAACGATTGTTATCAGACAAAATGATGCGAAACTTAAGCCAAGGCGACAGCCCAATAAAAGTGCTGTTTGGTAGCGCGCGCAACATTATTGCGGGTATTTTGCTTATTATCCCCGGGGTTATTACAGATTTAATTGCAGTGGTTTTATTGCTCATGCCTGTCAGTAAAGGCGCAACAAAGTCAGCAACATTTAAACAAGAAGCCAGCCATGAGAATGTCATAGAGGGCGAGTTTCGGCGTGAAGAATAACTCATTAACATCAATAAGAAAGTCAATAAGCTAGACATTTTAAATGTTGCCAGCCACCAAGGGTTAAATGCACAAACTGCGTTTTTTTGGATATGTTTCATTATGCAAGCCCCATATTTTAAGAGTACCGTGCTGAAAAAATTCAAGCATCAGCATGAGTGATATTTGAATTTATAAAGTCATTCAAGCTTAAAAAGGCTTAACTACAACCAGTATCACAATCATAATAAGCACAACAACAGGTAGCTCATTAAACCAGCGATACCAAACATGACTATGTTGATTGCGATTATTTTTAAAGTCATTGACCAGTTTTCCGCAATAAAAATGATAGCCAATCAGCAGCAACACCAAGCTTAGTTTTGGATGCATCCATTTGCCAGAGATGCCATAATGAAGCCAAAGAACTAAGCCAAAAATTAGCGCCAATACCGCCAAAGGCAACATAAAGCGGTATAACTTGGACTCCATGAGCTTTAAGCGTTCAGAGCTTGCTTGATCTGTCACCATGGCGTGGTTGACAAACAGCCTAGGCAGGTAAAATAAACCCGCAAACCAGCTGGTTACAAAAATAATATGTAGCGCTTTAATCCATAACATTTAAGTCATCCTTGTGTTTATTTAATTGAGGTTTTGAGCGAGTTTAAAGTTGATTATTTTTTAAGTAGCTTAAGTGCTTCAAGCAGCATTTTAGCCGCTTTGCGCTTAAAGTAAAATTTAAGTTTTTTCAGGCGCCAATACGTGCGTTTAGGCTTGCCGTTAACATCCTTCTCAGGGTAAGAGATTTAAGCTTATTTGCAGTAATTCAGCGTGTTATAATAGCGTCTTACTAATGGCAAAACTATTTACCAAAAAAGTTATTAAAACAAGTAATGAACGCACCCCTACCTAGCACTCTTAGTCACGTCGAAGCCACGCCTGTATCGCGCTTACGTGAGATTCCTTACAACTATACTTCATTTTCAGACCGTGAAATTGTCATTCGGTTTTTAGGAGAAGAAGTTTGGGATATTTTAAATGACTTACGTACGGAGCGTAAAACAGGGCGCTCGGCGCGTATGCTGTTTGAGGTGCTTGGCGATTTGTGGGTGGTCAGCCGCAACCCTTACTTGCAAGATGATTTGTTGGAAAATCCTAAGCGCCGCAAGGCTTTGGTTGATGCCCTTTATCATCGAATTGCCGCGATTGATGCGCGTAATTCTGGAAGTGCCGCAAGCGATAAAGTGCAAAAAATGGTTGCTGCTGCAAAAAAAGCAGTGAGCACTTTTGCAGATGACTTTGTTAAAACGTATGACTTGCGTAAAAAAGCGCTGGCTAAATTTACTAAAATTACACGTAAAGACAATGTGCAGTTTGATGGTTTGGCGCGTGTTTCTCATGTAACTGACGCAACTGACTGGCGAGTTGAATATCCATTTGTGGTGCTTAATCCCGATACAGAAAAAGAAATCGCTTACTTAGTGCGGGCCTGTATTGAGCTTGGCTTGACGGTGATTCCTCGTGGCGGGGGTACTGGTTATACGGGGGGTGCAATTCCTTTAACGCCCATGTCTGCAGTTATCAATACTGAAAAATTAGACCAACACGGCGGCGTTAAAATGGCGACTTTGCCTGGAGTTGCAAGGCAGGTGCCCACCATTACTTGTGGTGCGGGTGTAGTCACGCGCCGTGCAATGGAGGCCGCCTCTGATGCCGGGTTAGAGTTTGCGTGTGATCCCACTTCTGCAGATGCCTCATGTATTGGCGGCAATGTGGCAATGAATGCAGGAGGTAAAAAAGCGGTGCTTTGGGGTACGGCTTTAGATAATCTCGCTTCATGGCGTATGGTGACGCCCGATGCAAAGTGGATGGAAGTTGAGCGCTTAGATCATAATCTTGGCAAAATCCATGACATTAAAACGGCGCGCTTTAAAATTAGCCGTTATGCAGAAGACATGGAAACCTTGTTGGCTGAGCCGGAAATTTTGGAAATTTCGGGTCCGAGTTTTCGTAAAATCGGTTTGGGTAAAGATGTTACAGATAAATTTTTGAGTGGCTTACCTGGCATTCAAAAAGAAGGGTGCGATGGTTTAATTACTTCAGCGACTTTTATTTTGCATCGTATGCCCAAGTATGTTCGCACGGTGGCTTTAGAGTTTTTTGGTCACGTTTCAAATGCGGTGCCGGCTATTGTTGAGATTAAAGACTACTTAGATGCAACCGCCAAGAAAGATCCGCTGGTGTTGATGGCGGGTCTTGAGCACATGGATGAGCGTTATATTAAAGCCGTTGGATATGCCACTAAAGCTGCGCGTCAGCGCCGCCCGAAAATGGTGTTGATTGCTGACATTGCCTCTGATGATGAAAATGCTGTGGGTGAGGCTGCATCACATATTGTTCGTTTGTGTAATGCGCGCGATGGCGAGGGTTTTATTGCGGTTTCAGCGGAATCGCGTAAAAAGTTTTGGTTAGATCGTGCTCGTACCGCAGCAATTGCCAAACACACCAACGCTTTCAAAATCAATGAAGATGTAGTGATTCCTCTGCCGCGTTTGGGTGATTATTCTGATGGCATTGAGCGCATTAACATTGAGCTTTCAATTAAAAATAAATTGCAATTACTTGATGCGCTTGAAGCCTTTATTGAAGGTGACTTGCCTTTGCAGGCTGATGAAGATGGTAATGCTGATGCGCACATGGTGCGATCAAAGCAAGCGATTGCTTTGCAGCTCTTGCAAGATTTGCGCGCTAAATGGCGCATGATTTTAAATGCGCTAGATAAGCCAGTGAGTGTTTTGGGGTCTATTGGTGAAGATTATCAGCAATATGAAAGCGTATTTCGCGCACTGCAATCTTATGACTTGCGTATTTCATGGAAGCGCGAACTCAAGCGCCCGATAGCGGATCTTTTTGCAGGACGTGAGTTTCATAAAATACTTAATCGTTGTGATGAGATTCATAAAGCTGTACTCAAAGGCCGTGTATTTATTGCGTTGCACATGCACGCGGGCGATGGCAATGTGCATACCAATATACCGGTCAACTCTGATGATTATGAGATGATGAAAACCGCTCACGAAGCGGTGGCGCGTGTTATGGCGCTGGCAAAAAGCTTGAATGGCGTGATTTCTGGCGAGCATGGTATTGGTATTACTAAAATGGAGTTTTTAGAAGCTTCAACCATTGAAGCTTTTGCCAGGTACAAAAATAAAGTTGACCCGAACGGTCACTTTAACAAAGGCAAGCTCATGATGGGCTCTGGGCTTAAAAATGCCTATACGCCAAGCTTTGGCTTGTTAGAGCAAGAGTCTATCATCATGGAGCAATCGGCGATTGGCGAGATTGCAGATTCGATTAGTGATTGTTTACGTTGCGGCAAGTGTAAGCCGGTGTGCAGCACCCATGTGCCGCGTGCTAACTTACTTTATAGTCCGCGCAATAAAATTTTAGGCACGTCTTTATTGATTGAAGCCTTTTTATATGAAGAGCAAACTCGTCGCGGCATTTCTCTCAAGCATTTTGATGAGTTTAATGATGTGGCAGATCATTGCACGGTGTGTCATCGTTGTGCCACGCCGTGTCCAGTAGATATTGATTTTGGCGATGTGTCTGTGGCGATGCGTAATTTCTTGCGCGAGCAAGGTAAAAAGCAATTTAACCCAGGCACCGCAGTCGGTATGGCTTTTTTAAATGCCAAAGACCCTGCCACAATTAAATTGATGCGTACATTCATGATTACCATTGGCTATAGAGCGCAAAGTTTTGCACATCGATTAGCTAAAAAATTTCATTTATTAAAAGATAAAATGAAGCCGCCGGCAACGGTTGGTAAGGCAGAGATTAAGGCGCAGGTGGTTCATTTTATCAATCGCCCAATGCCCAAAGGCGTTCCGACTAAAACCTCGCGTGCAATGCTGGGTATTGAAGATGACAGTATTATTCCCGTGATTCGTAACCCCAAAAAGGTGACGGAAGATTCGGAGGCAGTGTTTTACTTTCCTGGTTGTGGTTCGGAGCGTTTGTTTTCAAATGTGGGGCTGGCAACGCAGGCTATGTTGTATGAAGTTGGTGCAATTACTGTGCTGCCACCGGGTTATTTATGCTGTGGCTATCCACAAACCGCAAGCGGAAACCATGACAAGGGACAAGCAATTACGACTGAAAATCGTGTTTTATTTCATCGTGTTGCCAATACGCTCAATTACCTAGATATTAAGACCGTGATTGTGTCTTGTGGTACGTGTATGGACCAGTTGCAAAAATATGAATTCGAAAAAATATTTCCAGGTTGTCGCTTGCTTGATATTCACGAATATCTGATGGAAAAAGATATGAAACTATCAGGCATTACAGGTACTCGATATATGTACCATGACCCATGCCACACGCCGATGAAAACCTATAAACCCTTAGAAGTGACCAATAAGCTTATGGGCACCGCCGTCCAGTTAAATGACCGTTGCTGCGGTGAAAGCGGCACATTTGCTGTGGCTCGCCCTGATATTGCTACCCAGGTAAAAATGCGCAAGCAAGAAGAGTTAAAAAAAGGCATGGAAAAAATGGGTTTAACGGTAGGCAAGCCTGAAGACGACGTAAAAATTCTCACTTCATGTCCAAGCTGCTTGCAGGGGCTATCACGTTATGGCGAAGATACTGGTATAAGTGCAGATTATATTGTGGTTGAAATGGCAAAGCATATTCTTGGCGAGCATTGGATGCAAGATTACACAGCGAAAGTTAATAAAGGCGGAATAGAAAAAGTCTTGCTTTAAGTGCGAGGCATTTTAGCGCTGAAGTGCTACGCGCTTTTGAACGGTTGATGTGAACTATCTGTGATATGAGTTATCTATTAGTGCAGATGTGAGCCATGGTGCTTTTGGGCGATTGACATCTTGAAGGTGTCAATCGCCTTTTAACATTAAAATCACTTCGTAAGCTTAATCGCCACGTACAAAGTATTGTCATCACGAAGCACCAGCACGGCCACGGTTTTGCCAGCGGCAAAGCCATTTAACAATTTATTAAACTGCTCAACACTTTGCGCTTCTGTATTATTTAACCCCAAAATCAAATCACCACGGCGAATGCCCGCCTGTGCAGCAGCCCCTGTGCTATCAGCCACGAGCAAGCCATTTTTGCCATTGAGCTTTTTCTTTTGTTGTGCTGAAGTCTCTTTGAGACTGAGACCGATTTTGTTGATTTCAGCTTTTGGCAAAGACTTATTGATAGGCGTATCGGCCTCTGAGTTTTCGTTTGGCATTGCCCCTACGCCAATGTTTAGGGTTTTTGGCGTGCCTTTACGTAAAATTTCAACAGCGGCAATTTTGCCAGGCTTTGTTCCACCAACCGCGCGTGGCAAGTCAGATGATGATGCAATCACTTTATTATCAAATTTAATAATCACATCGCCCGCCAATAAGCCGCCTTTATCTGCGGGAGCATTCTTTTCAACGCCCACTACTAAAGCGCCATTGGTATTTTTCATGCCAAATGAATCCGCTAAATCTTTGGTAATTTCTTGAATAGCAATACCCAGCCAGCCACGTGTGATTTTTCCTGAGGTTTTAAGTTGATTGGATATATCAATTGCTACATCAATAGGAATGCTGAATGACAAGCCCATTGATCCGCCGCTTCGGCTGTAAATTTGCGAGTTAATGCCAACCACTTCGCCCGCCAAATTAAATAATGGTCCGCCTGAATTACCTGGGTTAATCGCCACATCTGTTTGAATAAATGGCACAAAATTTTCTTGAGGCAGGGCGCGGCCTTTGGCGCTGACAATGCCAGCTGTCATGGTGTTTTCTAGCCCAAATGGCGAGCCAATGGCTGCTACCCATTCGCCTACTTTTAATTTTGCGGGGTCGCCTACCGATATTTTAGGTAAGCCAGTGGCCTCAATTTTTACCAAAGCAACATCGGTGCGCTTATCTGCGCCCACAATTTTTGCTTTAAATTCGCGCTTGTCAGCAAGTTTAACAATCACTTCATAGGCTTCGCTTATCACGTGCGCATTAGTCAAAATGTAGCCATCACTACTAATAATAAAGCCAGAGCCTAATGATTGTGATTTGTAATCTTGCTGAGGTGACCCCTGCCCAGGTAGGCCCGGAAAGCCAGGAATAGCAAAGCGTTTAAAAAACTCTTGCATCTGCTCATCGCCTTCCATTCCGGGGAAAGGATTTGCATCTGCACGCACATTTTGCGTGACGCTGATATTAACGACTTCTGCGCCATGTTTTTCTGCCAACTCCGTAAAGTCGGGCAGATCTTTTGCATGAACATGGGTGCTTAACGCTATTAACAAAGCAAAGCCAGCAGCAGCAGTAAATTTTTTTAACATCTAGTCACCTCTTTGAATCGTATTTTAGAAAAATTGTGTGCATATTATTTATTGAGTCTGTGCTCATCTATTAAGCGCACCTAGCCATCATGAGGGCGTGCTGAAATTTATCAAGGTTTTGCGTTACTTTAGTTTTGAGCTGCTTTGACACGAAGCATTGAGGGGCGCTTCATCGCTTAGTCTCAGTATGATTGCTTGATGGTTTTTACTGTCAGCTAAGCCAGATGGATGCTGTCCCATCAAATGCCCTTTTGCCCAAAGCAGTCCAAGAGCAAGACCAGTGAATGCCGCAGTCATCACGTAAAGTTGATTTTTAAAAAAATAGTCAGCCAGCATTGTGCTTAATAACAAGCCGATTAAAGGCACAACGTACATAAAAAATACTGAGTTCAGCATGGCTTTTTCATCAATGCCAACAACAACAGTATCACCTACTTTGGCTTCAATTTTATTATGCGCAGTAAAGTCGAGTGCATGATGACCAAGCAGCTTGCCCCAAGCGGCATTGCCACAACCACGCTTTTTTCCACATAGACCACAGGCAGTGCGTCTTTGTATTTCTAAGTTGGCTTGAGTGCCAAAGCACTCTTTTACAACCGCATATTCTTCAATCATGACAACACTTCGTGACTTGTTGATAATAAAAATTTATTTAATAAAAACCACGGCGTTAGCGATTTGGGCAACGGTTTCTTCAGGCACCTCACCTAGCGCTGTAATTTGCAAGTAGCCTGCAACATTAGAATAAAAACTGGTATTACCCACTGTGCTATGACCAATTCTTGGATTAACGCCATTCACGACCGGTTCTACAAATAAAGAAACTGAAGCCAGTCCGTCAGAAAAAACAACATGGGTCACAGGCAAGTCTTTGCCTCGTACCATGCGTATCATTTGATCAACTTTACGATAACCTGGCGGCAACTCTTTGAGCATCCAATGCGGGCTGTGCCGATAGTCAGGCTTTGCTGGTTCTTTGTCTTGCAACACATAAGTCTTTTTGCTGACGATTTTTGGCTTAAACCAGTTTAAATCAACCGCATTCATTAAGCTTAACTGTGTAAAATAAATGCTGTCCATCGGCTCATTCTTATGGTTAAACATCGTAGATTTCAGGATGAGCCCATATTCTTTATCTACCCAAAACTTATAGCCATAACGTGCATTATCTTTTGGCTCTAGGCTAAACATTTGCGCATCTCTATCAGCTACACGGGCATTTTCGCCATAGCGCACATTATAATTGGCTTTTATTAAGTCTAAATTTGTGGGCAATAGCGCTGGAAACATATTTTGTCCGCGGCGTTTTTCAATGACAACCTGTTCATTTTTAGATTGATAAATTACGAGTTCTCCCCCTTGGCTAAGCATTTCGCGCGGTGAGCCATCTAAAACAGTGTTGAGTGAAAATTCATTTTGACCGTCAAAAAAATGTTTTATTTGAACAGATTTAGATTGTTGTGCAGACTGGCAAACAAATATCCCTTGATAGCTTAACTCGTGAGCAGCTATGGATGCTTTTTGTAGGATTTGCCATGGATCATTCTCTGAAGCTGCATAGGCATTTAAGCCAATGCTCGCCAACAGGCTTGTAAAAAACCAAGCTAAAAAACGATGTTTCATTTGAGCTACTCTGAATAGCTGGCAGATTGAATGTAGTATGAAGTTGTAGAAGGGGCAGACGCATGATGCGCCATTAAGTAACCTTCTGGCACGGTTTCTTCAGAAGATGCAACTAATGCGGCAGGCAATTGTTTTATTGGCTCGGCTACAGGGGCGCTTGTAGATGCAACAGTAAAGCCGCTTGGTGTGCTTACTTGTGTTTGCAGCAAAGCAAAGCTCACTGCCATGACTGCGGTAAAAGATGCAGCAATTGACCAAATAATCGGTTGCTTTGCTTTTTCTTGAATGAGCGGCTTTTTATGTTGATAGGGCAAAACTGCGTTGGGAGAGAGTACGGTGGGCTCTAAATCAATTTTAGCCATTAAATTGTGCTTAAAATTTTGACTAAGTGGCTCAGCGCCTCTCATGACATCACCTATCAAGTGATATTGACTCCACGCATCAGAAAAATAGCCATGATGCTGCATGGTAGACAGTAAGTGTTCGGCAGATTCGAAATCAATTTCGTTGTCTGCTAAAGCGGATATTTGTTCAGTCATTGTTTACTCCAAAATCTCATGCCAATTTAACTTAAAATATAATTCAAATTACCTTGATACCGTTTACAGGACTACCATCTTTTATTGCTTGGCATATCTAAAAGAGGCTTTAGTTTTAATGCAATGGTGTCGCGCGCTCTAAATATGCGAGATCTCACTGTGCCAATGGGGCAGTGCATAATGTTCGCAATTTCTTCATAGCTTAAACCTTCAATTTCACGCAAAGTAATCGCTGTTTTTAATTCTTCTGGCAATTTAGACACGGCATCATTCACTTTTTGTGCGAGCTGTTTTGCCATCATGGCCGATTCGGGTGTTTCCATGGTGCGTAGTTCATCACCATCTTCAAAATTTTCTGCATCTTCAATCTCAATGCCAGTACTTGCCTCAGGTTTGCGCTTGTGAGCTACTAAGTAGTTTTTTGCAGTATTGATACCAATACGGTACAGCCATGTGTAAAAAGCACTGTCACCCCTAAAGTTAGGCAAGGCGCGATACGCTTTAATAAAGGTATCTTGCACAATGTCTTCAATTTCAGCTTGATCGCGCACCATGCGAGAGAGTAAGCGCGCAAGTTTTCGTTGATATTTATCAACCAGCATGCCAAATGCACGTTTGTCGCCGCGTTGGGCGCGCAACACTAGCTCGTAGTCAATTTCACGCTGCTCAGAGTTTGGGGTGGCTTGCACTAAACTTAAGTTTCCTGTTGATGTGATAGGGCTCGCCGTAAGTGCGTTTTTATAGCTTCTGTTGAAGCTATATTCGCGCTTATTTGACGAACTTTTTGAAGTATATATGCCCATTACAGTTTGCGCTAAATTATGCGTCAAATTGACTTCAGTAAACCTCACTATTCTAGCGACACTCATTGTTAATATCCCTTTTTGAGCAACTTAATTTATTTTTATAAACTAAACCTTTTAGGAGCTGCATTGATTACGTAGCCTTAGAGACAGTAATATGCGCTTATTAGTTCCAGCAATCGTTTTTAGGTTGAATGAATAGCCGGGTTTTGAATATACTGCGTAGTGTGTTGGGTCATATTTTAAATAGGTCATTTGATGGTTATCGCCTATTTTTATCAAGCAGGGCCTTGTCTTTGGCTATTCTCATTTGGCTGCTTATCGTGTATCTTTGCGCTCATATTGAGAAAGTGGCATTTTATGATGATGCCTTTTAATCCAAAAAAGCAGGCGTGTGAGAAGTGCAAAAATCCTTATCTTGGATGACGCTATGGTTAATTTAAAATAGTGCACTTCATAAAGCTTAAAGCTGCGAGCTTATTTCATTAAAAAATATGCAACAATTTGATGTACTTATTATAGGTAGCGGCTTGGCTGGATTAACTTTGGCGCTGCGCACGGCAGAACATAAAAAAGTCTGCTTGGTGAGCAAGCGAAGTATTGACGAGGCTGCGAGCGATTGGGCGCAAGGCGGTATTGCCGCTGTATTTAATGATGATGACTCAATCGAAAACCACATACGTGATACTTTAATGGCAGGTGGCGGATTATGTGATGAAGCCGTGACCAGTATGGTGGTCGGGCGCGCTAAAGAGTCTATTGAGTGGCTCATCAATCAAGGGGTGGTGTTCACGCGTGAGTCTGATAACTCAGGTTACCATTTAACGCGTGAAGGCGGGCACAGCCACCGCCGTATTATTCATGCGGCAGATGCCACAGGGCACGCGGTACAAACCACATTGATTAACAAAGTGAAGCAGCACCCTCATATCACTTTGATGGAATATCATATTGCGGTTGATTTAATTACGGCGAGCAAGCTCAATAAAAGTGATTCTTCCAAAATTGAGCAAAGCGACAGTAATCAATGCCTTGGTGCTTACGTGTTGAATAAAAATACTGGAAAAGTATTGACTATTGCCGCTCAAAACACGGTTTTAGCGACAGGCGGTGCAGGTAAAGTTTATTTATACACCACTAATCCTGATATTAGCACTGGCGATGGCATTGCGATGGCTTGGCGTGCGGGTTGCCGTGTGGCCAATATGGAGTTTATTCAATTTCACCCGACTTGCTTATTTCATCCTCACGCAAAATCTTTTTTAATCAGTGAGGCCGTGCGTGGCGAAGGCGCGCTATTAAAGCTGCCTGATGGCACTCGATTTATGGTCGATCATGACGAGCGCTTAGAGCTTGCTCCGCGTGATGTTGTTGCTCGCGCGATTGATTTTGAAATGAAAAAACGCGGCTTAGATTGTGTTTATTTGGATATTACAGATAAGCCGCTGAGTTTTATTCAAGAGCATTTTCCTAATATCTACAAACGTTGCTTAAGTTTTGGTATCGACATGAGTAAGACGCCGATCCCTGTTGTTCCTGCGGCACATTACACTTGTGGAGGTGTGATGACAGATGATAGAGGGCGCTCTGATATAGATCACCTTTATGCTATTGGTGAAACTGCTTGCACAGGGCTTCATGGCGCTAATCGCTTGGCAAGCAACTCATTGCTAGAGTGCTTGGTGTTTGGTCAAATGGCGGCACACGATATTTTGAATCAATTGCCAATCAGCTCTGCGCAATTACCTTATTGGGATGAAAGCCGTGTGACCGATGCAGATGAAGAAGTTTTAATCACGCACACTTGGGATGAATTGCGCCGCTTTATGTGGAACTATGTGGGCATTGTGCGTACCGATAAGCGCCTAAGTCGCGCATTGCACCGTATTCATATGTTGCGTGATGAAGTAGGCGAGTTTTACAGCAACTTTAAAATAAGCAGTGATTTAATTGAGCTTAGAAATTTACTACAAGTAGCTGAATTGATTGTAGAAAGTGCAATATCTCGCAAAGAAAGCCGTGGCCTACATTACAGCAAAGACCATACCCACTTAGAAGCAGAGCCTATTGCTACCGTGTTAGCGCCTTCTAACTATTACAGTCTGTTAGATAGTCAGTAAGTAAAGTGCAGCTTAAATTTTGCTATAGAGTCATTTTGATTATTTTTGTGCATTGCATGGGCTATTTTTTATTAGCCGCCATGTGTCATGCAGATGAGCGCAGATATCAACTTCTTTATGTTTATGATGGTGATACCGTTAAGCTTCGTCCATTTGGCGCGGCTGGGGCTCAAAGTGCATTTAAGTTAAGGTTAACTGATATTGATGCGCCAGAGCGCAGGCAAGATTACGGTATGAGGTCTCGCCAAGCGCTCATTGAGCTTTGTTGGGGAAAAAACATGATAATCACTGCTGATATTGTCAGGCATGATCAATATCAGCGCTCGCTAGGAAGATTAAAATGTAATGGCGATGATGCCAGTTATTATCTGGCCGAACACGGCTTGGCTTGGTATTACAAGGCTTATGCGCATGATGTGGCGATTGAAAAAGCCGCCAATAATGCGCGCAGACTAACTTTGGGTTTGTGGGCGGATGACAATCCAACGCCGCCTTGGGTTTGGCGGCATCAGCACCAGTATTGATTGTTCTTACGCTTTTTTAATGCTGGGTTTTAATGATTTATTTTTATGGTTTTTTAGAATTTATTTTTATCGTATAATGATGCTTCCCTGCGCCAGCCAATCCGCGTAGCGGTTCATTAACCCTAATCTTCTTGACGCTCAAATCAGCAGAATGATTATGACCTTTGCCTGCCTCGATTGGTGTTGCTAGTTCAGTAATAGGTTGGCTTAAATTATTAAGCGGAGCTTACCTTTTGACAAATGAAACACCTCTTAACTTTAACGAGTTAGGCCTATCTCAAGCTATTTTGCGTGCTATTGATGACGCAGGCTACACTGTACCTACCCCCATTCAAGCAAAAGCAATTCCGCAAGTGTTAAGCGGCGGCGATTTATTAGCGGGTGCGCAAACGGGCACTGGTAAAACAGCCGGATTTACTTTGCCTATTTTACACTTGCTTAGCCAAAAGCCTTTGACTGATGCGGCTAAAAGCCGTCCGCGCTGTTTGATGCTAACGCCAACGCGTGAGCTTGCAGCGCAGATTGAAGAATCAGTTAAAACTTACGGCAAATACTTGGCGCTGACCTCTACGGTGATTTTTGGTGGCGTGAGCCCTGGGCCGCAAATTACCCGTTTAAAAAAACCGCTCGATATTTTAGTGGCAACCCCTGGGCGCTTACTTGATCATGCGGGTCAAAACAATGTGGATTTATCGGGCATTGAGATTTTGGTTTTAGACGAAGCTGATCGTATGTTAGACATGGGGTTTATCCGCGATATCAAAAAAATTCTGGCGCTGCTACCTAAGCAGCGGCAAAATCTTTTGTTTTCGGCCACGTTCTCTGACGAAATTAAAGCCCTCGCCGATGGTTTGCTGCATCAGCCAGGCTTTGTTGAGGTTGCACGCCGCAACACCGCATCTGAGCTTGTTGAGCAAACCGTGCATATGGTTGCACAAAGCCATAAGCGTGAGTTGATGAGCTATCTTATTCAAAAAAATGACTGGAAACAGGTACTGATATTTACCCGCACTAAGCATGGCGCAAATCGTTTAGCAGAAAAATTAGTCAAAGATGGCATTCAGTCAGCTGCCATTCACGGCAACAAAAGCCAGGGCGCACGCACTAAAGCGCTTGCTCAATTTAAAGATGGCACGATGCGCGTGCTGGTGGCTACAGATATTGCAGCGCGTGGTTTAGATATTGATCAGCTGCCGCAGGTTGTTAATTTTGAATTGCCAAACGTACCTGAAGATTACGTGCATCGTATTGGTCGGACTGGCCGCGCTGGCAGTAGTGGCGCTGCCGTTTCACTGGTTGATCGTGAAGAATTAAAATTACTCAAAGACATTGAAAAGTTAATTAAGCGCGAAATTCAAAAAGTGCAAGTAGAGGGCTTTATCCCCTCAAATAATCCTGAACCAGAGCCGCCACGCTCGACTCAGCCGCACGGCAGGCCGCCACGTGGGCAGATAAAAGGACCACAACGTCAGGCGTATGCGCCGCGTCATGCAGAACATGAGGGCAATAAGCTCAATGCCGGTCGTCATAGGCATCAGGGGGCACCAGCGCATGATGAGCGTGTTCCGCAGGCTCAAAAACCCAAAAATCAGCAGGGGCAAAATACAAAAAATATGTCAGAAGCGGCACGTCATCAAGCTATGCCACAAAACGGACTTTTTGTGCCGCCTGCGCCCGCGCGTCATCAGCCTCATCGTTTGGGCACGGGGCGTCCTAATGACAGTCGTGGTCACGCGAATAGAGGTGGGCATCACCCTAGTAGTACGCATAAAAGCGGCGGTCGTGGTAGGTAATGGATAACCATAAAATGAACATTTGGGTGGATGCAGATGAGTGTCCTGTTGTGATTAAGGAAATTTTATTTAGATCCGCCCAAAGAACAAAAATCATGACCACGCTGGTGGCTAATCAATTTTTGCGCACTCCTGCGTCGGCTTATATTAAAACCATGCAAGTCGGCAGTGGTTTTGATGTTGCTGATAATAGAATTATTTTAGAGCTCAATGCGGGTGATTTGGTTATTACGGCAGATATTCCGCTCGCAGCACAAGTGGTAGAAAAAGGCGGATACGCGCTTAACCCGCGTGGTGAAATGTACACCGAGGCCAACATTCAAGAGCGCCTTGCGATGCGTAACCTGATGGAGGAGCTCCGTGGTAACGGGGTTGATTTGCCAGGGACTGCGGCTTTTAATCAGGGGGATCGACAAGCTTTTGCCGCCGCGCTCGATGGTTTTATTGCTAAACGGCAAAAAGATACCAGCCTTTCATTTTAACCTTTGATTTAACCTTAGAATAAGTCACACTTTAGAAAAAACATAAGATAAAAAGCCGTCATATAGATGTAAAATCTAGCCATTATTATTGATATTAACCGCCAATAGGAACCCAGCATGAAAATTGCAATGAATACCGTAGTCACCATGACTTACCAGCTTAAAGATGCAGACAACAACGTACTTGAATCAAGCGACAGCCACGTTGCCTATTTGCACGGTGGGTATGACAATATTTTTCCAAAAGTAGAAGAAGCCATGCACGGAAAAAGTGTGGGCGACACAGTTGAGGTTGATTTGCAGCCAGTGGATGGCTTTGGTGAGTACGATGAAGAGCTTGTGCAGATTGAGCCTGCAAGTGCATTTCCTGCTGCCGATTTAAAAGTGGGTATGCAGTTTGAAGGCGAAGATGAAACAGGAGATGTGATTTTATACACGGTGACTGAAATTGCCGATGGTAAAGTGGTTGTAGATGGTAACCACCCGTGGGCAGGTGAGCGCTTGATTTTTACTGCCACGATTACCGATGTTCGTGCGGCTAATAAAGAAGAGGTTTCACATCAGCACGTGCATGGCGCTGGTGGACATCACCACTAAATGGGGCTTTAAAAAAAGTAAAATGCTTAAATTAAGACGTTTTACTCCGCAAAAACCCAAAAAATATTGATTGATGAGCCTGATTGCCACCCTTTAAATATGAAGAGTGGCAATTTTTTTGAGCCATATCAACAGCATGGCTTTTATCAAGCGGATGGTTTGTTAGCTGCCGCGCAAGCTGATTTCGCCAGATGAAAAGCGTTGTTCGCCAGCGTGTGTGCTCACGCATAGATTGCCCTCTTCGCAGACATTTAACACGGTTCCTGTCGTGGTGTTGCCATTGGGGTGCAGTATGTTCACTTGTTGCTGATGATAAGCATGATGTTTTGTCCACTCTTCGTGCAGGGCGGCAAAGCCTTGTTGCTCAAAGGTGTTAAGCACATCTGTTAAATTTTTGAGTATGAAACCAAGAAGAATGTTTGGGTTAATCGGCGTTGTGCTTGCGCTCGCTAAGTCTGTTGTGGGCTGATCTATTTTTTGCTGGATGTTCTTGGGCAAATTTAAATTCAGTCCCACGCCAATAATCGCATAACTCGGACCTTCCATATCGCCTTGTAGCTCAATTAAAATGCCCGCTAATTTCTTGCCTTCAATCAATATATCGTTGGGCCATTTGAGTTTTGCTTTTGTGATGCCCAATTGTTGCAAGGCGCGAATGAGTGCCAGCCCTACTGATAAACTTAAGCCAGATAAAGCGCTTGCGCCACATTGAAAGCTTTTTAAAATCGAGAAAGTTAACCCTACCCCCAAGCCCGCCTGCCAGGTCCTACCACGCCTACCACGCCCGTGCGTTTGTAGGTTTACCGCAACGCAACGGTCGGTATGCTGCCCCGCGCTGAGCTTTTTCATGAGATAAGTATTGCTTGACTCTAAATGATCATGTATTTCTAACGCAAGCATAGTGGACTTATTTGAAGCACCCGCATCGCTCATCGCTTGCATAATGGTTTTTTTATCTAACAGCGTGACCGCGTGAGGGAGCTTGTAGCCACGTCCGCGCACAGAAAAAATATCAATCCCTAGATTCTTTGCATCTTGTACAGCGTTCCAAACCGTAGCACGTGAAACTTTGAGCGCTTGTGCGATGGTTTCGCCTGAGTGAAATTTGCCGTCGGCAAGTAAGCGCAAGACTGTAAAGGTGAATTCGTTCATGATTAAATTGTATATGAGTATGGCGCTTTAAAATAAAAAGTAGCTTCTACCAACAAACCAATCGGTGATGCGTGGTCAAAGTTTGGTATTTTTTTGCAATTGCAAAAAACGCGACTTTCTTTTCATCAGAATGATAAAAATTACAGTGTAAAATAAGCGCACCCATTTTTAGTTTAAATTTTAAGCTCACACTATGTCATCAGAAAACGTTTCTACGCCATTAGGCTCTCATTTTATTCGATCAATTGTAGAAAAAGATATTGAACAAGGCGTTTACGCTTCACGCAAGTGGGCGGGTAGTCCGGGTGATGCAAAGCATCAAGCCGCTGGCGAGTTAGATCCGGCTAAAATTCGCACACGCTTTCCGCCGGAGCCTAACGGCTATTTGCATATTGGCCATGCCAAAAGCATCTTTTTAAATTTTGGATTAGCGCGCGATTACAATGGCGCGTGCCATTTGCGTTTTGACGATACTAATCCAGAAAAAGAAAGCCAAGAATACGTCGATAGTATTCGCGATGCGGTGACATGGCTGGGCTTTACTTGGGAGCGTCATGGTCAAAGCGGCGCAAAAGAATCGAATTTATATTTTGCCAGTAACTACTTTGATTTTATGTACCGCGCAGCTGAAAGCCTCATTGAAAACGGTCATGCGTATGTTGACAATCAAACCGCAGAAGAAATGCGCATTCGCCGTGGCACACTGACTGAGCCTGGTAAAAACTCTCCTTGGCGAGAGCGTTCAGTTGGCGATAATTTGGCTTTATTTCGAGAAATGCGTGATGGAAAACATCCTGACGGCAGCTTGGTATTGCGTGCCAAAATTAACATGGCCTCGCCCAATATCAATATGCGTGATCCGGCGATTTACCGCATTAAACGGGCGCACCACCACAATACTGGCGATCAATGGTGCATTTACCCAATGTACACTTTTGCGCACCCTTTAGAGGACGCGCTTGAGCAAATAACGCACTCAATCTGCACGCTTGAGTTTGAAGATCAGCGCCCATTTTACGATTGGATTTTGGCGCGGGTAGCTGAAGCTGGATTGCTTGCGCAGCCACTGCCAAAACAATATGAATTTGCACGCTTAAATCTTACTTATGTGGTGTTATCAAAGCGTAAGTTGATAGAGTTAGTCGAAGAAGGGTATGTGAATGGCTGGGATGATCCTCGTCTCCCCACTTTGGCAGGTGCGCGCCGCCGTGGTTATAGTGCGGCAGGTTTTAGGCTCTTTACCGATCGCATTGGTGTTTCAAAGGCTGATTCATGGATTGAATATACTATTCTTGAAGACTGTATGCGCGAAACATTAAACGAAGCTGCACAGCGCCGCATTGCCGTATTAGACCCCATTAAATTGGTGATTGATAATTATCCGCAAGACCCCAATGGAGCATCACAGGTAGAAGACTGTTTTGCGCCTAATCATCCGCTTTATCCGGAGCTTGGTAAGCGCGTTGTGCCGCTCACGCGTGAGCTTTGGATAGAGCGCGAAGACTTTATGGAGGTGCCTAGTAAAAATTATTTTCGCCTTACGCCAGGCGGCATGGTGCGATTGCGTTATGGCTATGTGGTGAAATGTACAACATGCGAAAAAGACGCTCATGGCAATGTCACGGTGGTGCATTGCGATTATTTGCCAGACACTAAGTCAGGTACGCCAGGGGCTGATAGTATTAAAGTGAAAGGCAACATTCATTGGGTTTCGGTGCCGCACGCGCATGAATGCGAAGTGCGCTTGTATGACAGATTATTTAAAGAGGCGCATCCGGGTGAAGGTCAGACAGAGCAGGGGTTTGATAAAGACTTTTTGGATGATATTAACCCAGGCTCAGTGACGGTGATTAAGGCGCAATTAGAGCCGGCATTAAAAGCTGCCCGCCCTGAAGACTGCTTTCAGTTTGAGCGCCACGGCTATTTTGTGGCAGATAAAAAAGACAGCATGGTCGATAACCCCATTTTTAATAGAACAGTGACCTTGCGGGATGCGTGGAAAAAATAGCGCGCTTTAAAACTTAAAGCGCGTACTTAATCACTATCTTAAGCTGATATAGCCTTACTTTAGAGGCTGTTTTATGAAATAATCCGAATGATTGATTTAGTAACAAAACGCAAAGGTGAGACATGGACGACAATAAAAGCAAGGCGTTGAGCGCGGCACTCGCACAAATTGAAAAGCAATTTGGCAAGGGCTCTATCATGCGCATGGGTGATAGCGATATTGGTGAGGATATTCAAGCGGTTTCAACGGGTTCATTAGGTCTTGATGTTGCTTTGGGTATTGGTGGGTTGCCGCGTGGTCGTGTGATTGAAATCTATGGACCTGAATCTTCAGGTAAAACCACGCTCACCCTTTCGGTGATTGCTCAAATGCAGAAAATGGGCGGCGTGGCTGCATTTATTGATGCCGAACACGCGCTTGATCCGCAATACGCAGCTAAATTAGGTGTGAATGTTCCTGATTTGTTGATTTCTCAACCAGATACTGGTGAGCAGGCACTTGAAATTGTCGATATGCTGGTGCGCTCAGGCTCTGTGGATATTGTGGTGGTTGACTCTGTTGCGGCTTTAACGCCACGTGCTGAAATTGAAGGTGAAATGGGCGATTCGCACATGGGCTTGCAAGCGCGTTTAATGAGTCAGGCTTTACGTAAACTTACTGGCAATATCAAGCGCACCAACACGATGGTGATTTTTATTAACCAAATTCGTATGAAAATTGGCGTGATGTTTGGTAACCCAGAAACAACTACTGGCGGCAATGCGCTTAAATTTTATGCTTCTGTTCGTTTAGATATTCGTCGTACTGGTGCAATTAAAAAAGGCGACGAGATTACTGGCTCTGAGACGCGCGTTAAAGTGATTAAAAATAAAGTGGCGCCGCCTTTTAAGCAGGCCGAATTTGATATTCTTTATGGCGAAGGCATTTCGCGCGAAGGTGAGATTATTGAGCTTGGCGCAAACTTGAAATTGGTTGAAAAGGCCGGCTCATGGTACAGCTACAATGGCGAAAAAATTGGTCAGGGTAAAGATAATGCCCGTGATTTTTTGAAAACCAACCCCGCAATTGCTGATGAAATTGACGCTAAAATACGTGCAAACATGAAATCATTAAATGAAGCCATGCCGACGGTGCGCAGTGAAGAAGATTGATAGTGAAGAAGATTGATGGCGGGGCAAATAATCGACTTTAAACCTAAAAGTTTACGTCAAAGGGCGCTTGATTATTTAGCAAAGCGTGAGTATTCATATTGTGAATTAGCCCAAAAATTAAGCGCTTTTGCTGAAGATGGCGAAGATGCCACGGCTGCTGAAAAAATTTCTGCTGTTTTAGATGACTTTAAAGCCCGTGGCTGGCTTTCTGATGCGAGGTTTGTCGAGCAATTGATTCACGCGCGGCAAAGTAAATTTGGTAGCGCCCGTGTTGCCAATGAGTTGCGTGAAAAAGGCGTTGCTGAGGAGTTAATTACGCAGGCGATTGATGCGGTAAAGGGTAATGAATTGGCTCGCGCCCGTGAGGCTTGTGGCAAAAAATTTAAAGAAAATCCAAGTAGTCGCGAAGATTGGGCAAAGCAGGCGAGATTTTTGCAAAGTAGAGGATTTGGCTTTGATGTAATTAAGAAAGTATTAAATACAAAAACGGAAGATGATGTGTAGGCGCAGTATTTTTAATCGCGATAAAGCGATGTTGTGAGGCGCGCTGGTGCGCTTGCAAAAAAGATAAATTAAATTATGACAATCAAATTAAGCAATCATCCAAGCAGCAACGAAATCCGTCAGGCGTTTCTCGATTTTTTTGCATCTAAGGGGCATCAAGTGCTTGCCTCGAGCTCATTGGTGCCGCACGGTGACCCGACTTTATTGTTTACTAACGCAGGGATGAATCAGTTTAAAGACGTGTTTTTGGGGTTTGATAAGCGCCCATACACACGCGCCGCCACGAGCCAAAAATGCGTGCGTGCGGGCGGTAAGCATAATGACCTTGAAAACGTTGGCTACACTGCTCGCCACCACACGTTTTTTGAAATGCTTGGCAATTTTAGTTTTGGAGATTACTTCAAAGAAGATGCGATTGCTTACGCCTGGGAGCTGCTGACCGAAGTGTTTAACCTGCCAAAAGACAAGCTTACCGTGACTGTTTACGCAGACGATAATGAAGCTTACAACATTTGGCATGACAAAATTGGCGTACCAGCCGAGCGCATTATTCGTATTGGTGACAACAAAGGGTCAGCTTACGCCTCTGATAATTTTTGGATGATGGGTGATACTGGGCCGTGTGGGCCCTGTACCGAGATTTTTTATGATCACGGCGAACATCATTTCGGCGGTCCACCAGGCAGCGCTGATGAAGACGGTGACCGTTTTATTGAAATTTGGAACAACGTGTTTATGCAGTTTAATCGGGATGAGGCGGGCATCTTGCACCCATTGCCAAAGCCATCGGTAGACACGGGCATGGGTTTGGAGCGCATTTCTGCGGTCTTGCAACACGTACACGCTAACTACGAAATTGATATTTTTAAGGGCTTAATCGCCGCTGCCGCCCGCGAAACTCAAGTTACTGATTTAAACATTCCATCACTTAAAGTATTGGCTGACCATATTCGTGCGTGTAGCTTTTTAATTGCAGATGGCGTTATTCCAAGTAATGAAGGTCGCGGTTATGTGTTGCGCCGTATTATTCGCCGTGCTATTCGTCACGGTTATAAATTAGGTGCTCGTAAAGCGTTTTTTCATAAGCTTGTGCCAGATTTAGTCAAAGAAATGGGAGGAGCTTACCCCGAGCTTGTTGCAAGTCAATCTCGCGTGATGGATATGCTCAAGCTTGAAGAAGGCCGCTTCTTTGAAACCATTGAAAATGGCATGGCGATTTTGTTGGAATCGCTGGGTTTTAGAAGATTTGAAAATACAGGGGAGTGGTTTGATGCTACAACTCAAACACCAACAATTAAACGCCCCAACTTATTTGATGGTGACTTGGCATTTAAGCTGCATGATACTTTCGGCTTTCCACTCGATTTAACGGCGGATGTTTGTCGTGAATATAACGTTTCTGTAGATATTGCTGGCTTTGAAAAAGCCATGACGCGTCAAAAAGAGCAAGCGCGTGCTGCGGGCAAATTCAAAATGGCTACCAGTCTTGAATATAATGGTGCGAATACCGACTTTAAAGGCTATGAAACTCTAGAAGCGAGTGCTAAGGTTTTGGCGTTATACAAAGAGGGGGCGCTGGTTCAAGAGCTTTTAGAAGGCGAGCCGGGCGTTGTGGTGTTAGACAATACGCCGTTCTACGCAGAATCAGGCGGACAAGTAGGCGATAGAGGCGTACTTAAGGCTGAGAACGGTATTTTTGCTGTAGAAGACACGCAAAAAATTCAAGCCGCCGTTTTTGGTCATCACGGCGTTTTAAAAACTGGCAAAATCAGCGTGGGTGAAAACTTAAAAGCCAGTGTTGACTTAGTCGCGCGCGCGAGCATCATGCGTAATCACTCTGCAACACACCTCATGCACAAAGCGCTTCGCGAAACATTGGGCGCACACGTGCAACAAAAAGGATCATTGGTTGATGCAGATAAAACGCGCTTTGATTTTGTGCATCATGCTCCCATGACAAATGCAGAAATTGCCCAGGTGGAAGCTATTGTGAATGCTGAAATTTTGGCTAATGTTGCTACACAAACCCGCGTGATGGAAATTGAGGACGCTCAAAAAACCGGTGCAATGATGCTGTTTGGTGAAAAATATGGCGATGTGGTGCGTGTGCTCGATATTGGCAGTACCACAGAGCTTTGCGGTGGCACGCACGTGTTAAGAACGGGGGATATTGGCTTATTTAAAATATATGCTGAAAGTGGTGTGGCGGCAGGCGTTCGGCGCATAGAGGCTGTAACTGGAAATGGCGCATTAAACATCATCAATGCACAGCAAACCTTAATTGAGCGCTTAGCGGAAGATCTGAAAGCCCCTGTGGGAGAGCTTGCATCTAAGGTGATGCAGTTAAACGATTATGCAAAATCGTTAGAAAAAGAATTGGCACGCCTAAAGTCAAAAATTGCCTCATCGCAAGGCGATGACTTAGTCACACAAGCGATTGAAATTTTAGGGGCAAAAGTTTTGGCGGTTACCCTTGAAGGCGCTGATGTCAACACCTTGCGTGAAACATTGGATAAACTCAAAGACAAGCTTAAGTCAGCAGCGATTGTTTTGGCTAGTGTGAATGATGGCAAAGTAAGCTTGGCGGCAGGTGTTACGGCTGATTTAACAGCAAAAATTAAAGCAGGTGAGCTTGTTAATTTTGTTGCTCAACAAGTGGGCGGAAAAGGCGGCGGCAAGCCTGATATGGCAATGGCGGGCGGCACCGATGCCAGTCAATTGCCGCAGGCGCTCGCGGGGGTGGGTGATTGGGTGAGTGGTCGATTATCTTCTAAGTAAGTTTATTTTAAAACTTTAATTCAAAGTGATTTAAGAGCTAAAAATGGCATTAATTGTACAAAAATATGGTGGCACTTCTGTGGGAAATCCTGACAGAATTCGTCATGTCGCTAGACACGTTGCACGCTATAAGGCGATGGGGCATCAGGTTGTGGTGGTGGTGTCTGCCATGTCTGGCGAAACCAATAAGCTGATTGCGCTTGCAAAAGAGCTGATGGCCGAGCCTGATCCGCGTGAGCTTGATATGATTGTTTCAACAGGTGAGCAAGTCACGATTGGTTTGACAACGTTAGCACTGATTGAGCTTGGGCTTAAAGCAAAAAGCTACACAGGCGCACAGGTTAAAATTTTAACGGACAATGCGTATACCAAGGCGCGTATTCTTAATATCGATCAGCAGCGCTTAAAAGCAGATTTAGATGCCGGTTATGTGTGCGTTGTGGCGGGCTTTCAGGGCGAGGATGCGCAGGGCAATATCACCACACTAGGGCGCGGTGGGTCTGACACCACGGGCGTGGCTTTGGCTGCTGCGTTAAATGCTGATGAATGTCAAATTTACACCGATGTTGATGGAGTTTACACCACTGATCCACGCGTTGTCCCCGAAGCGCGCCGTTTAAACTCAATCACTTTTGAAGAAATGCTTGAATTGGCAAGTCAGGGGTCAAAAGTGTTGCAAATTCGTTCGGTTGAATTTGCTGGTAAATATAAAGTTAAGTTACGCGTGCTCTCTGGCTTTCAAGAAGAAGGCGACGGCACGCTCATTACGTTTGAGGAAGAGGATAATATGGAACAACCTATCATTTCTGGTATCGCGTTCAATCGTGATGAAGCTAAAATTACCGTGCTAGGCGTGCCAGATAAGCCGGGCATTGCTTATCAAATTTTAGGGCCAATCGCTGATGCCAATGTTGATGTTGATATGATTATTCAAAACACTGGCGCTGATGGAACCACTGACTTTACATTCACCGTGCATAAAAATGAAATGAACAAAGCGCTGACTATTTTGCGTGAGAAAGTGCAAGCGCATATTGGCGCGCGTGAGATAAGTGGTGATGAAAAAATTGCTAAAGTATCCGTTGTGGGGGTGGGGATGCGCTCTCATGTGGGCATTGCTAGCAAAATGTTTCGCACATTGGCAGAAGAGGGTATCAACATACAAATGATTTCTACCTCAGAAATTAAAATTGCTGTCGTTGTTGATGAAAAATACTTAGAGCTTGCGGTGCGTGTGTTGCATAAAGCTTTTGAGCTTGAGTCAGCTTAAATTTTCTCACAATGCTTATTCATGGGGTTGCGTTTGATTTTTGGGGGACAATCAAGTAATATCGCGCCCTTAGTTAAATTTTTTTAAATTCGTTAGCGTCATCAGTAACGCTTAATAAATTGTGCTAAAAACGGAGAGCTGGCCGAGTGGTCGAAGGCACTTCCCTGCTAAGGAAGCATACGGGCTTAAATCTGTATCGAGGGTTCGAATCCCTCGCTCTCCGCCACTACTAAAACCCAATAAAATTCAATGACTTAGCTCTAAATAATTTGATATTATTTAGCTTTGTGTATCACATTATAGTATCACGAAGTGTTATCAACCAAGTGTTCTTGCTCTTGACTTTCGCCCGAATGGGCACACTCTAAGAAATCTCCCCCAAAGTTTGGGGGACGGGGGGGTGTTATATACCCAGCTTGTTTTTCCTCTTTAAGAGGTCGCTAGGTATGTTAAAAACCACTTCCTCTTGTGTATCTTGGTAGGTATCAATTAACTCGCTTAAATACTGCAT
>JAVKLV010000050.1:0-61024 GCA_031538905.1 Methylotenera sp. | reverse complement strand
GTGCGAGCGGCGTTTTAATAACCCAACACCGCAAGCACAGTTATT
This sequence comes from Methylotenera sp., assembly GCA_031538905.1. Classification (GTDB taxonomy): domain Bacteria; phylum Pseudomonadota; class Gammaproteobacteria; order Burkholderiales; family Methylophilaceae; genus Methylotenera. The sequence continues at coordinate 60,979 of JAVKLV010000050.1, read as the reverse complement.
ACAATTAAAACAATTGGTTAAACAATATATGGGCTAGTTATCTAGGACAGCCCCAATATATATTCTAAACACAGCCTAAACACAGTATGTTTTCTAAAGAGAGTATGTCTTATAAAGAAATGTCACGGGTTAAGCACGTGTGCTTTTTAACCCTTCATCATTTTTCTATGATTGCATTTTCAAATGCGATTGAAATTCTTCGCATGGCAAATTACTTACTCGGTCATGAAGCTTATCAATGGTCTGTAATTACGCATGATGGCGCTCCGGTTGAGGCTAGCAATGGCTTATCATTTTCCAATACCTCCAAATTAAGCGACATTAGTTCATTTGATATGCTGTTGGTGTGTGGCGGCGTTGATATAGAGTCTGCCACAAGCCCTGCGGTTGTTAAATTGATTAGTCAGCTTAGCAAACAAAATATATGGTTAGGCAGCTTGTGCACTGGCAGTTATGCGCTGGCAAAAGCTGGGGCGCTTGATGGCTACAAATGCACTATTCATTGGGAAAATATGGCGAGTTTGTGTGAAAATTTTCCATACATCACCTTTATGGAAGAGCTTTTTGTAATTGACCGTGATCGCTGCACTTGTGCGGGCGGAACCGCTTCCATTGATTTAATGCTGGCCTTTATTTTTGCACGATTTGGCAAAAATTTAGTGACCGAAATTTCAGATCAGTTTATGGTCGTGCGGGCAAGAGATAGTAAAGATCAGCAACATATTCCAGTAGCCGCCCGCACTGGTTATAGCCATAAAGCCTTAATAGAAGTGTCTACTTTGATGGAGGCTAACATTGAAGAGCCCCTGCCCTTAAATGAATTAGCGCGATTAGCCGGTCTCTCTCAACGCCATTTACAGCGTATGTTTAACCACACGCTTAATATGAGCCCAATGCACTATTACCTTAATCTTAGATTACGCCGCGCCAGATCTTTGCTTTTGCAAACAGAAATGTCGATTATGGGTATTGCAATTGCCTGCGGATTTCAATCCTCATGCCACTTTAGCAAGACCTACCGCACACTTTTTGGGTACTCGCCCAGCAAAGAAAGACAGCAAAATCAACACACCCCAGCCATTCGTTCGCTTACCAGCAACGCCAATACGCATCATTAACATAGTAAATCTCAAGCTTACATATTAGATTAAGCTCGCGGATATTGAGCTACTGATGAGTAGTTAAACTGCTGCATTTAAAAAGCTTGAATATCCGCAAATTAGCCATAGATAAATTTTGGCAATCATTTTGATTAAGCGGCATGTCGTTAATGAGCAATTTTTTGTCGTAATCTTTTAATTTTCTGTTGTGCACTCGCTATATTTTACTATCATCAATTAAATCTTTCGTAAATTACTGAGAGTTTAAGTGTTGCAAGGCGCGTGGCTCTAACCATGCTGTTTTTATTGATCGCTATCAATCATTAACCTAGGAGTTAAAATGAATTATTTTGCAAAATCAGTTTTAATCGCAGCGCTATTTCCTCTCGCTTTTACCGGGTGCAACAAAAAAGAAAGTGATGCGCAAGCGCCCACCGTTGCTGCGGTAGAAAAAAGTACTGGTGAGGCGGCTTCTTGTCGTGAGGTAAAATTTGCCGACATTGGCTGGACAGACATTACCGCAACCACGGCACTCTCTTCTGTTGTGTTAGAAGGTTTGGGCTACAAGCCAGTATCTACCATTGCTTCGGTACCCATTGCATTTGCGGGGCTTAAAAAAGGGCAAATAGATGCCTTTTTAGGCTACTGGTCGCCCTCTATGACACCCATTGTAGAGCCATTTTTAAAAGAAAAAGCGATCACCGTATTAGACAAGCCAAACTTAGTCGGCGCTAAATATACCTTGGCTGTACCCACTTATGCGTATCAAGCGGGTTTAAAAAGTTTTGCCGATATTGCTAAATTCTCAAAAGAGCTTGACGGCAAGCTTTATGGCATTGAGCCTGGCAATGATGGCAACAAAATTATTGCGGATATGATCAGTAAAAATGCCTTTGGCCTTAAAGGTTTTAAAATGGTGGAATCAAGCGAAGCTGGTATGCTAACCGAAGTGAGCCGCTCAGTTAAAGCTAAAAAATGGATTGTATTTCTTGGCTGGGCGCCGCACCCAATGAATGTGCAGCAAGATATTACTTATCTTAGCGGTGGAGATGACTTTTTTGGGGCTAACTATGGCGAAGCTAAAGTATATAGCGTGAAAGCGGTTGATTTAGCGACACGCTGCCCAAATGTGAATAAATTTGTAGGTAATTTAGAGTTTGGTTTAGATATGGAAAACCAAGTGATGTTGCCTATTATGGATAAAACTGCGCCCAATGTTGCGGCAAAAGCGTGGCTCAGTAAAAACCCTGCTGTATTAGATAAATGGCTAGATGGTGTTACAACACTCGATGGCAAGCCAGGCCTAGAAGCTGTAAAAAAATACTTAGGTGTTTAAACTTAACCTTAAAAAAGCCATCACAGTTTAACGCTATGATGGCTTTTGTTTTGACCTCATGATTGACCGATGCTTGATTACACGCGCAATACTGCAAAGAGTCAAAAACAGTCTACGGCGGCAACTGCTTAGCGCCATTAGCATGAGACTTAAAACTAACACTTAAATTATCGATATTTTTTGAAAGACTGCTGGAGGTTGCTTGAAAAAAGATTATTCCATTTGGAAGCTGTTCTCAGAAGGGTTAAAGCATCATGCAGGATGGACTCCCGCCTGGAAAAGCCCAACAATCAAATCTTCATACGATGTGGTGATTATTGGTGCGGGCGGTCATGGCTTAGCCACGGCTTATTATCTTGCTAAAGAGCATGGCGTTAAAAACATTGCAGTGTTAGAAAAAGGCTACTTAGGTGGTGGCAATACTGCACGCAATACAACGATTGTGCGCTCTAATTATCTTTGGGATGAAGCTGCCCTACTTTACGAACACTCGCTCAAGCTGTGGGAGGGCTTAAGCGAAGACATTAACTACAATGTGATGTTTAGTCAGCGCGGTGTATTTAATTTAGGTCACACCTTGCAAGATATGCGCGATATTGAGCGTCGCGTCAATGCAAATAATTTAAATGGTATTGATGCTTTAGCCTTAAACGCGCAAGAGGTAAAAGAGCGCATTCCGCTCATCAATGTTTCTAAAAATGCGCGCTTTCCAATTTTGGGGGCGAGCTTTCAGCCGCGCGCAGGGGTAGCACGGCATGATGCGGTTGCTTGGGGCTTTGCCCGTGCAGCAAGTCATTATGGGGTAGATATTATAGAAAATTGTGAAGTGACTAATATGGATATCAGCAACGCGACAATGAGAGGCTTGCAAACTAGTCAAGGCTACGTTTCAACATCAAAAGTAGGATGTGTAACCGCAGGCCATTCATCTGTGATGGCAAAAGCGGCAGGCATTCTTATGCCACTTGAAAGTCATCCTCTACAAGCGTTTGTTTCAGAATCTCTTAAGCCGATATTAGATACCGTGGTGATGTCTAATGCGGTGCATGGCTATGTAAGTCAGTCAGATAAAGGTGAGCTTGTGATTGGTGCTGGCATTGACCATTACACGAGTTATGCTCAACGCGGTAGTCCGCATATTATTGAGCATACGGCAGCCGCTATTATCGAGCTGTTTCCAATGTTTTCACGTGTGCGTATGAACCGCCAATGGGGAGGCATTGTTGATACCACGCCCGACGCCTGCCCAATTATCAGTAAAACGAAGGTAAAAGGTTTATATTTCAACTGTGGCTGGGGTACAGGCGGCTTTAAAGCCACGCCAGGTTCTGGTAACTTATTTGCGCATACTATTGCACATGATGCGCCACATCCTTTAAATGCCGCATTTACGCTCGATCGCTTTCATACGGGTCATCTGATTGATGAGCATGGTGCAGCGGGTGTTGCACATTAACGCTTAAAGCTCAATTACAAAGCTCAATTACAAGGAAAAGTAATGTTTGTTATTCAATGCCCACATTGTCTTGAGGCTCGAGAAGAAGAAGAATTTAGCTATGCAGGCGAAGCTTTTGTTGCGCGCCCTTTATCGCCAGAGGATGAAAGCGAAGAGCGCTGGGGAAATTATCTCTTTATGAAAAGAAATCCCAAAGGCTGGCACTGGGAAATGTGGTCACATCAGGCAGCTTGTCGTAAATTATTTGTATTAAAGCGCAACACCGCAAATCACGCGATTGCTGGGGCTTTTACATTAGCCGAGGCGCGTAAACACTATGATCAAGAAGAGGCTTTGGCATGAGCGGTAGAATCAATCATCAACATAGCCGCGTCGATTTAAGCCATCCGCTTAATTTTACGTTTGACGGCAAAAATTACCAAGGATATGCCGGCGATACGCTCGCTTCTGCATTGCTTGCAAATGGCGTGAAGGTGCTGGCGCGCAGCTTTAAATATGGGCGTCCTCGTGGCATTATTGCTTGTGGTGCAGATGAACCTAATGCGCTTGTGCAAATTGGTATTGGTGCTCATACCACTCCTAATTTAAAGGCTACTCAAGTTGAATTATATGAAGGCTTGATTGCAGGACGCACCAGTGGCTGGCCTTCACTTGCGCTTGATCTTAAAAGTTTGGCGGGCAAGTTTTCAAATTTTATGCCTGCAGGTTTTTACTATAAAACTTTTAAATGGCCTGCTCAGTTCTGGCCCTTGTATGAACACATTATTCGCCGCGCTGCGGGGTATGGAAAATCACCCATTGAGGCTGATAGCGAAACTTATGATCATCAGCATCATCATGTAGATTTTCTGGTCATTGGTGGAGGTGCAACAGGCTTACTTTCTGCATTATTAGCAGCACGTAGCGGATTTCAGGTGTTGTTACTTGATGATCAATCAGAATTTGGCGGTTATTTACTTTCAATGCCAAATACAATGATAGGTGGATTGAGCGCAAGTGCGTGGTTAACTAACATCATCAATGAGTTAAAAAGTTTACCTAATGTGACTTTACGCTCTCGCACCACGGCATTCGCCTTGCATGACATGAATATGGTGCAAGCCACCGAGCAATTGCAAGACCATTTACCGCAAACCGCCAAAATAAATACCCAACGCCGCGAACGCTTGCACCGTATTCGTGCCTCTCACGTAGTATTGGCTACAGGTGCTTTTGAGCGCCCGCTCGTGTTTGATAATAACGACTTGCCCGGCATGATGACGGCATCAGCATTAAGTACTTATTTCAACCGCTATGGTGTTGTTTGTGGCACAAAGGCCGTCATGATGACCAATAACGACTTTGCCTATCAAGGCGCTGTTGATTTGGCTGCGGCAGGTATAAAGATTACGTTGGTTGATACCCGAGAAGAGATTAACCCTGAGTGGGCTATGAAAACCAAAGCGCACGGCATTGAAGTATATGCCGGTTATGGTATTGGCGAAGCACTTGGCGCACGTGAGGTAAATGGCGTTCAATTGGTGAAATTAGACCCATTAAAAAACGAAGCGCTTGAAAAAGGCCCTTATATAGCGTGTGATGTTGTAGCAAGCTCTGGCGGCTTATCTCCTACCGTGCATTTATTTTGTCATGATGGCGGTCGCCCAAAATGGGAAGATGCATGCCAAGCTTTTGTGGCTTCAGCCAATGGGCGCGCCCAAGACGGTATTTTTTGTGTGGGCGCAATTACAGGCTCATTTGCCTTAGAAGAGAGCCTAAATAATGCACATAAAACCTTAGGCGAGCTTTTAGTTAGCTTAGGTAAAACAATCAATAGTTCAAATTTAGCATTCAACACAAATGAAATTTTAGCGACACCTGCCCGTCCTATTTTTTACATCCCCAATGTGAAATCAAAACGTAAAAACCTATTTAATCGGCCAAAAGCATTTGTAGATTTTCAAAATGATGTTGCGGTCAGTGATATTCACTTGGCTGTGCGTGAAAATTATCGCTCAATTGAGCATATCAAGCGCTATACAGCCTTGGGTTTTGGTACAGATCAAGGCAAACTGTCTAATGTAAATGGCTTTGCCATTGCAGCCGAAGCGCTAGGAAAAACTATTCCAGAAGTGGGGACAACAACTTATCGTCCCGCTTACACGCCAATCTCATTCGGCGCTTTGGCTGGGCCGCACGTGGGAGATACCTTTGAGCCTCGCCGTTACACAGCCATGCAGGCCCAGCATATTCAATACGGGGCAGCATTTGAGCCAGTTGGACAATGGATGCGTCCTTGGTACTTTGCCAAACACGGTGAGGATATGCATACCGCGGTCAACCGTGAATGCTTGGCCGCACGCAACAGTGTCGGGCTGTTAGACGCCTCCACTTTAGGAAAAATTGATATTCAAGGTCAAGATGCACGTGAGTTTTTAAATCGTATTTATGCTAATGCTTGGTCGCAGCTTGCGCCTGGAAAATGTCGTTATGGTTTGATGTTAGATGAGGCTGGCATGGTGATGGATGACGGCGTTACTGCTTGCATTTCAGACACCCATTTTTTAATGACCACTACTTCAGGTGGCGCGGCGCGCGTCATGGCGTGGCTAGAAAAATGGCATCAAACAGAATGGCCTGAATTAGAGGTTTATATGACCTCTGTGACTGATCACTGGGCAACGGCTGCCTTAGTGGGTCCTAAAAGTCGTGAGGTATTGGCTAAGCTTTGTACTGACATTGATTTATCAAAAGATGCCTTTAAGTTGATGGATTGGCGAGATGGCACGGTGGCTGGCGTGCCTGCACGCGTGTTTCGTATTAGCTTTTCTGGAGAGTTGGCTTATGAAGTCAACGTTGACGCGAGTTACGGCGACTATCTTTGGCGCGCGCTGATGCAAGCAGGTGCAGAGTTTGACATCACCCCATATGGCACTGAAGCCATGCACGTGCTACGCGCAGAAAAGGGCTTTATTATTGTTGGGCAAGACACCGATGGCTCTGTCACGCCATTTGACTTAGATATGGCTTGGGCGCTCAGTATGAATAAGCCTTATAGCTTTTTAGGCAAACGCTCGCTGGCTAGATCTGACACGTGCCGCACTGACCGTAAGCAGTTAGTGGGTTTACTTACAGAAGACCCTGGTGTTGTTTTAAAAGAAGGCGCTCAGCTTATTAACTCGCCCAATACCACGCCGCCTGTCCCCATGTTAGGTCATGTGACATCGAGTTATTACAGCGCTTTTCTTGGTAGATCTATTGCCATGGGCTTTGTGATTGATGGCATGAAGCGCCGCGATAAAGAAGGCGATAACATCGTGTACGCATGGGCAAATGGCAAAGCTGTAAAAGTGAAGATTGTTTCGCCTGTGTTTGTTGATAAACAAGGAGCACGACATCATGTTTAGTCATTCAGAAAAAATAAATACCATGCAGTTTAATCCGATGCAGTTTAATCCGATGATGCAATCGCCATTGCGCCCATTTAAGCTCTTTGATCAACAAGAAAAAATGAATGCTAGCAAAGGTGTTTGGGCAAACGAAATACCACTGTTAGGCTATATCAATCTGCGCGGAAACGCACAAAAACCAGCGTTTAGAGAAGCGGTGAACACTGCACTCAATGTAGCGCTGCCCGCCCAAGCGTGCACCATAACAGAAGGCACATGGGGCTCTATTTTGTGGCTTTCACCAGATGAGTGGCTGATTGTTTGCAAACGAAGTCAGCGAGCTTCACTGCAGCAGTCATTAGAAGCAGCACTGACGGGGGTACATAGCCAAGTGGTTGATAACTCTGGCGGCTATACCATGGTTGAAATTAAAGGCACCCATGCCCGCGATGTTTTGCACCACGCTACCGTATATGACCTCAATAAACTTACAGCAGGCAAGGTGGTGGGGACAACTTTTGGCAAATTAAACACCTATTTATACCCATATCAAGATGGCTTTGTTTTGATATTTCGCCGCAGCTTTGCAGACTATATCTGGCGTTATTTAGCGCGCAGCGCCCTGCCCTACGGCTTTGGTATTGCAGAACTTAACAATGATCACAGCCACATTGCTTGCGGCGCATAATGCGCTGAATGATGATTTACACATAAAATGCACACTCAATCAGCATAAAAAAACCTTATAAAACTTTATAAAATGCTTTCATATTTAAATCTAAGTCATTGTTTTAAATAATTTAATTATTAAAAATAAGTGCTTAATGCTTAATGCTTAATGCTTAATGCTTAATGCTTAATGCTTAATGCTTAATTAAAAAGTATTGAGCTCAACACTCAATTAAATAGCAAATTTTTACCTGTCATTTAAAAAAAGCCTGATTGGAATACGATGCGTTACCCTCATCTTTTTACGCCGATTACTCTTAATCAATTAGTCTTGCCTAATCGTATTTACAGTACGGCGCACGCTGAAGTCTATGCTGAAGCTGGGGGTATGCCAGGCGAGCGCTATATTCGCTACTATGAAGAAAAAGCTAAAGGCGGCTTAGGTTTGGCAATTTGTGGCGGCTCGAGTCCTGTTTCTATCGACGTGCCGCAAGGTGCGTGGAAGCCTGTTAACCTTACAACTGATCGTGTGATTGAGCCACTTTCTCGTTTAGCACAAGCCATGCACCGGCATGGCAGCAAAATCATGATTCAAGCAACCCATATGGGCAGGCGATCTGCTTACGCAGGCGATCCTTGGCCTCATTTGGTTTCGCCTAGCGCGGTGCGTGAGCCAGTACACCGTGGCAATGCTAAGGTGATTGAAGTTGAAGACATCCAGCGCATTATTAGCGACTTTGCAGCAGCAGCCAAGCGCGTGCAGGCGGCGGGCATGGACGGCATAGAGATTTCTGCCGCACATCAGCACTTAATTGATCAGTTTTGGAGCCCTAGAACTAATCAGCGCACTGATGAATATGGCGGCAGCTTAGAAAATCGTATGCGCTTTGGCGTAGAAGTATTACAAGCGGTACGCGCGGCGGTGGGTGCTGATTTTTGTGTTGGGCTGCGGATGTGTGCTGACGAGTTTCATGATGATGGATTAGCGCCAGAAACGCTTAAAGAAATTGCAAAAATCATGTCTGAAACAGGCTTGATTGACTTTATCAGCGTGATTGGCTCTGGGGCTGACACACACAATAAAGTGGCTAACTGTATGCCTTCTATGGCTTTGCCGCCAGAGCCTTTTGTACATTTAGCGGCGGGGATTAAATCGGTTTCAAAAGTACCGATTTTACACGCGCAGGGTATCCGCGATGTGAGTCAAGCTGAGCGCATTATCGCCAATGGCTTAGTTGATATGGTGGGGATGACGCGCGCGCATATTGCCGACCCTTACATGATTGCGAAAGTACGTGACGGCCGAGAAAATCAAATCAGACAATGTGTAGGTGCTAATTATTGTATTGATAGACAGTACTTGGGGCAAGATGTTTTGTGCACGCAAAATGCGGCCACTTCAAGAGAGTCCACCATGCCGCACGTCATCAGCAAAAGTCATGGTGAAAAACGCCGTATCGTGGTGGTAGGTGCAGGTCCTGCGGGCTTAGAAGCCGCGCGAGTTTGTGCAGAGCGCGGTCATGAGGTCGTTTTATTTGAGCAAAATTCAACCGTGGGCGGGCAGGTTAATTTAGCAGCAAAAGCACCTCAACGTGAGCAGATGGCAGGCATTATTCGCTGGCTTGATATGGAAGCCAAGCGCTTAGGTGTGACTTATAAGCTAGGCGTTCGAGCTGATGTCAGCAGGATACTTTCAGAAACTCCCAGCATTATTGTGCTGGCAACAGGCGGCAGCAGCCACAGCGCAGAAATACCAGCTTGGGGCGTTGATAAAGGCTTGGCGGTGAGTTCTTGGGATATTTTGAGCGAGCGTGTTGCGCCGGAAAAAAATGTACTCATTTACGACAGCATTGGCACACACGCAGGCTTTGGCACGGCTGATTTTATGGCAAGTCGTGGCAGCTTATGTGAACTGGTGACCCCAGACCCCAAGGTGGCAGACGATGTCGGTGGCACAACATTTCCTATTTTTTATCGCCGCTTATACGCGCAAGGCATTGTGCCTACCCCAAACTTTTCTTTAGAGCGCGTTTATGAAGAAAAAAATGAGCAGGGGCAAGTTAAAAAAATCGCTGTTTTAAAAAATGAATATACTGAAGCTTTAGAAGAGCGCGAAGTTGATCAGGTGGTGATAGAAAATGGCATCACACCAAACACCGATCTCTACTGGGCGCTTAAGGCGCGTTCTAAAAACCACGGGCAAACAGATATTCAAGCTTTATTTGCCGCCGAGCCTCAACCGGCACTAAAGCATAAGCTAAATAACGGTGAATTTTTGCTTTTTCGTGTCGGCGATTGTGTGTCTATGCACAACATTCATGGCGCTATTTACGATGCACTGCGTCTGTGTAAAGACTTTTAATTCAAACTCACCTTAAATAAATAACGACCAATGATGCTTTTAATTCTGTATTTTACCTAATCCCATGATTTACTTAACCATATGTTTTTATTAACTATATTTTTAATTGTGACTGTATTTAATTATGCTGATTAAGCATGTGATGAGCCTACTTTTTTGGCTGGCGATGCTCATCTTGCTAGCTGGGTTGTGGCGTCGCTCGCAATTATGGCGTCAAGGTGCGCCAGCGGACTTCTCATGGTTTCATTTGCTGACTATCCCTAAGCGCTATTTTGTAGATTTGCATCATGTGGTGTCACGTGAGCCCTTTATTGCGCGGGTTCATATCGCAACTGCGGGTGGCGCGGTGGCTGCACTTATTTTATCTGCTATCAATTATGGCTTGATGTTGTATTCTGTCACCCTGAATTACGCCATTGTGATAGCAACTGCTGTGATGTTAGCGGGTGTATTTTTTGTATGGTTACGCCGTATTCATGCGCCATTAAGGCTATCTCGCGGCGCTTTTAGTAGAGTTTCTTACACGCTTGCAAGCTTTGCGCTTGGCTTATTGCTACTTAATTTACCTATCAGCGCACAAGCCAGCATTATTGCGGCATTGGCATTGATATTGCTTATTATAGGTTCGGCTGAGCTATTGTTAGGGATTGGCTTAGGCGGCCCTATGAAACACGCTGTTGCAGGGCTATTACACTTGGCTTTTCATTCTCGCCAAGAGCGTTTTCGTGGTGAATTCTCTACGGCGCTCAAGCCTCTTGATTTAAAAAATCAACAATTTGGAATAAGCAAAACTTCAGACTTTGCATGGAATCAGCTATTAAGTTTTGATGCTTGTGTGCAATGTGGAAAATGTGAAGCGGCTTGCCCCGCCTTTGCTGCCGAGCAACCACTTAATCCTAAAAAGCTGATTCAAGATTTAGTCATTGGGTTTTCTCAACATGAAAAGTCTAGCCTTTGCGCACGGAGCTTTTCTGGCAGCCCTCATCCGGGAATTCCTATTGAAAAATACAATGGCACCATCAACACACCGATAGTACCGTCCTTGATTCAGGCTGAAACGTTATGGTCATGCACTACTTGCCGCGCCTGCGTACAAGAATGCCCCATGTTAATTGAGCACGTTGATGCTATTGTTGGCTTAAGGCGCAACCTTGCGCTAAACCAAGGTGAGGTTCCAGAAAAGGCATTTCAAGTGCTAGAAAATCTACGTCAAACTGGCACGGCAGGTGGATTTAATCAAGACTCTCGTTATTATTGGGCGCTTGATTTAAATGTTAAAACCATTACCCCAAACACCCCTGTTGATGTGCTTTTAATGGTGGGTGAAGGTGCTTTTGATATGCGCTACCAGCGTACTTTGCGGGCTTTAGTGAAGTTACTCCAAGCCGCTCAAGTAGACTTTGCTGTTATGGGACAATATGAACAAGATACGGGTGATACTGCAAGGCGGCTTGGCGATGAAGCAACCTTTCAAAAGCTTGCAAAAGCAAACATCAATAGCTTAAATGCACTGCCATTTAAACGCATTGTGACGGCAGACCCGCATATTTTGCATAGTCTTAAAAATGAATATCTTGCTTTTGGTGCACATTACGAAGTTTTGCACCATTCAACTTTTTTGATGCAACTGACGGCGAGCGGGCAGTTAGCATTAAAAAAATCAGACGAAAGACGCAAGCTCACCTACCACGACCCATGCTACCTCGCACGCTATAATAATGAAACGCAATCACCTCGCACTTTGCTTAAAAGCATAGGAATTGAAGTCAATGAAATGGAGCGTGCGGGCTTACGTAGCCGTTGCTGTGGTGGTGGTGGTGGTGCACCGCTCGCTGATATTCCTGGCAAGCAACGTATTCCTGATATTCGTATTGCTGATGCACATGCCGTTGATGCTGAAATTATTGCGGTTGCTTGCCCCCAATGCACGTCAATGCTTGAAGGCGTTGCTGGAAAGCGCCCTCAGGTACTCGATATTGCAGAGCTTTTGGCTGCCGCCTTGGAGAGCTAAATGATGCGCGCACATGGCAAACTCTCAAGACTGGGTGTAAATCGTCATATTAAAATTACCCCCAATGGCATCAAGCGCACTACGTTGGTAGCGCCTCAAGTATTACAAGAGATGCCCGCTGTTAAACCGCTTCGCACGCGCATAAACCCCACACATTTCTTTTTAAGCGTAACCCATACTAACAAAGGTGTGCTTGATGATCACGCCCGTCAAACCATTGCCACGGCAGCTATTTTAGCGGGCGAAAACACCGCGGTGCTCGCTTTGATATTGGGGGAATGCCATGAAGATTTGGGCGCTTTTGGGGCTGATATTGTCATCATTAAACCCGAGTTTGATTTTCATGTTTTTCAGCCTGATAGCGCGCTTCATTGTGTATTAGAAACAATAGAAAAAGTGAATCCTTCACGCATTTTTATGCCCGACAATATGCGAGGTGATGGCGAGTTAGGGAGAAGGCTCATCGCCGCGCAACCACTTAAATCTGCGGCGACTGATGTTGTTGAGATTGATGAACATCATATTGCTCGCCCCCAAAAAGGTAGAAGTCGATTGGTGATTTCAGACTTACCGCACATTATATTATTAAGCGAAAATGTAAGCGAAATCACCTTGCCTTTTCGTACTTTGGCAACCACGGAATTAGAAACCACGGAATTAGAAACCACCCTCGCCTGCGACGCGCTTAAAAAGTCACATGAAAAATCAAATAAGCCCTTAGGCAACAACGCTCAAACCCGCTACCAACACTTGGACTTATTAGCGAGCGCTTCTGAGCGTATGGCTTTAGAAGAAGCCGACTGCATTGTTTCTGCAGGCAATGGGGTAAACAATGTCAGCACATTAGAAACGCTAGCCCGCGCACTTAATGCTGCAGTAGGCGCAAGTCGGGTGGCGGTTGATAATGGAAAATTTTTATATGAGCAGCAAATTGGCGCAAGTGGCAAAACCGTCAGCGCAAGCCTTTATTTTGCCATTGGCATTTCTGGCGCAGTACAACATTTGCAAGGCATTAAAGATTGCCGCCATGTGATTGCCATCAATCTTGATGCCAGCGCGCCCATCGTAAAGCGTGCAGACCTTACAGTGATTGGCGATGCAGAAGACATCATGCAAAGCCTTATTTTAGCGATCACTCAAATTAAAGATAAAAAATTGATAAAAAATGATTAAACGTATCACCACATTGGTTTCAGCTGGGCGGCACCCGATAAGTGGCGCATCAAGGCATTGTCATAACGACAGTATTGCCATGATGCTCGGTTTAAACATGGCGCAATCTTGTTTGTCGGAACACCGCGTACTTCATGCGGGCAAGGCAGAGAGTGAGGCTTTAAATGACTATTTGGCGCTGGGTGCTGGTCAAATTGATGTTATTCCAACTGCAGATAATGCCGATATTGTCGATTGCTTAATGGCTGAATTAAAAGAGGTTGATCTCATCTTAACCGGTAGTCGAGCAGAAAGCGGGCAAGACAGCGGCTTATTACCTTATTTACTCGCTCAAAAGCTTGCTGTACCACTGGTGGCTCAGGCACTGTCGATGAAACAAAATGGCGATATGATTGAGGTCATGCAATTCTTACCTCACGGTGAACGCCGCCAGGTGGCGGTTAAATGGCCAGCGATAATCGCCATTCACCCGCTAGCAAAAGCGCGCTTAAATTTTTCATACGCAAAGCAAGTTTCAGGTGAGATAAAGTTACTGCCAGCACCTCAGTCATCTGCGCCTCTTGTCAATCAACACCAATCCACTCATGATTATCCGTCGGCGGGCTACTCATTGACCAAGCTGAAAGCGCCTGAAAACAAAACGGCTTATGAGCGTATGCTGGCCTCTATTTCAAGCCAAAGCAAAGGTGGATCTGTCGTAATTAACGGAAATTCTGTCGAAAAAGCACAAGTTATTTTAGACTACTTGCGCAAACATCGGCTTGCTGAATTTTAGTATTCAGTTCATTGAAATGATGTATTTAAATCAAAATCCCGCGAGGAAATCATATATGACTATTTCGGCTGAACTCAAAAAAATGATCCATGAACGTCGTCAAGGTTATTCTCTTGATGCGGCTTTTTATAATAGTCCTGAAATTTACGATTTAGACATTGCGGCGATTTTTGAGCAGCACTGGATTTATGTTGCCGTTGAGCCTGACATTGCAGAGCCGGGCGATTACATCAGTGTTAAAGTCGGTAAAAGTTCGGTGATTATTGTGCGTGATGACGACATGAATATCAAAGCGTTTCACAACGTGTGTCGCCACCGTGGCTCTCAGTTGTGTGATGATGAAAAAGGCAGCGTGGGTAATCTTGTCTGCCCATATCACCAATGGACGTATGATTTATCAGGCAAACTCATTCATACCGCACATATGGGGGATGCTTTTAACCCAAACGAGCATAGTTTAAAAACCGTGCATGTAGGCAATGTTGCGGGGTTAATTTTTATCTGTTTGGCAGATAATCCACCTAAAGACTTTGAAGCTATGCGTCAGAAAATGGAACCCTATATTGCGCCGCACCGCCTTGTAGATTGCAAAATCGCTTGGCAAGAAGATATTGTAGAACAAGGTAACTGGAAGCTCACGATGGAAAATAATCGCGAGTGCTACCACTGCGTAGGCAGTCATCCAGAGCTGACCACTTCAATTTTTGAGTACGGTTTTGGTTATCAGCCTTCTGCCGCCAATGCAGACAAAATAAATGAATTTTCTGATCTTATCAAAACCGAAGGAGCGCGCTGGGAATCGTGCGGACTGCCTTCTGCAGAAATAGATCTGTTAGATTCTTGTGCAACAGGGTATAGAACTCAGCGTTTACCGCTGATTGGTGCGGGTGAATCGCAAACCATGGACACTAAAGTGGCCTCGCAAAAATTACTGGGAGATTTAACTCAGCGCAATTTAGGCGGGCTTTCATTTTGGACTCAGCCAAACTCTTGGCATCATTTTATGAGCGATCATATTGTCACTATCAGCGCGATGCCTATTGATGCAGATCACACGCTAGTGCGCACTAAATGGTTGGTTAGTAAAGCTGCGGTTGAAGGCGTAGATTATGACCTTAAGCGTCTTACAGAGGTTTGGCGGGCAACCAATAAACAAGACTCCACATTAGTGGAACGTACACAACGCGGAACAACCAGTCAGTGGTACGAGCCTGGTCCTTACTCACCCTATACCGAAAGCTTGGTAGAAAAATTCACGCACTGGTATATTCAGCGCCTAGAAGCCACATTAGAAAACCCTGAGTTTATTCAAAAACAAGCAGCACTTCATTCTAAAAGTGCGCCTATAAAAATATGTCGTTAATGCGCTCAATCAACACGGCACAACTCTGGCAAGCCAGTCTGCCAGAATGGGGTAATCATCACGATAATCATCTTGTTTGCTGCCATGTAAGACAAGAAACACATGATGTTAAAAGTTTTTTCTTTACATCAAAAAGCCTCAGTCTATTTAAGTTTTTGCCTGGGCAATTTATCACGCTTGAAGTTCCTATCAATGGTGAAATTATTCACCGAAGTTATACGATTTCATCTGCGCCAAGCCGCCCACACGTCATTTCAATTACCGTTAAACGCAAGCCTGACGGTGTTGTGTCAAATTGGTTGCATCAGCATTTAACAGTAGGCACATCAATCTCTGCGCTAGGGTCTGCCGGGGATTTTACCTGCGTGACTCATCCTGCAAAAAAATACTTATTTTTATCAGGTGGCGTTGGCATTACGCCACTCATGTCAATGGCACGCTCTTTTTATGAGCTGGCTGAAGACCCTGATATGGTGTTTTTGCACAGCGCCAGAACGCCAGCAGACATCATTTTCAAAAAAGAGCTCGATTTAATGGCTTTTAATCAAGCGCATTTTCGCCCCGTTTATCTTTGCGCAAAAATAGATTCATCTGCCGATACGCACTTGCAAGCGCAATGTCCACAAGAAGGCGTACTCAATACAGAGTACCTACAACACATTGCACCAGACTTTTTAGAACGCGAAGTGTTTACCTGCGGCCCCGTGCCATACATGGAGGCTGTACAAAAAATACTGAAAAATGCAGGTTTTAATATGGCGCATTATCATGAAGAGCGCTTTTCTTTTGATGAGGTGCCTACCCACATTGAGGCCACAGCGCAAACGGCTGAAAAAACCCATCAAAGCACAGCGCTACAAGACAATGACACACAAACCTTCTCCATTGAGTTCATCAAAAGCGGTATGACCATCGAGTGTGATGCAGAGTCATTTGTTTTAGATGCGACGCGTGCAGCAGGCTTAAGATTTCCATCATCATGCAGCAAAGGCTTGTGTGGCACCTGTAAAAGCAAGCTGATTTCAGGTCAGGTAAAAATGGAGCATGGGGGTGGCATACGTCAGCGTGAAATAGATCAAGGGTTATTTTTGCCCTGCTGCGCTAAGCCTTTGAGTCATTTAGTTATAGAAAGATAGCGCTTTTATGGCATTTTTTAGCCCCTAAAAGTAATTAAAAACCCCAAGATTATTTAAGTTAAAGTCATTTTGTAGTACGGGATAATTTAAGCACCTGCTTCATTTTTGATGTCAAAAAGGGAAACGTAAGATGGAGATCATGCAATCTGCACATGCCGCGAAGACTGAAGCCAAAGTAGTGGTTAAAAATCTATATAAAGTATTTGGCAATAACCCTCAAATTGCTTTAAAAATGCTGCAAGAAGGGCTTCATAAAGATGAGATACTTAAACAATCAGGGCAAGTTATTGGTGTACAAAATGCTTCTTTTGAGATTAACCAAGGTGAAATTTTTGTCATCATGGGTCTTTCTGGCTCAGGAAAATCCACCCTCATTAGATTACTTAATCGGCTGATTGAGCCTAGCGCTGGTAATATTATTGTAGATGGAGAGGATGTGGCCTCCATGAGCAAAGAAAAACTGCTTCATTTACGTCGTAAAGACATGAGCATGGTTTTTCAGTCTTTTGCCTTATTGCCTCATCGCACGGTAGTTGAAAATGCAGCCTTTGGATTAGAAATTGCGGGGGTTAAGCAGACTGAGCGCGAGCGTCGGGCCATGCAGGTGCTCGAGCAAGTCGGTCTTCATACCTTTGCCAAGCATCTACCCTCTCAGCTCTCTGGCGGAATGCAACAACGCGTAGGACTTGCGCGCGCCCTTACCGTTAACCCATCGCTCATGCTAATGGATGAAGCTTTTTCAGCATTAGACCCTTTACGCCGCACCGAAATGCAAGACGTGCTGATGAAGCTACAACAAGATCAAAAACGCACCATTGTTTTTGTTTCGCACGATTTAGATGAAGCGCTGCGAATTGGTAATCGCATTTGTATTATGGAAGGTGGGCGTGTAGTACAAGTCGGCACTTCAGAAGATATTTTGCAACGTCCTGCTGATGATTATGTAAAAGCATTTTTTAATGGTGTAGATGTCAATAAACACCTCACCGCCAAAGATGTTGCACAAAAAGAAGAAGTCACTATTTTTGACTGCCCAGACGATTTGGTGGCTGGCTTTAGTGCGGCACTTGCTCGTATGCGCTTATTTAATCGTGATTACGCTTTTGTTTTAGATAAAACACAAAAATTAGTCGGCGTGGTTTCTGCTGAGTCAATCACGCACTGCATGAATCAGCAAGATAAAAAACTGCGTGACGCACTGTTGCCAGGTGATTTTTCGATTTCAGGAAAAACGCCCGTCAATGACGTGCTAAATAAAGCCATTGCCTGCCC
The DNA here is from genome assembly GCA_031538905.1 of Methylotenera sp. Lineage (GTDB taxonomy): Bacteria > Pseudomonadota > Gammaproteobacteria > Burkholderiales > Methylophilaceae > Methylotenera. The sequence goes on along the minus strand of JAVKLV010000050.1, from coordinate 42,958 downwards.
ATGCCCGCTGCCTGTCATTGACGGTAATGGAGAATATATTGGGGCAATCACCAAAACAGTATTACTACGCAAATTGTATAAGGAGTCAAAAGCATGAGCCATAAAATCCCCATAGGTGAATGGATTGCAAGTGCAGTAGCCTGGCTAGAAGTCAATGACCATGGATTATTTAACGGCATGGGAGCCATTATTAACAGCTCAACTGCTGGCATTGAAAATGCACTGCAAGCCATACCATTTTGGTTATTCTCCCTACTGTTTGTCGCAATTGCTTATTGGCGCTTAGGCTTAAAGTTTAGCTTGTTTTGCGCGGCATCATTATGGTTAATAGACAATATGGGCTTTACAAATCAAACTTTAGTGACGCTTGCGCTCATTATTTCAGCCACATTGATTAGCCTCACCATTGGCATTCCACTCGGTATTCTTGCTGGCAGAAAAGACAAAGCTGAAGCGATTATTCGCCCCATATTAGATTTTATGCAAACCATGCCGGCTTTTGTTTACCTGATTCCAGCGGCAATGTTTTTTGGCTTAGGTCGGGTGCCAGGAGTGATTGCGACGGTTATTTTTGCGATGCCTCCAGTGGTTAGATTAACCTCATTAGGGATACGCCAAGTCAATAAAGAGCAAGTAGAAGCAGGACTGGCTTTTGGCTGCACGCCAACACAACTACTGATGAAAGTGCAATTGCCCAGCGCGATGACAACCTTATTTGCTGGCATCAATCAAACCATTATGATGGCTTTATCTATGGTAATTATTGCTTCAATGGTAGGTGCTGGCGGCTTGGGCAATGATGTGTTATCGAGCATTTCGCGCTTAGATATTGGCTTAGGTTTTGAAAGCGGTCTAGGTGTTGTGTTGCTTGCCATTATGCTCGACAGAATGACTGAAAGCTTTGGCTAAAATAAGGTTTCAGCGCATAAAAGAAGTCAGCAAAATATAAATTTTTTGCTGTAAAATCACACAAAAATGACAGCCAAAAATACACCGCATACAACACAGCGCACCGACGTACTTTTAGTCGGCGGTGGCATCATGAGCGCTACGCTTGGTGTTTTACTTAATCAGCTTGATTCATCGCTTCATATCATGATGATAGAGCAGTTAGCTGACGTTGCATTAGAAAGTTCCGATGCCCTTAATAATGCAGGCACCGGCCATGCGGGCTACTGCGAGCTTAATTACACCCCGCAAGATGCGAATGGCACTATCGCCACGCAGCGCGCCTTAGAAATCAATGCGGCATTTGAGGTTTCTCTGCAGTTTTGGTCACACTTAGTAGAAACATCCGCCCTGCCCGCCCCCAGTCAATTTATTAACAAAACACCACATTTGAGCTTTGTTTGGGGTGAAAAAAACAGCGCGTTTTTAAAACAACGTTATTCACTTCTTAAAGAGCATCATTTATTTGAGCAGATGCAGTTTAGTGATGACTTTTCTCAATTACAGCAATGGATGCCGCTTATCATGCGCGGCAGAAATACGCATGAAAAATTAGCCGCCACCTATGTTGAACATGGTTCAGATATTGATTTTGGCTCACTTACACGCCACTTGATTGCCCATTTAAAAACTCAACCTAATTTTAGTTTGCACACAAATACGCAGGTTAAAAATCTTTACAAGGTAAAAGATCGTAGCAAAGATAATACTTGGCACGCCAGTTTGCACGACTTAAATAGCCATCATTCAAAAGCCGTGAGTGCTCAATTTGTGTTTTTAGGCGCAGGTGGTGGTGCATTGCCGCTCTTACAAAAAGCCAGCATTGATGAAAGCAAGGGTTATGGCGGCTTTCCTGTGAGCGGTCAATGGCTGATTTGCAATAATCCTGAAGTGATTGGTGAGCACCACGCAAAGGTATATGGAAAAGCCGCGCTTGGCGCCCCACCCATGTCTGTGCCACATTTAGACACGCGCATTATCAATGGCAAGCGTGCTTTATTATTTGGTCCGTTTGCAGGCTTTACCACTAAATTTTTAAAAGCAGGCTCAAAATTTGATTTGGCAAAATCCGTCAAAGTTGACAACTTAAAGACCATGCTGGGTGCAGGTCGACATAACCTAGCGCTCACCAAATACTTAATAAAAGAAGCAACCCAATCGCACGCCCAAAGAATGAGCGTGCTGCGTGAATTTTTGCCCCACGCGGCAAGCGCTGATTGGACGCTTGAAAACGCAGGTCAACGCGTACAAATTATTAAACAATGCAACGAAAAATGGGGCAAGTTAGAGTTTGGCACTGAAATTGTTGCCGCTAAAGACGGCACCCTGGCGGCACTACTTGGTGCATCTCCAGGAGCATCTGTGAGTGTGCAAGCCATGATTGATGTGATTGAACGCTGCTTTAAGGCACACATTAAAAGTGATGCCTGGCAAAATAAAATGAAAGATTTAGTGCCAAGTTATGGGGAGTCGCTTATTGAAAACTCCGTATTACTAAAACGAGTTAGAGAAAAAACACGTCATACTTTAAAGCTTTAAATTTTAGGCTTAAGAAGGCATATTAGCTAAACTACGCTGACGCCTCACCTCATACAAGCAAATACCACTTGCCACGCTGACGTTTAAGCTTTCAACCACACCATACATTGGTATAGTCACCAGCGCATCGCAATTTTCAGCCGTTAAGCGCCTGATACCATCACCTTCAGCGCCTAATACTAGCGCAATAGCACCTTCTAATTTGCTTGTGGTGATGGTGCTGGGGGCATCCATCGTGGTACCAATGACAAAAACCCCTGCTTCTTTGAGTTCGCGTATGGTTCTGGCTAAATTAGTCACCGCAATAAAAGGTACGGTTTCAGCCGCGCCGCACGCCACTTTGCGCACCGTGGCATTTAACCCTACCGCACGGTCTTTGGGAGCAATCACAGCGTGAACCCCCATGGCATCGGCTACTCGCAGGCAGGCACCAAGATTGTGCGGGTCTTCAACCCCATCTAAAATCAAGAAAAAAGGCGGCTCGTTAAGATCAGACTCTAAAATATCATGAATATCTTTGTAAGGAATGGGCGTATCGACCACGCGCGCAATTACGCCTTGGTGGCGACCATGCGTGCCCGCCATGCCATCTAAGCGCGCACGCTCCACTTCCATCGTGCGCACACCAGACACATCCGCCATTTTGAGCAAATCCTTCATGCGCGCATCGACACGGTCTTTGTCAATTAAAATTTCTTGCACGCTCGCGCTGTGTTGGCGTAAACGGCTTAATACTGCATGAAAACCAAATAAAATACGGGCATCAGCCATTTCTTTTTTTACCTTATTTTTTAACTTTATATTGATTAACGTTTACTTTTTTTACTGGCTTTTTTTGACTTAGTAGGCTTAGCTGGGTTTTTTGTAACCGCTTTACTCACCACTTTAGAGTTAGATTTAGATTTGGGCTTTACCCCCAAAGTTAAGCGCCCTCCCACTTTTTGAGTAGGCTTTGCCAGCGTACTCACTCCCAAGTCATCACGTAACTGCGTGGCAGATTTTACAGGCTTTCTATCGCCATCGCGCAATTTATTGTTAGCTTGATTTTTTGTATATTTAACTTCTAATTCATCTTCTAGTTTTTTGTTTTTATTGACTAAAATAAAATCAATTTTGGTGGATTCTAAATCTACACGCGCCACTTTAATGGTTAATCTGTCGCCTAGACGGTAGCGTGCACCCGTACGCTCCCCCATCATTTCGTGCCGGGCTTTATCGTAATGAAAGTAATCATTACCCAATTCTGTGACGTGCAATAAGCCTTCTACATAAACGCCGTCTAAAGCAACAAAAAGTCCAAATCCCGTAACACCCGCCACAGTGCCTTCAAAAACTTCGCCAATTTTATCTTGCATATAAAAGCACTTAAGCCAATTATTTACATCGCGCGTTGCATCATCTGCGCGGCGCTCGGTCATTGAGCAATGGCTGCCTAAATCACTCCAGCTGCCAGCTTGATATTGCTCACCATTTAATACAGCCTTAATGGCGCGATGAATGAGCAAATCTGGATAACGACGTATCGGCGAAGTAAAATGAGCATACGACTCATAAGCCAAGCCAAAATGGCCAACATTATCAGGGCTATAAACCGCTTGCTGCATCGAGCGCAGCAATACTGTTTGCAAAAGCTCTGCATCAGGGCGCGCGCTAATACGCGCTAACAATTTACCGTAGTCTTTTGCGTGCGGGGTATCGCCGCCCCCTACACTAAAGCCAAATTCCGCCATAAACGCACGTAACAACTCAAGCTTTTCAGGTGTTGGCCCTTCATGAATTCTGTATAAAGCGGGGTGTTCATGCTCACGCAAAAAACTAGCCGCACAGACATTGGCTGCCAGCATACATTCTTCAATGAGTTTATGTGCTTCATTACGAGCACTGGGAACAATGCGCTCAATTTTGCCTTGGCTATTAAATTCCATAATCGTTTCAGAAGACTCAAACTCGATAGCCCCACGATTTTTCCGCTGTACTTGCAATAGTTTATACACGCTATTTAAGTGTTGCAAATGTGGCACGAGCCACTCATATTGCTGTGCGAGCGCGCCTTGCGGATCTTGCAAAATCTCATGTACTTGGGTGTAGGTCATGCGTGCTTTTGATCGCATCACTGAAGGGTAAAATTTAAACTGCTTCACAATGCCAGTAGCATCAATTTGCATATCACACACCATGCACAAGCGCTCAACATCGGGGTTGAGCGAGCATAAGCCGTTAGATAAGGCTTCTGGCAACATTGGAATAACGCGCCGCGGAAAATAGACTGAATTACCACGGTCGTATGCGTCTTTATCTAAAGCATCATGCGGCTTTACATAAAAACTCACATCTGCAATCGCTACCAGCAAGCGCCAGCCTTTGCCTTGCGGCTCGGCATATACAGCGTCATCAAAGTCACGCGCGGTTTCGCCATCAATGGTTACGAGCGGAACTTCACGGCAATCAATGCGGTTTTTGTAATCTTCAGCCTGAACAAGTCGTGGATAAGTCTCGGCTTGCTTGATGGCTTCAGGACTAAACTCGTGCGGCAAAGAATGCTTACGCAAAGCAATTTCGATTTCCATACCGCTGTCAGCATAGTTACCTAAAATCTCTACAATCTTGCCCATGGGTTGCGCTAAAAGAGATGGCTGATGCGTCAATACAATCATCACAATCTGACCTGCTTTAGCTCCCATATCTAAATGATAAGGAATAAGAATATCTACATTGATACGCTTATCTTCAGCCGCAACAATCGTTACCCCGCCAGCGTGCATTACTCGCCCCACGAGTTGTTGCGTGCGGCGCTCTAAAACTTCAATAATTTTACCCTCGGGACGGCCTTTTCTATCTAATCCACTCATGCGCACCATGGCGCGGTCACCATGCATTACTTGCGCCATCTCTTTGGCGTTTAAAAACACATCTTCGCCATTAACCTTGGTTTTATTATCCGGAATTAAAAAGCCAAAGCCATCGGGATGCCCTTGAATAACGCCAGCGATCAAATCGAGCTTATCCGCAATACATAAAGCGCCTTTTCTGTTTTTAATAATTTGACCCTCTCGCGCCATGGCGTTCAGTCGTTTATTAAAAATGAGTTGCTCATCATCGCTAATATCTAGCAGCAAATAAAGCTGCTCCACAGAGAGGGGAATGCCCTGCTCACTCATTGTCGCTAAAATAAGCTCACGGCTTGGCAAAGGGCTATCGTACAACCCGGCCTCACGCTCAGCGTGTGGGTCGTTACTACGTTTATTGTGTTTGCTTTTGCTGCTATTTTTTGTCATTAACAAGACTTACCTTTTAATATAAAGTGAGCACAACCATTAGACTAAGCGGACCTTTAAGGCGTAAAATAGGTCATTATAAAGTTGCCCAAATGGCGGAATTGGTAGACGCGCATGGTTCAGGTCCATGTGCCTTAGGGTGTGGAGGTTCGAGTCCTCTTTTGGGCACCAAACAACAAGCAATCATGTAGACCTTAATAGCGCTACTTGTTGCTTTTTTCTACATGATACGGAATAGTGTGTTTATTTTACAGTTGGTGTGATTTTCTCTGTAATCTCTTGGATAGTAGGCTTCTTCTTGCTATTCCAACGAACAACAATATAACCAGCTTGCTCTAACATTGCATCACGCTTAACATCTTTATCGGAATTATGTGTCTTATCATCTAATTCCACGATTGCTATAACTTTCATATCTGTATCACATACAACATAATCAGCAATCTTTTGGGCGAATGTTCCACGAACACTGTAATACTTTTTATTGTTGCCTTTAATATTAGGTTGTAGCAAAGCTCCAAGGCTAACTTGTGTAAAGATATTATGGTTAGGTAGTGCTTCTTTTAAACGAAAAAAGAACTCTTTTTCGTTATCGGTCATTATTAGTTTAGATTTATATAGATTTGGTTCATTTACAGCACCTTGAAGTTTTACATATAGAAGAAAACCAAAGATAGCAATTATGGCAGTAATTAAAATAGTGATCATATCAATTCTTTCTGTTGTTATTTAGAAGTGTAAGGCTTATCTACTGCAATAGTTTCAAGTTTACCACCAGCTTCTAAAAACTCTCTAACCCATTGAGGTTTAGCACACCTACCACTGACCTGCCCCCAATAACCCTACCAGTTTTTATTGAAAAAAGTCCGTTTATTGACCCTGCACCAATAACCGAGCCATTCTTAAATAGAATTTTCGGTCTAAACAGCATGGCTATTTTGGGCGGTTTCCCAATATTTCTGGGCATATTCAAAGGGTGTCATCCAGCCCAAAGATGAATGGGGACGACTCTCGTTATACTCCCTACGCCATGCTTCAATTTTGAATTTTGCATCATCTAGCGATAAAAACCAATGGGCATTTAAACACTCTTGCCTCAAACGTCCATTAAATGACTCGATGAATGCATTATCTGTCGGTTTACCAGGCCTTGAGAAGTCCATCATTACCTGATTCTCATAAGCCCATTTATCCAAGGTTTTAGAAATAAATTCCGATCCGTTATCCGTCTTAATAAACTTTGGATGACCACGCTTAAAAGCCACATACTGCATTACCTGCACCACATCTTCACCCGTTAAACGTTGTCCTACGTAAATTGCCAGACATTCACGACTATACTGATCTACCACGGTTAATGCACGTAGCTTACGCCCATCAAATAAGTTATCTGCTACAAAGTCCATACTCCATACTTCATTCGGATGTTGTGCTACATACTTTGGCAGCCTTTCCTGACATGACTTATGTCTGCGCGGACGTTTGAATCTTAATGACAACCCCATCTCTTGATACAAACGATATACCCGTTTGTGATTATCTTTCCAGCCCTCACGCTTGAGCATGACATGCACACGTCGGTAGTCATAATGCTTACGCGTATCCGTGATTTCTTTAATCCGCATTTGTAAGGCACTGCTATCGCGTGCAATCGATTGATAGTGCCAGCTACTCCGCGATAATCCAATCAAACAGCAGACTTTACGTTGACTAGCGCGAAACCGCGCCATCAAGTCTGCAATCAATCCTCGCTTACGGTCGGGCGTTAAAGCTTTTTTGATAAGACATCCTGTAACATAGCTTTATCCAGTGACAAGTCCGCAACCAAGCGTTTAAGCTTGCTGTTTTCCTCTTCTAATTGCTTTAGTCTCCTGAGTTCAGATGGACCTAATCCACCATATCGCTGCTTCCAGTTGTAAAAGGTCGCTTCGCTGATACCCATCTTGCGACTTACTTCTTCGACGGATACCCCCAACTCATTTTGCTTAAGCGCAAACGCAATTTGCTCTTCTGTAAATCTCGATTTCTTCATGCCTAATCTCCTTAAATACGGCATTAATATAATCGAAAATTCTAATTTTAAATGGTCCGAAATATTGGTGTAGGGTCAAAAGAATTTATGCCTAGTATCAACAGCCAGCTTTTGGCATGGTAAGCGCCTTAAAGCTAAAACACATCACTTAGCTTAAAGTTTAGTAAGTACGTTTTCTAGGGGTGAATGTCGCACCGCCAGACTCGATGTGCCTAAACGTAATGCGACCGTTATTGATATCGTAGGGCGAAAGCTCAAGCGTCACTTTATCTCCAGCTAAAATACGAATATGATTTTTTTTCATTTTTCCGCCCGTGTAAGCAATAAGCTTATGTCCATTATCAAGCGTTACACGGTAACGTGAGTCTGGCAAAATTTCCATAACCACGCCGTTCATTTCAATCAATTCTTCTTTAGCCAAATTCAATCTCCGTTTATCGTTTGAGTACCCTCTCAAATGGGGTAAAAACTCAAGCCCATTATAGTCTTAGCATCACAAATAATCAAACATAGGCAAGTTATAACTAAAATTAAATCACCTTGAGACGATATTAAAAAAAAGGTGCAAAAATTTGTACCAGGTGAAATGTGCGGAGTATATTCGGCAGCCAAAACCTAGTCAGCACAAGCTCAACGTGAAATTTGGCTTAATGTAGCATGGTATAATGAAGCCCATGCCATTGGCTTTTAATTTAAGAAAACGCTCATCTAGCTTTATTAACAAGGCTTCATGTTAATGCAGACCTTCTTTAAAGCCTTTTTTTTGAGAGTTTTGAGCTTTAAAAAATTTAAGCTTAATCAACTGACCTATTTAATAAACTGTTGTATGGTGTTAAACGTGTGAAAAAATCAAGGAGATTGTAAATGACGTCCCCCTCTCAAGACGCGGTTAATATGGACATTAACGCTTGGATTGATTTTATTCAAAAATCAGAGATTCCCGTTTTAAAGCATACGCTGAGAGAAATATCAAAGCTCAAAGAAGACGAAGACAACACCAGCGCAAGAGCCATTTCATCTGCTGTGTTAAATGACCCGATGATGGTGTTTAAAGTGTTAAGCTTTTCTCAAAAGCATAAAGGAAAAAAACAGCTACAAGATTTAGTGCAGCCTGATCAAGCTATTTTGATGATGGGAACGCGTACTTTTTTTGCTAACTTCTCACCAAAGCTGCTGGTTGAAGACTTGCTCAACAACAATTTACCAGCGCTCATGCAATTATTAAAACTGATTCGTCGCGCACATAAATCAGCACATTTCGCGGCAGAATGGGCCACGCATTTAGCTGATTTGCACGCAGAAGAGGTTCGCACGGCGGCATTACTCCATGATTTATCTGAAATGCTGATGTGGTGTTTTGCCCCAGAAAAAATGTTACTTATTGTTAATGCACAACAAGCCGATAAAACTTTGCGCAGTGCAGCCGCTCAAGAAGATGTTTTAGGTTTCAAGTTGCAAGATTTGCAGGCTAAGCTTGTTGAGGTTTTTGAGTTGCCTCCATTACTTTCTAAACTCATGCAAGACAACGCTTCTAATGAGCCACGGGTTCGCAATGTGACGCTGGCGGCTAACTTGGCAAGACACTCTGCGCATGGGTGGGATGACCCGGCGTTGTTAGATGATTACAACCAAATCGCCGAGCTTCTAAGAATGGATGTTGAGCGAGTGAAAAAAATCATCGGCGCACCTAACGCAAGCACATTAAACGCAGATTTTCAAAGCTAATTTAAGTATCGCGTCTATGTTAAAATTGATTTACTTTTCACAAGCTAAAGCTCATGGCAATCTCTATTAAAAATCAGCAAGACATCGAAAAAATGCGCATTGCAGGCAAACTTGCCTCTGAAGTGCTTGATTATATTGCTCCTTACGTTGTGCATGGCGTCACCACAAATGAGCTTGATCGACTTTGCCACAACTACATCGTCGATGTTCAAAAAGCGATTCCTGCGCCATTAAATTATGCGCCAGATGGTCATCGCCCTTACCCAAAATCAATTTGCACCTCCATTAATCAGCAAATTTGTCACGGCGTACCCAGTGACAAGGCGCTTAAAAATGGCGATATCGTCAACATTGATATTACAGTGATTAAAGAGGGTTATCATGGGGACACCAGTCGTATGTTTTATGTAGGAGAAGTGACCAGCCAAGCCAAGCGCTTATGTGAAATCACCTATCAAGCCATGTGGCTTGGCATCAGCAAAGTAAAGCCTGGTGCAACGTTAGGTGATATTGGCTTTGCTATTCAAAACTTTTCTGAAAAAAGTGGTTATAGCGTCGTGCGTGAATTTTGCGGGCATGGCATTGGTAAAGTCTTTCATGAAGATCCACAAGTATTACATTACGGCAAACCTGGCACAGGGCTTGCGCTTAAGGCTGGCATGATGTTTACCATTGAGCCAATGATCAATGCAGGCAAGCGTGATATTAAGCATATGCCAGACGGCTGGACAGTGGTCACAAAAGATCGCAGCTTATCAGCACAATGGGAGCACACGATTTTAGTCACAGAAACAGGTTATGAGGTCATGACGCTTTCAAGCGGCTCGCCTGCGGCTCCAGAGTTTATCTAAAAATTAAAAGACGCTTAAAAACCACACTTAAGCCTGATGCCGCAAGTTAACAATACTGTCGAAACAAATACCACACAAGTCAGCATTGATTATTGGCGAGAACACCTAAAAAATGGACTTTGCACATTAAAGTCTGATTTTCTAAAAAAACCAAACAACGCCCGCTTATTTAGGCAACATTGTAAGCTCATTGACCAAATGTTGATGCTCATTTGGAAACAAGCTCACTTTGATATGCCGTGCTGCTTAATTGCGGTAGGTGGTTATGGTCGCGGCGAGCTTTACCCTCACTCGGACATTGATTTACTTATTTTGTTGCCTGATTTGCATGAGGAGCATCAATATCATCATATCAATGGCAGCATTGAAGCTTTAGTGGGCTTTTTGTGGGATATTGGCTTAAATGTCGGTCATAGTGTGCGTCACTTAAGCGAATGTATGCTTGAAGCAAATAGCGACATTACAATCCAAACAAATCTCATCGAATCTCGCCTGTTAGCAGGCTCAAGCTTACTGTATCAAGACTTTTTAATAAAAATTAACGGCACTTTCGACGACATGACAAAAGTGGCTGTTTTTTTTGCGGCCAAATTAAAAGAGCAAAGCAGTCGCCATGCGAAATTTAACGACACTGCCTATAATTTAGAGCCCAATATCAAAGAAAGCCCTGGTGGGCTTCGAGATTTGCATATCATTTGGTGGATCACGCAGAGCCTGAATATAGCAAACAACAGAAAATTTTTATCAAAAAATACATGGGCGATGCTAGCAAAGCAAGGCATCATCACTGCGCTAGAAGCCCGCCAGATCGAGCGACACCAGAGAAACCTTCAGCGACTTCGCATACATCTACATTTGATGAGCTACTACCGTGAAGACCGCTTACTGTTTGATTTTCAAAATGAGCTGGCAGCATCTTTAGGCTATATGAATACTGCTACAAAACGCGCCAGCGAGCAGCTGATGCAAAGTTATTATCGCAGTGCAAAACTTGTCAGTTTATTTAATGAAGTGCTAATAAAATCTTTTCAACGCGGCATTTCGACCACCCCCTCAGTCATTCGCCCAATTACCGCCGACTTTGAATCACACGATAATTTATTAGAAGCAAAAACTTCAGATTTACTAGAAAAGCAGCCTTCAGCAATTTTTGAAGCATTTTTACTGCTAGCGCAACACCCCGAGATTCAAGGCATGGGGGCAATGCTTGTGCGTAATATGCAAAGAGCAAAATCCTTAGTGAATCATAATTTCAGAAAAAACGAGATCAACAAAAAAAAGTTTATTGAAATTTTATCTCAAGCACATGGCGTTAATCATGCACTTCACTCTATGAATCGTTATGGAATACTAGGCAGTTATATTCCAGCGTTCAACAAAATCATTGGCCAAATGCAACACGATTTATTTCATGTTTATACGGTAGATGAGCACATTTTAAATGTGGTGGGTAATCTTCATCGCTTTGCAAAGCCTGCGTTAGCACATGAATTTCCTCTTTGCAGTCAACTCTTTGCAGAGTTTGATGCGCCCTATCTGCTTTATTTGGCTGCCCTATTTCATGATATTGCCAAAGGGCGCGGTGGCGATCATTCTAAACTTGGCATGGCAGATGCGATGCACTTTTGCACACAACACAAGCTCCCTAAAAAAGATGCTGATTTAGTAGCCTGGCTTGTCTATGCGCATTTAAAAATGTCTTCTACCGCGCAAAAGTCAGATTTATCTGACCCCAGCGTTATTGAAACATTTGCTCGTTTTGTACAAAGCGAACGAAAATTAACAGCGCTATATTTACTAACCGTTGCCGACATTCGAGGCACCAGCCCGCTCGTGTGGAACACATGGAAAGCGGTGCTGCTTGAAAATTTATTTTATGCCACCAAAGCCGCACTGGTAAACCAGGTGCACTATGCCCAGCAAGCCGTTGAAACGCGTAAGGCAGAAGCGATTGAACGTCTTCAAAAATTCGGCTTAAACGACTACTCTTATTTGCATTTATGGAAAAATTTTGGGTCTAGCTATTTTATTCGGCACGAAAGTCATGAAATTGCATGGCACAGCAGGCTACTTACGCCTCATTTAAATACAAATAAGCCTATTGTTCGCACGCGCTTAAGTCCCAATGGCGAGGGTATTCAAGTAATGATTTATAGCAAAGATCAAAAAGGTTTGTTTGCACGTATTTGCAATTTTTTTGATCAAATGCATTACAGCATTGTAGAGGCAAAAATTTACACAACGGACCATAACTACTCTTTAGATAGTTTTATTATTTTAGATCAGCAGCTTAACCCTATAAGTTACAGTGGACTATTAAAATTTATTGAAACTAAACTCACCCAAAAACTCGACAATCGCATCCCGTTAGAAGCACCACTGCGTGGACGCATTAGTCGCCAAGTGAAACATATGCCCATACCAGCCAAAGTCACGATTACTCAAGAGAGCGATCACAATCATCACAAGCTTGAAATTGTGGCCAATGATCGTCCTGGACTTTTAACAACATTAGCGCATCAGTTTTTAATACATAAAATTGAGCTACATAATGCAAAAATTAATACGCTTGGCAAACGCGCAGAAGATACTTTTTTAATATCTGCCGACAAAGGTAAAAAGCTTGATGCGTTGCGCATATTAGAGCTTCGTAAAGCACTGCTTGCAGAGCTTTAAACTCAATAATGACAACAGATAAATAAACTCACGAAAAACATCAAAAGCAAAAAATAAAGTAATTAAAATAACCTTACATTAGAGACGTGTAAAATAAAAAGTCTTGATAAATCAAGGCTTTTTATTTAATTATCAATGTTGATTATGAGTGTTTATAATGTTTTTTTAATTGCTTTGTCACTTCCCAATTTGATTTTAAACCCTTTGGAAATACAACAAAATCACCGGCTTTAATCACCACTGTTTCACCGCCGACTGGAGTTACGTGAATTTCACCTTCAAGCACATAAGCACTTTCAGTTGCTGAGTCAAAATTGAGTGGGAATTTTGATGGTGCACAATCCCAAATAGACCAGTTTGAAACGCCAAGTTCTTTAAGTTTTTCTTGAGATGGATTGTGATCAATAATAATTTGAGTCATTTTTTATGTCCTATACAAAAATGGTTTTATTAGAAAGTAGTTTTATTAAAAACAAATGCCGCATAAAGCGACATTAAAAATGTTGAGGGGTGTTTACCCCAGCAGGTTTATTTCAATTGATTTTAAGCTAGTCAACAGCCCAGTATTATAGCTAAATTTTTAATTTAAGTTAATGAAGAATGAATATATTTTGGCTACGCTTATGGCAGAGCGTGAAAATCTTCTACGCGCTCGTTAAATTCACCGCTGATTATTTTTTTAGAGTTTTTATCGTTTCTAAATATAATAGGTTTAGCCATCAGTGCCGGGTTTTTAGAATCAGCAATCGCCTGCTCAATGAGATGATGATGTGGAGATTTGGTGCACACAGGGTCAGCAACTTCTGCATCACCCGTAAGTAAAAACGACTGGCAACGACAACCTCCCAGGTCATTTTTCTTTTCTGAGCAGCTGCGGCAAGGCTCTTTCATCCAATCATCACCGCGGTATTTATTAAATGCCGGAGAATCTTTCCACGAGTATTCCAAGCCAGAGTCACGCACATTTGGAAACTGCATATTAGGAAGCACTCGTGCTGAGTGACATGGCAACACATCACCATTTGCAGTCACAATCATGAAAACCTCACCCCAGCCATTCATGCATTTTTTAGGGCGATCTGAAAAATAATCAGGCACAACAAAGAAAATTTTCATTTTACTGCCAGACTTTTCTCTGAACTCATTCGTAATACGCTCAGCCTCATCCACTTGCTCTTTGCTTGGCATGAGCTGACTGCGATTAACTAGTGACCAGCCGTAGTATTGCGTATTAGCAAGCTCAATATACTCTGCACCCAACGCATCGGCCATTTCAAGAATTTCTTGCATATGGCCAATGTTATAACGGTGTATCACCACATTTAACACCATCGGATAACCATGACTTTTAATCATGGCCGCTACTTTTTTCTTTAATTCAAAGGTTTTAGTATTGGTAATAAAGTTGTTAATTTCTTCAGTAATATCATGCATAGAAAGCTGAATATGATCTAAACCGCCCTCTTTAAAAGCTTGAATGCGCTTTTCAGTTAAACCTACACCTGAAGTGATTAAGTTACTGTAATAACCAAGCTTTCTGGCCTCAATCACGATATCTTCAATATCATCACGTAATAGCGGCTCCCCACCTGATATGCCCAATTGAATAGCGCCAAGCTTGCGCGCATCTCGTAGCGTTTTAAGCCACTCATCTGTGGTCAGTTCATTTTGAGTATGCTTGTCGTAATCGGTTGGGTTGTAACAAAAAGCACAATGCAAAGGGCAACGATAAGTGACCTCTGCCAGCAGCCACAAAGGCTGAGTTTGTGTTACAGATGAGGACACACCATTATTTTGTTGTGTGTGTATTATTTTTTGTACAGCCGAATTACCCAAAGACGCTTGTGTCATGTATTGCTACTCCTCAATTTTACGCAACCATCCCTTATTTACCGCCAATTCAATCATACCCACAATGTCATTTTCAATATTTTCAGCGCCAGGAAAGGCGGCTTTTAAATCAGCCACCACCTGAGCCACGTTGACCTTGCCATCTAACCTTTTAAGTATTTCACCTGCACCACCATGAAGCTTCACCATACCCTCTGGAAAAAGCACCACATAACTTTGCTGCGCCTCTTCCCACTGGAAGCGATGATGAAGAGAAAGTGCATAAATATCATTGTCTTGTATTGTATATGTCATGTTTATTCTTAAGTAATTTGCATCAGTTAGCTTACACTCATCACTGGCTGACGCAAGTAATCACGACCTTCTACTTTAATGTCTGTACTTTGTAACATAATGGCATCAGCCATCACCCACAATACATCTAATTTAAATTGCAAAATATCTAATGCGCGCATTTGCATGGTGCGACTTTGGCTAAAATAATCTAAAGTCACGGCTAAGCCTTGCTCTACATCACGACGTGCTTGCGTTAGCCGATTTTTAAAGTATTGCATTCCATCTTTGTTAATCCACGGGTACATATCCGGCCAAGAATCAATCCGTTGCTGATGAATATGCGGTGCAAATAGTTCTGTTAAGCTCGAGCATACCGACTCTTGCCATGAGCGCTGTTTTGCAAAGTTAATATAAGCATCAACAGCAAAACGGGTGCCTGGAGCAATGAGCTTTAAAGACACAATATCTTCACGACTCAAACCTACGGCCGCACCTAAATGAATCCATGCCTCAATACCACCCTCACCGCCTTCTGCAATGTTGCCGCTACCATCATGGTCAAATATACGCTGTATCCAGCCACGGCGAATTTCACGGTCTGGGCAGTTTGAGAGAATAGCTGCATCTTTCATCGGAATTGCCGTTTGATAATAATAGCGATTTGCTACCCACGCCTGCATCTGTGCCTGACTTAGCTTACCCTCGTACATCAATACATGAATGGGGTGATAAATATGATAGCCCCGACCTTTTTCGCGTAATTTTTCTTCAAACTCCTCACGAGACCAAGGCGGCTGATTATTTGTTATGGCGCTCATTTTTCATCTCCTACAGTAAAATATCCATGCCATCATAGGCAACTTCGATATGATGCTCATTCAAAATTGCACGCTCGGCAGAGTCTTCACGCAAAATTGGATTAGTATTATTGATATGAATCAACACTTTGCGCGAGGCTTTGAATTGATCTAAATGTTCAATCATACCCCCTGCACCAGATTGAGGATTATGACCAATGCTCCGCGCAGTTTTAGTCATTAAACCCAAGTCAATCATTTCGGTATTTGTCCAAAATGTGCCATCTACCATAATGCAGTCAGCTTGATTCATAAGATCAGGCAAGTGCGGCTCAATTTCAGCCAAACCTGGTGAATACCAGCATTTTTTACCCGTACTTACCTCTTCAATCAGTACGCCAATGGTGTCCCCTGCTTGCGGATTGTTGCGGTGTGGTGAGTAAGGTGGCGCAGCGCTTTTAAGCGAAACTGAAGTAAATTTTAGATTGGGAACATTGGTAACGGTAAAACTGGTTTTGCCATCAATCGGCACTTGATGATAATTGATGCCGCAATAATGCCCCAATATATTGAGCACTTGATTACCTGAAGTTAAATCACCGTAGACCATATCAGTACAGTAAATTTCACGCTTAACCGTGCCCTCACGCAGCATATATAAGCCAGTGGTGTGATCAATTTGGGCATCAATTAAAATAATTGCCTGAATTCCCGTATCACGCACAGCACGTGCTGGCTGCAGTGCAGGAAAATCTTGAATTTGTTGCAACACATCTGGGGATGCATTAAATAGCACCCAATTGATGCCATCGCTACTTACACAAATAGATGATTGTGTGCGTTTAGTTGCTTTAATTGTGCCTTTACGCAAGCCGTCACAATTAAAACAATTGCAGTTCCATTGCGGAAAACCTCCACCTGCAGCGGCGCCCAAAACGTGTATATGCATTGATCTCTACAATTCTTGTGACTAGATTTTAATAATGAAAACGATGTTGATGCTGATGTTTTTATCGTGCTTTTTAACAAAAAAGGCTGTCTTACGGCAGCCTTTTTTAGCATGATGGCTAATTACTTGTTCATTACGTACATTGTAACTTCAAAGCCAAAACGCATTTCAGTAGCTGCTGGTGTTGTCCACATGATAATATCCTTTTTAGTTAAGTTAATGAAACGTTGCGATTCATTACGGTCAATTACTTGTTCATTACGTACATTGTAACTTCAAAGCCAAAACGCATTTCAGTAGCTGCTGGTGTTGTCCACATGATAATATCCTTTTTAGTTAAGTTAATGAAACGTTGCAACTCATTAAGTGCTACAACGTGATACGAATAATGCGCTTTGTTTAAATACATCAATACTGCAAACTTACTGAATAATGACTCATGAAATTCATGATGTATCTTAGCTTATTCCAATCACTCATTTAGCATGAGTGCGCGTTGTGACGGCGCTCACGCACGGCTTTGGCTAAATCCTCAAGAATTGTCACTGTATCATCCCAGCCTAAGCAGGCATCTGTAATTGATTGCCCGTAAGCCAAATCGCAGCCCGGCACATGGTCTTGTCGCCCCGCATGAAGGTGAGATTCAATCATCACACCAATAATACCTTTATCTCCAAGCGCTAATTGACTAGCAACGTCTTGAGCGACAATTTTTTGACGCAGATAATCTTTGCTACTATTGCCATGACTGCAATCAATCATCAAAACAGGCGCAAGCCCTGATGCGCTTAAGCTCTTGCAGGCTTCATGCACATTTTTTGCATCATAATTGGGTGTTTTACCGCCCCGTAAAATCACATGGCAATCTTCATTGCCCGCGGTTGAGAATATGGCGGACTGCCCTTCTTTTGTCACCGATAAAAAATGATGTGGCGTTGAAGCTGTTTTAATCGCGTCAATTGCAACACGCACGCCGCCATCTGTGCCGTTTTTAAAGCCAACTGGACAAGACAAGCCCGAGGTGAGCTCACGATGCACTTGCGACTCTGTGGTGCGCGCACCAATTGCGCCCCAGCTTACTAGGTCAGCCAAGTATTGAGGTGTAATCATGTCTAAAAACTCTGCACCGGCGGGCATCCCCATTTCATTAACATCCAGCATGAATTTACGGGCTATTTCTAAACCTTCGTTGATTTTATAGCTTCCATTAAGATGCGGGTCGTTGATTAAACCCTTCCAGCCCAAGGTTGTGCGTGGCTTTTCAAAATACACACGCATCACAATGAGCAAGTCTTTTGATAGATTTTTACGCACATCCACCAAGCGGCGCGCGTACTCTAAGCCAGCTTTTGTGTCGTGAATAGAGCATGGCCCCACAATCACCAATAAGCGGTCATCTGATTGGTGCAATATGTGGTGAATTTCTTTGCGTGTAGCTAAGATATTTTGTGTTGAATCGGCGCTTTCTTTTAGACGATCTAATAACTCTAATGGCGTAATGAGTTTTTTAATCTCGCGAATACGCACATCATCTGTGGCCAGCTTTTTATATTCGCTCATTTTGTTCATTGCTTTTCTAAATTTTTAATCATGGATGATGTTTTCTAGCACGGCAAGAAAGCGTGCATTTTCATTGAATAAACCAATACTTACACGTAAATAATCTGGCATTGCATAGTTAGCAATAGGCCTGACAATAACACCGTTTTTTAGTAACCTTTGGTTAACCGTTGCCGCATTATTAACTTTAAAACTAATAAAATTAGCAAACGAGGGGATATATTCCAGCCCCAATCTATTAAAGCCCTGCGTGAGTTGTAGCATTCCTGCTTGATTAAGCGCATAAGAGCGCGCCACAAATTCGTCATCATCAAGCGATGCAATGGCCGCCGCTTGCGCTACGCTATTTACGTTAAAAGGCTGGCGCACTCTATTCATTAAATCTGCAATATCGCTATGGCACAAACCAAAGCCAACGCGCAAGCCTGCTAATCCATAGGCCTTAGAAAAAGTACGTGAAATAATTAAATGATCAAATTGCTTAATCCAATAAATCGCCTCTGATTTATTTTCAGGCGATAAATACTCATCATAAGCCTCATCAAGCACCACTAAAACAGTGTTAGGCACTTCTTTAAGAAAGGCCAGCAACTCAAGCTTACCTAATAATGTTCCAGTTGGATTATTGGGGTTAGCGATAAAAATTATGCGGGTTTTTGGCGTAATGGCCGCCAGCATTGCCGCGAGATCATGCCCATAATTTTTAGCAGGCACTACAACGCCTGTGGCGCCTGCAGCTTGTGTCACGAGTGGATACACAGCAAAAGCGTGCGCTGAGTAAATCACCTCGCATCCGGCTGACAAAAAGGCACGTGCGGCTAACTCTAAAATATCGTTTGAGCCATTACCAAATACAATTTGATTGTGCGCGACATTGTATTTTTTACTCACCACTTCGCGCAGCGCAAAGCTATTGCCATCAGGGTAGCGGGCAATATCAAGCAGCGCTTCTTGAATTGCAGCTTCAGCCTTAGGGCTAATACCTAAGGGGTTTTCGTTTGATGCAAGCTTCACAATAGCGTGCGGCTCTAAGCCCATTTCGCGTGCAAGCTCTGCGATAGGTTTGCCACCCTGATAAGGCGCAATGTTTTGAATATACTGAGGCGCTAATGCGGCAACAACGCTTGCTTGCTTGCTAGGGGGGAGATTTGACATACTCATACAAAAACCTTTGATGCTTAAATAATGCTAAATAACGGCGACGGGATAAGAACCCAGCACTTTGAGAAAAGATGCGCGTTGCTGACACTCTGATAGGGCAGCTTTGACCTTTACATCATGTTGATGACCTTCAACATCAACAAAAAATACGTAATCCCATAACCCTTGCTTAGACGGGCGAGATTCAAATTTAGTCATGCTCACGCCATGTCGAGAGAGTGGCTCTAAAAGTGCCACCATTGCCCCTGGCACATTTTTTGATGTCATTACAAATGAAGTTTTATCTTGCCCAGAGGGGGCAACATCGTGTGCGCTTAATACTAAAAATCGCGTGGTATTTTTTGCATCATCCTCAATGTTTTCGGCCAGTATATTTAAATCAAACAACTCTGCCGCACGCTTACTTGCAATGGCTGCGGCAAAAGTTCCCTCTGCCGCAACTAGGTCATGCATCATTTGCGCGGCGCGCGCATTGCTAGTAACAGCCTCGCGTTCAGCTTTGGGCAAGATTCTACTTAGCCACGCATGGCATTGCGCTAACGATTGCGTGTGTGAAAAAACATGAGAGATTTGATGAATATCGGTTTGCTTTGATAATAAGCAATGATGAATTGGCATGGTAATTTCACCACACACTTTTAAGCCGCTCGTTAAAAGCAAATCCAAGGTCAACCCGATTGCGCCTTCAGTTGAGTTTTCAACCGGCACCACGCCATAATCAGCCTGCCCCGCCTCCACTGTGCGAAACACTTCATCAATAGAAAGGCATACCAGCGCTTTTTTACCCAAGCCAAATTGTTTGAGCGCGGCTTCTTCACTGTAGGTGCCTAAAGGCCCTAAAAACGCAACAGAAAGCTCTTTTTCAAGGGCGCGGCAGTGAGACATCACCGCACGAAAAATTTGGCTCACCGCCTCATTTGAAAGCGGGCCTTCGTTATTGCCTTGTAGCCTGCGCAACACTTGCGCCTCACGCTCGGGGCGATAAATCACACCATCATCTTTTAATGCGCCAATGGCACGCGCCAATGTGGCACGCTCATTCACAAGTTTAAGCACTTGTTCATCAATCGCATCAATTTTGTCGCGATATTGTTTAAGTTGTTCACTCATATTAAGTTTTATTATTTAGCTCGAGATTTAAAGCAACGCATGAATTTTTTAGCCATGCGAGATTATAAACTTAAAACCAAAGCTTAAGCGACAATCAGCGCAAAAGCGCGGTATGCTTCAAAAGCAGGCATTTTGAGCGATTAGCCCTTTAAAAATCCATAGGCATAAATACTAGGCTTTATTTTAGAAGCAAGTGCGTTAAGCTGATTGCGTAACTCGCCAATCAGCGCATTGTAGTGGGCATCATCACTTTTTGAGTGCATTCGCCCTGCTGCGTTTCTGCCCTGAAAGTGCGCTCTAATATCATACAAGCTGGCATTCACGTTGATGTTTTTTTGCGCGTGGTAATACCGCCAAAGCGCTCGCCCTGCATTAAACACGGCTTGTGCCTCGGCAGAAAACTGTCTTGGCTGATGATCATACAAGCCGCTTGTTGCCGCGCTTGCAAACAAATTATCTTGCCCTTTTGGCTCGGCTTTTAATTTGCCTGTTATAAAGTCAGTCATAAAATGGCTGGTAAATTTCTCTTGTGCGTTCACCTCTTGCTCGGTGAAGGGAATCCAATGATTGATGCCATCGCTTGTGCTGATGCTATTTTGACCATGAAAGAGCGCATAAGCCAAACAATCATGTTGAAACGCAGTGTCTTGCTGCCAGCCATCGTTGGGGTATAAAAACTGGTCACGGTCGTTGAGCCAGGTGGCTTCGATAGCATGGCGAACGCTTAAGTAAATAGATGCCACAATCAGGTTTGTTTTAGAAACTGGGAACTCGCCGTCCCCCAGTGAGGCAACCCTATTAAAGTGAATAATACAATTTCTATTTTGATGCTGAAAATCATTACTTTTATAATTTAATTTGGCGATAAGCGGCTGCTCATTTTTAAATTTGACAAGCCATTTATTTAAAAAAATAGAGTTTTTATAAGTTGAAAACTCTTTCTCTCTCAAGAATCTTCCATTGACGTCAAAAACATCTGCAAAAACAGATTTAAATACTTCATGCTTATTTGTATCATAAATCTGAAAACCAATCGGAAAGTCGCCTTTTACATTATCAAACGTGTTTGCTGGCACCACAAATAGCTTTTCAAGTTTTGCATTAAAAACACTTCTCATCACCTCGAAATTGGGCGCGTTTAAAAGCTTTAACTTTGAAAAAACACTTATTTTACTGCCACTTAATTGCTTATAAATACGATATATAAATTGAGCGTACAGCTCGTCTTTTGCCCCACCAAGCTCTTGACAGTGCCACTTTGTATTTGCTACGCCCAAACCTCTTTTATAAGGCGGATTGATATAAATCAGCAGTTTTTTACGCTTTTCTGCGTCATTGATAATGTCTTGCAAGCCTTGCGGCAGCTTGGTGAAATCGTCATTTAAAAAATCAAATTGAAACACATGGTTTTTTAAGAGGTTAGCCCCGTGGTCTATGCGCTCCATCATCACATTCACATCAGCTTGGTCTAACGTGCTGGCATAAATGTTGTATTTATTGGTTAAGCCTGCCAGCAGATTGCCCGTGCCAGCCGCGCAATCCCAAATAACATACTCATCTTGCCAGTTTTCGCCCAAATAATCGGTCAAGTATTTTTGTGAAAGCTCCACCCATCGTCTTGGGGTGAAAAATGCGCCCTTACGCTCGCGAATGTCTTGCGGCACAAGTAAATCGCGCCGTTCGATAATGTAATCTTGAAACTCTTTAATAGGTGGGCGTTTATAGCGTTTCCAAAACTGCTGGTAGGCCTCTTTGTTTTTAATGCCAATCGTGGCATCAAACATTTGCTTGGTATTTTCTTTGGCGATTTTATAGCCCGTGTGTTGAAACACCACAAAAAGATTATCGCGAATTGAAACGTCATCTTCTACAGCCTGCGTATCTTTGTCATCAACAAAAAGATCCGCTAAGTAAAAGTCGCTATCGAGTATGTGCGCTTTTTTAAGCGCATCCCAATTGACATCAACATTGGGCTTTACCGCGTCAAGCCAGCGTAAATAAATAGGAATAAAATTATTTTTATCAATTTTTATCTTGCTGCTGGGGCTCGCGTTTGCCACATTGTTTTTAATAAAAGTGATGAGGTCTTTTTCATCTTTTTCATAATCGTAAACATAAGCGTGGGTGTTGAGCGTTACTTCAATACGCGCTTTAATGAGCAAAAACTCTTTTGAATTGTGATTGCTTGGGGTGACGTTCCAGTTAAAATCGTTGATGTAGAAAATGTCTTGCACGTTAATGTACGGCACAAAAGCAATTTTTTTAAAATCAAAAGCGCCCAAAAATGCAGGGGGTAAGGTTTTATCAAACGTACGCGCACGGCCAATGGTGAGTATCAATTGCACAAACATGGCAATGATGTCGAAATCGCCCCTTTTAGCTTCTGCCCACAACAAAGGCGCCCTGCCAAATAAGTTATCTTGCTTGGGCAACACAGTAAAGTCGATATTGCCAATAATTTCTGTGGTATCAAATTGATTAAACCAATCTGCACCTACTTTATTTTTAAGCGCTTCTTCCTGTATGCCTTGATATTTCAATGTTGATCTATTCTTAAAATTTTTGTTCTTGAAATTAAAGTAAAAAAATAGGGCAAAAACTTTAAAAAATTAAGCAACACGACAAGCCCATGTAAGGTCAAGCCTGCATCTCAAAAGCTTTCATGTAGTCAATCAGTGCCTGCACACCCTCTATCGGCATAGCGTTGTAAATGCTTGCGCGCATACCACCTACCGCACGGTGACCTTTAAGTTGCAGTAAGCCTTGTGCTTCTGCACCCTTTAAAAAAGCCTCATTCAGCGACTCATCTTTTAAATAAAAAGGCACATTCATGCGTGAACGATTTTTAACCGCCACATGGTTGACGTAAAAATCTGTTTGATCAATATAGTCGTAAAGCAATTGAGCTTTGGCAATGTTTACTTGTTCAATGGCAGCTACTCCGCCCTCGGCCATTAACCACTCAAACACCAAGCCCGCAATATAAATGCTGTAAGTGGCTGGCGTGTTAATCATGGATTGATTTTCAGCCTGCGTTTTCCAATTAAATACCGCCGGAGTCAATGGCGAAGCGCGCCCCAGCAAATCTTCACGCACAATCACAATGCACAAGCCTGCAGGACCAATGTTTTTTTGCGCCCCGCCGTAAATCACCCCGTATTGGCTGACATCTATTTCACGCGAAAGAATATGAGAAGACATATCAGCCACAATAGGCACACCATCGGTATCGGGTAAGTCAACAAACTCAACACCGCTCATGGTTTCATTTGTGCAAATATGCAGATACGCCGCGTCTTTGTTGAGCGCCCAACTAGAAAAATCTGGCACATACGTGTAGTTTTGCGACTCTGTACTCGCCACAACATTGATTTTGCCATAAGCACGCGCATCGTCAACACTGCGGCGGCTCCAGCCACCTGTCACCGCATAATCTGCCGCCTTACCATCAAGCAAATTTAAAGGAATCATCGCATTTTCTGCAATGGCGCCACCTTGCAAAAACAACACTTTGTAATGACTTGGAATGTTGAGTAGCTGACGTAAGTCAGCTTCAGCTTTTTCTAAAATACCAGTGAACTCTTTACCACGATGCGACATCTCCATCACGCTCATGCCAGAGCCATGCCAATTAAGCATTTCAGCTTGAGCGCGGGCTAACACTGATTTTGGCAACACCGCCGGACCCGCAGAAAAATTAAAAATCTGAGTCATGTTCAGTCTTTCTCGCTATGACTCTTCAAGCGTGTTTTCGCCTAAGTCGCCTTCGGAGTGCGAGTCTGCGCCCGCCTCATCACCCTCTTCAAAGCGCGCCTCTAAAACAGTTCCGCCCTCTAAGTCTGACTCTTCAGATTCAACAATTTTCTCAAGCCCTGAAAGCTTTTCACCTTCCCCCAAATTGATTAAAGTCACGCCTTGTGTTGCACGCCCAAGCTCACGAATTTCTTTCACGCGGGTACGAATGAGCACACCCCCTGTTGTAATGAGCATGATTTCATCTTCTTCATTCACTAGCTTAGCGGCAACAACCAAACCATTACGCTCGCTCACTGCAATGGCTTTAACGCCCTGTGTGCCACGCCCTGAATGACGAAAGTCAGCCAATACCGTACGTTTTCCATACCCGTTTTCAGTGGCAACTAATACCGATTGCTGGTCGTTATCGGCAATAAGCAGTGACAAAACTTGTTGATTTTCAATCAACTTCATACCACGCACACCACGCGTAGCACGCCCTGTTGAGCGCACCTCATCTTCACTAAACCAAACCGCTTTGCCGCCATTAGAAACCAAAATAACGTCATTGGCACCATGGGTGATTTCTGCACCAATTAAAAAATCGCCTTCATCTAAGTTAATCGCGATAATGCCTGATTTGCGCGGGTTGGCAAAATCAGATAAAGGCGTTTTCTTCACAGTGCCCTGAGCCGTTGCCATAAAAATAAACTGATTTTCATCAAACTCTTTTACAGAAAGTATTGCGTTGATTTTTTCGCCCTCTTCAAGCGGAAATAAATTCACAATAGGCTTGCCGCGACCGGTGCGGCTGCCCTGTGGCACTTCGTAAACTTTAAGCCAGTAGACTTGACCGCGACTACTAAAGCACAAAATATAATCATGGGTATTGGCAACAAACATTTTGTCGATAAAGTCATCTTCTTTTGTTTGTGCCGCCTGCTTGCCACGCCCGCCGCGGCGCTGCGCCCTGTATTCGTCTAAAGGCTGCGACTTCACATAACCCGTATGCGAAAGCGTCACCACAACATCTTGCGGGGTAATAAAGTCTTCTAATGATAAATCTTGCGCATTCACCACAATTTCACTGCGGCGTTTATCGCCAAACTGCCTTCTAATCTCACTTAACTCATCAGTGATAATCGTGGTGACGCGTGCTGGTGTAGCCAAAATATCAAGCAAGTCAGCAATGATATCCATCACCTCTTTGTATTCACTCACCACTTTATCTTGCTCAAGCCCGGTTAAGCGCTGCAAACGCATTTGCAAGATTTCTTGCGCTTGCGTATCGCTTAATTTGTATCCGCCTGGTGTTAAGCCAAAATCAACACTTAGGCCTTCAGGGCGCGAGGCCTCCATCGCCGCACGTTTGAGCATTTCTTCTACCACGGGAGAGGCCCAAGACTTTGCCATCAGGGCGATTTTTGCCTCTGGCGGCGTCGGTGCAGCTTTGATGGTAGCAATCATGTCATCTACATTAGCGAGTGCGACTGCCAAGCCTTCTAAAATATGACCCCGTGCACGTGCCTTTTTTAACTCAAATACAGTACGACGTGTAATCACCTCACGTCTGTGGCGCAAAAACGCCTCTAACATCTGCTTAAGGTTAAGTAAGCGCGGCTGCCCATCCAGCAAGGCCACCATATTCATACCAAAAGTGTCTTGCAACTGCGTTTGCTTATACAAGTTGTTTAAGACAACTTCAGCAATTTCACCGCGCTTTAACTCAATCACAACACGCATACCAGATTTGTCTGACTCATCGCGCAAATCTGAAATGCCTTCGATTTTTTTATCGTTAACGAGCTCGGCAATTTTCTCAACAAAAGTTTTTTTATTCACCTGATAAGGCAGCTCATCAACAATTAAAGCCTGACGCCCACCGCGCTCTAAGTCTTCTACGTGCGTTCTACCACGCATGACCACACGCCCACGCCCCGTGCGATAACCCTCTTTAACGCCTACCGTGCCGTAAATAATGCCCGCAGTAGGAAAATCTGGCGCAGGCACAAGCTCAATCAGCTCTTCAATACCCATATCAGGCTGCCGAAGCAATGCCAAGCACGCATCTAATACTTCATTTAAATTATGTGGCGGAATGTTGGTAGCCATGCCCACAGCAATGCCAGAGCTACCATTGATGAGTAAGTTTGGAATACGCGCCGGCATAATCAGCGGCTCATGCTCACTACCATCATAGTTAGGGCCAAAGTCAACGGTTTCTTTGTCGATATCGGCCAATAATTCATGGGCGATTTTCGCCATGCGAATTTCTGTATAACGCATGGCCGCCGCGTTGTCGCCATCAACTGATCCAAAATTACCCTGACCATCTACCAGCATATAACGCAATGAGAAATCTTGCGCCATACGCACAATCGTGTCGTAAACGGCAGTGTCGCCATGCGGATGATATTTACCAATCACATCACCCACAATACGCGCTGATTTTTTGTAAGGTTTATTGTAGTCATTTGACAGCTCATGCATTGCAAATAACACGCGGCGATGCACCGGCTTTAAGCCATCGCGAACATCAGGCAGAGCACGCCCCACAATCACGCTCATTGCGTAATCAAGATACGATCTACGCATTTCATCTTCAAGGCTGATAGGCAGGGTTTCTTTAGCGAATTGATCCATGTGAGAGCTGACTTTTAATGGTTTTTATGTGATGCAATTTTAGCACAAAAAGCGTCTAAATTAGTAGACTTCGCGCCCATCTCAACATTGATTGAAGTGCTAATGAATGATGGATTAAAGTAAAGATGAAGCACTGTGAATACAGTCGCATTGACACGCATATTTGCCCAAGCGCACCACGCTAGCTTACTTAAAATTAAAGGCTAGCGACTTAAAATAGACAAGTCTGCTTTGAGATCTTCTATATGCTCTAAACCCACCGCAATGCGCACTAAACTGTCTTGAATTCCGGCAGCCGCACGCGCTTCAGCGCTTACACGGCTATGCGTTGTTGTTGCAGGGTGAGTAATGGTGCTTTTAGCATCACCTAGATTAGCTGTGATTGAAATCAACTTTGTTGCATCAATCAAGGCCCAGGCAGCTTCTTGTGCGGTTTGCCCCGCCTGTTGCCTCACCTCAAAGCTCACAATGCCACCACCACTTGATTGCTGCTGCATTGCGAGCGCATATTGTGGGTGCGATGTTAAGCCCGGATAATAAACACGCGCCACCTGCGGCTGATCTTCAAGCCATGTTGCCAAAGCCAAAGCTTTACTTGCATGGGCTTGCATACGAACAAATAAAGTCTCTAAACCCTTTAAAAATACCCAAGCATTAAATGCGCTCATCGTCACGCCAGCACTACGTAAAAAGCCGTAAACAGGCTCCATTAAAGCCTTAGACCCAAGTACAGCACCACCCAAGCAACGCCCTTGCCCATCAATATATTTAGTAGCTGAATGAATAATAATATCAGCCCCTAGGCTAAGCGGCTGCTGTAACGCGGGTGTGCAAAAGCAATTATCTACTACCAAATATGCGCCCGCCCGATGCGCAATATCAGCCAAAGTGCGAATGTCGCACACTTCTGTTAAAGGGTTAGAGGGCGTTTCAGCAAAAAATAGCTTGGTTTTTGGCCCTGCCGCCGCTTGCCATTCTGAAGGGTCGGTCAGTGAAACATACGTGACCTCTAAGCCCCAGCGCGCCAATATATTGCTAAACAACTGAACGCTTGTGCCAAAAATACTACGAGAAGCCACAATATGATCTCCCGCGCTACATAAGCCCATCACACACGCCAAAATTGCCGACATACCGCTTGAAGTAGCCACGCATTGCTCTGCACCCTCTAGTGCGGCGAGCTTGTTTTGAAACATGGTCACCGTGGGGTTGGTAAAGCGCGAGTAGATATTGCCAGACTCACGACCACTAAAGCGCGCAGCAGCTTGTGCCGCATTTTGAAATCTAAAACTCGAATTGAGAAACAAAGCTTCTGAGTTTTCGCCAAACTCGGTCATATCGCTTCCAGCGCGTACACTTAAGGTTTCCAGGTGATGTTGTATGGTCATAGTCATGATAGCTTCATTTTAAAGTCTGATTAAAAACACTTAATGTGCCTCTGCGCCTTCATCTTCTGCTAGATCAATCAAATTTAAATCCATTTGTGTGCTGGCATTTAAAGTTTTTTTGTTTTTATTAAGATCACCACGCGCTGACTCAATGTTATTTAAATAAGCTTCGTTAATATCGCCGGTCACATAATGGCCGTCAAAGCACGAGCAATCAAAGTTTTTAATATGCGGATTACTCACTTTTACATCACGGATTAAATCATTTAAATCTTGATAAATGAGTGCATCCGCACCAATCTCTTCGCAGATTTGCGCATCGGTACGCCCTGTTGCTAAAAGCTCGTCGCGACTTGGCATATCAATACCGTAAACATTAGGAAAGCGAACCGGCGGCGCCGCTGAAGCAAAATAAACTTGATGCGCCCCTGCATCACGTGCCATTTGTACGATTTGTTGAGAGGTTGTGCCGCGCACAATTGAATCATCCACAAGCAGTACATTTTTGCCTTTAAATTCAATACCAATCGGGTTTAATTTTTGACGCACAGATTTTTTACGCAAAGCCTGGCCTGGCATAATAAATGTACGGCCAATGTAGCGATTTTTAATAAACCCTTCACGGTAATCTAAACCCAACGCAATTCCCACTTGTAATGCACTGGGGCGGCTTGTGTCTGGAATCGGAATGACTACATCAATTTTTTTATCCGCCCATTCGCGTTTAATTTTTTCTGCGAGGCTTTTGCCCATATCTAAGCGGGTTTGATACACAGAAACACCATCAATCACAGAGTCTGGGCGTGCTAAATAAACATACTCAAAAATACATGGGTTTAGTTGCGCGACATCTGAGCATTGACGAGAGTAAAAATTACCCTCCATATCAATAAAAACAGCCTCACCAGGGGCTACATCGCGAAGCATTTGAAAACCTAACACATCCAAAGCCACACTTTCTGAAGCTACAACATATTCCGTGCCTTGTTCGGTTTCATTTTTACCAATCACCAAGGGGCGAATGCCATGAGGATCACGAAACGCAAGCAAGCCAAAATTAGCAATCATTGCCACCACCGCATAAGCACCTTTACAGCGCTTATGTACACCTGCTACCGCATCAAACACCATGTCTGCATTTAAAGCCGCATTGCGTGAGGTACTTTGAATTTCATGCGCAAGCACATTAAGCAACACTTCTGAATCAGAGCTGGTGTTAATGTGACGCAAATCTTGAAGAAACATTTCTGATTTGAGCTGTTCAGAGTTAGTTAAATTGCCGTTATGACCTAGCACCATGCCAAATGGTGAATTAACATAAAATGGCTGTGCTTCTGCTGCGCTTGAAGATCCGGCGGTTGGGTAACGCACATGCGCAATCCCCACGTTGCCAATCAATTTACGCATATGGCGCGTTTGAAATACATCTTTTACCAAGCCGTTGTTTTTGTGCATAAAAAACGTATTGCCATTCGTAGTCACAATGCCCGCAGCATCTTGACCACGATGCTGCAACACCAATAAGCCATCGTACAGCAACTGATTAACCGGGTTTTTACCTACAATGCCTATAATTCCGCACATGAATTAAACCTTAAAATGATGAAATTTTTACTCATTCAATACTTTAATCTAAATGACATCGCCACAATGACAATGAAGTATTTCTCTTATCTTAAACTAACTTAAGGATAATGAACTTGTTTTGCCATATCAGCAGGCAACCACGGCAACATCGCGGTAACTGCCACTTCAAGCGGACCACTTAGCCTAGCATCGCGCCAAAATTGATCATGGGGGAATGAAGTAAATCCTGCAAGAAAAACCATCAAGCACACCAAAAAACAACCTCTTGCTAATCCAAAAAATGCACCTAATAAACGATCAATCACACTGAGCCCGGCCACTTTAATCAGCTTAGAAATCAGCATTGAGAGCAAGCCCACAAGCAATAATGTAGCTAAAAATAATACTAAAAATGCAGCAAGCATTCGCAATGACTCAGTCAGAATGCCCACAGGCATCATTGGCAACAAGGCCTGCGAGTAAGTTTTAGCTACAAAAAATGCCGCAAGCCAGCCAATAATTGCCAGCACTTCTCTCACAAAGCCGCGCATCAGGCTTAATACGATTGATAAGCCAATAATCGCCAACACCAAATAATCAAAGCTCGTCATCACACGCTACGCTTGCTTGATATTGTTGCTGGCTTGATATTGTGGGTTAAGAGCATCTGTATTCACTAAGCCTATCAACGACTCACCACCATGCCTGGCAAACCTGCATCTTTTATTTTGATGAGTTCATAAGCAGCTTTTTGGCGTGATGCAAAATTGCCCACCTTTAAACGAAATTTCTTACCCGCAGGGGTTGTGATGGTTTCTGTACGTGAGGTAAACCCGATATTTTGTAACTTAAGCGCCAACTGCTTTACATTGCCTATCTCTGAAAAAACCCCTATTTGTATGGTAAAAGCGCCATTACCCGCGGGCTTTTTCGGCTCTTTATCAGACTTTTCGTCAGCTGATTTTTTTTCTACAGACTGAACATCCGAAGGCTTGTTTTCGGCCTTTGGCTGTGGGCTTGATTGAGCCTCAAGCTTTACCTCTGAAGCCTTGGCGGCAGGCTTTGTCGGCAATAACTCAGCTTTTGCAGTTTCAGCTTTTACAGGTTCGGTTTTTGCTAAACTCTTCGTTTGGGAGTCATCTATTGGCTCTTTAGAGAGCTGTCTTTCTGCCTTAGGCTTTACTTCAACCAAAGGCGTTTGAGCTAAAGGCGCTTGCTGGGTTGTTGCTGATTGAGCTGCTACTGATTGAGGTACTTGCTGAGTCTCTGGCAGCGCGGCCGATTGTGATGTGCCCTCTGATGGCGCAATAAGCCCTTCTACTTCTTGGGTAGCATTGTCTGGCATCGTGATGTTAATAGCATTCTCTGATGCGACATCCACCCCTTCTTTTAAGGGTGCTGGCTCTTTTAACAGCATGGGCAAAAAAATCACCATTAAAAGCAACAGCACAATAGCCCCAACCAAGCGACGACGCGCTCTTTTTTTTAGTAGCAAGGCTTGATCGCTTGCTGATTCAGTGGCCATAACGTTTCCTTAAAGATGAGCTTTAAACAAGTTTTTCATGCCCTTGCATGACGTCAGACACGGTAAAAAAAGAACCAAACACGATTATTTTATCATTTTCACCCGCCTCAATATAGGCATGATGATAAGCGTCACGCACTTCGGCAAATGTTTTTATTGGCGCATTGGGTGCTTCTAAGCGTATAAAATGCTGTAAATTTTCGGCTAAAGCGCCGCGCGGATGTGCAATGCTCGCCACAAACCAAACATCAATGTGTCCTTTAAGTGCACTAATAACGCCAGCAATATCTTTATCTGCCAGCATTGCAAATACCGCAATGGTTTTACCTTGTGTGTTAATCAGCTTTAAATTTTCGGCCAATCCGCGTGCCGCATGAGGATTATGTGCAACATCTAAAATAACATCAGGCGATTGATGAATACGCTGAAAACGTCCGGCAAGAGACACTTGCCGCATCGCCGTGGCAATTGCTATAGCTTGAACAGGCAATGCCGCTTGCAAACTTTGCACTGCGCTTATCGCACAAGATGCGTTACTTAATTGATAGCGCCCCAGCATGATAGGCAGTGGCAGCTCATACACAACATCACCAGCACGAAGATAGTGCCAAGTATTTTCATTGATTTTTTTAAAATCAAAGTCTTGGTGTATGCCTTGATAATGTGAGCCAATCTCACAAGCATATGCAGTTAAGCTCAATGGGGGATGAGAATCACCACAAATAGCGGTCACTGAACGGCGGTACACTCCAGCTTTTTCAAGACCAATAGCCTCTCGAGTATCCCCTAAAAACTCTTGATGATCTAAATCAACACTCGTTACAATCGCGCAGTTTGGCTCAAACGCATTAACCGCATCGAGCCGCCCCCCTAAGCCAACCTCAAGTATTGCAACGTCAATCTCAGATTGCATAAAATGCCAAATCGCCGCCAAAGTACCCATCTCAAAATAAGTGAGAGAAATCATCTCATTTTGATTGTCACCACGGGCAGAATTAACCGCTGAAAAAGCCGCACAAAGCGCATCATCATTGACTTGAAGGCCATTAACACGCACGCGCTCATTATATTTGAGCAAATGAGGTGAGGTATAACAAGCCACCCGATAGCCTGCATTCATGTAAATGCGCTCTAGCATCGCGCAAGTTGAGCCTTTACCATTCGTGCCAGCAACAGTAATGATGTTAAATCGAGGCTTAAGCGCCAAGCGCTCAATCATGCAGTTGACTCGCTCTAAGCCCATCGCAATAGACTTAGGGTGAAAGCGCTCAATATCACTGAGCCATTGCGCCAAGTTGTTAGGGGCTAATAATGTTTGCATAAAAATGACCATGCACCATACAAGGCGCTGGCATAAGAGGGTAAATGCAATGCTTGAGGCTGCAAATCTTTATGCAGCAACGGGTAAGCGCATTAAATGAGCCAACAACACAGCCAATCTATCGCGCATTTCTCGACGATCAACAATCAAATCAATAGCCCCATGCTCTAACAAAAACTCAGCCCTTTGAAAGCCGTCTGGCAAGGTTTCTCGCACGGTTTGCTCAATCACGCGCGGCCCAGCAAAACCAATCAAGGCTTGAGGCTCTGCAATAATCACATCTCCTAACATCGCAAAACTCGCAGAAACGCCGCCCATAGTAGGGTCAGTCAGCACAGAAATAAAAGGCAAGCCCGCTTTGCTCAACTGCGTCAATGCGGCGCTTGTTTTAGCCATTTGCATGAGCGAGAGCAAGCCTTCTTGCATACGCGCCCCACCACTGGCTGATATGCAAATAAAAGCCATTTTATTGTCAATGGCGGTTTGCACGCCGCGCACAAAACGCTCGCCCACCACGGAGCCCATTGAACCGCCCATAAACTTAAATTCAAATGCTGCCACAACAACCGGCACAGCCTTAATGCTACCTTGAATGACGATTAAAGCGTCTTTTTCACCCACTACTTTTTGCGACTCTCTAATGCGCTCACCGTAAGTTTTACTGTCTTTAAACTTCAGTGTATCAACCGCTTGCACTTGAGCGCCAATTTCAAACCTACCCTCAACATCTAAAAGCTGCGCAAGCCTTGCGCGTGCACCTAGACGATTATGGTAAGCGCACTTTGGGCAAACGCTGGCGTTGTCCTCTAAATCTTTGGTGTATAAAACGGTTTGGCACGCAGGGCACTTAATCCACAAACCTTCTGGAACGGTTTTTTTATCGCCGCCTACAACGCGTTTAATTTTTTGTGGTAATTGATTTAACCAACCCATACTCGCACTCCTCTTTGGTATTTCTTTTAGGTATTTCTTTTTGAATGATATTTATAAAAAAAAGTGTTTGGTTTTAGTTATGTGCAGAATCAACTACGGCTTTCAACTCATCCATTAAGTTTGCAACATTTTCTAATAAATTTTCATCTGTTGAGGTTTCAATCACTTGCACCATGCGGCTTCCCACCACCACAGCATCGGCAATGGCGGCAGTGGCTTTTGCCGTTGCTGCATCACGAATACCAAAGCCCACACCCACTGGCAACTGCGTTTGCGTGCGAATAGACCGAACACGCTCAGCGACTTCTATAATGTTTAAGTGAGCCGCACCAGTCACCCCTTTAAGTGAAACATAGTACACAAAGCCACTCGCCTGTTTCACAATCAGCTCAACCCGACTGGCTTCAGTGGTGGGAGATAACAAAAACACTGGATCAATATCATGTGCTTGAAGCGCTTTAACGAAGTCGCCACATTCCTCTGGCGGATAATCTACCGTAATAACACCATCAACATCGGCTGCTTTCGCCCTATCGGCAAACACGCTGACACCTATTGCTTCAATCGGGTTTGCATACCCCATCAATACAATGGGAGTTTTTTGGTCAGTTTGACGAAACTCTTTCACCATGCCAAGCACTGCTGTTAAACCCACTTTATGCAATAAAGCACGCTCACTCGCCCGCTGAATGAAAGGCCCATCAGCCATTGGGTCAGAAAAAGGCACCCCCAGCTCAATGATATCTGCACCATGCTTGACCAAGGTGTGCATTAAATTCACCGTGTGCTTTGGGTGCGGATCACCCGCAGTGATATAGGGGACAAGAGCCGTTTTGTTTTGCTGTTTTAATGTGTTAAAAACACTTTGAATACGCGACATGAGAAATGCTTCTTTAAATTGATATTGAGCGTTATGTTTACAAGGTTATGTTAGCCAATTTAGCGACTGTGTTAATGTCTTTATCACCACGACCTGATAAATTCACTAAAATAATTTGATCTTGACGCATTGTTTTAGCAAGTTTTTCTGCATAAGCTAAAGCATGACTTGACTCTAAGGCTGGAATAATACCTTCAGTGCGGCATAAATTGTGAAAAGCAGCCATCGCCTCATCGTCAGTAATCGCCACATATTCGGCACGTTTAATGTCTTTTAACCAAGCGTGCTCAGGCCCTACACCAGGGTAATCTAAACCCGCTGAAACGGAGTGCGTTTCAATGATATTGCCATCTGCATCTTGCATTAAATAAGTGCGGTTGCCATGTAGCACACCCACAGGACTATTGGCCGTAAGAGGGGCGGCGTGCAAGCCTGTTTCAATGCCGTGACCCGCCGCTTCAACACCAATTAAGCGCACATTGGGCACATCAATGTAGGGGTAAAAAATGCCCATTGCATTAGAGCCGCCACCAACACAAGCAAGCACCGCATCAGGCTGACGCCCCACCATATCTTGCATTTGCTCTTTAGATTCAATGCCAATCACCGCTTGAAAATCACGCACCATCATTGGGTATGGATGCGGTCCTGCCACTGTACCAATAATATAAAACGTATTATGCACATTAGTTACCCAGTCACGCATCGCTTCATTGAGTGCATCTTTCAGCGTTTTAGAGCCGCTTTCTACTGGCACCACTGTCGCCCCAAGTAGCTTCATTCTAAACACATTCGGCGCTTGACGCTTAACGTCTTCAGAGCCCATATAAACGACACACTCAAGACCCAATCTTGCTGCAATAGTGGCGGTTGCTACACCATGCTGCCCAGCGCCTGTTTCTGCAATAACGCGGGGCTTGCCCATGCGCTTGGCAAGTAAAGCCTGACCAATCGTGTTATTCACTTTGTGTGCGCCGGTGTGATTTAAATCTTCGCGTTTTAAGTAAATCTGCGCCCCACCCACCTTTTCGGTCAATCGCTTGGCAAAGTAAATCGGGCTTGGGCGACCCACAAAATGCTTTAAATCATAAGCATATTCGGCTAAAAATACGGGGTCATGGCGATATTTTTCATACATTAAGCGCAACTCTTCTAAAGCCTCAACCAAAGTTTCGGCTACAAAAGTCCCGCCAAATTGTCCAAAATGTCCGCGCGCATCGGGCATATCATAAAGCTGCATATTTGCTCTCCACTCTAGCTAGCACCTATTTTAGGTGCATTCAATGTATTTAGATTGTTTGATGTTTAATACAGTGCTGATTTAAATTATTTGTACACTTGCTGCATAAACGCCGCAATTTTAGCCGCGTCTTTAATTCCTTTTGATGCCTCTACCCCGCCACTCACATCTACCGCATAAGGTGAAACCTGAGAAATCGCCTCTGCCACATTATCAACGGTTAATCCGCCAGCCAGTATGATAGGCTTAGTGAGTGACCTAGGAATCAAGCTCCAATCAAACACCTGCCCCGTCCCTCCCACCAAACCTTCCGAGTAGGTATCTAACAATAAAGCTTTGGCTTCTGAAAAAAATTTTACATATTCTAGCAAATTTGTGTCTGCTTTAACGCGCACAGCCTTAATAAAAGGTAGGGCATAGTCGGCGCACTCTAGCGGAGTTTCATCGCCGTGAAACTGTAATGTATCTAATTTAACTTGAGCAATTACTTCACGAATAAAATGCGCCTCTGCATTCACAAATAAGCCCACCACACTCACAAATGCAGGCACTTGCCGCGCAATTTCGGCTGCTTGATGAATGCTCACACTGCGCGGACTTTTGTCAAAAAAAACCAAGCCAATCGCATCTGCACCATTTTTTACCGCACATAAGGCATCTTCAACTCGAGTAATGCCACAAATTTTTGCTCTAACTCTCAATACAGGCTTTCTTAAAACTTCAAATTTAATTTCAATCTTAACTTCAGGGTAAGTGATAAACGATTATTGTAACCTTAAATGACAACTTGGATGCCGCTCTGTGCGCTCGTTGGCAAGCCCCACTGGCTTTCATAGCCCACGTGCGTTAAATATAAGCCATTGGGCGAAAAAGTGGGGGGA
Organism: Methylotenera sp.; assembly: GCA_031538905.1. Lineage (GTDB taxonomy): Bacteria > Pseudomonadota > Gammaproteobacteria > Burkholderiales > Methylophilaceae > Methylotenera. Next base: position 6,096 of record JAVKLV010000050.1, on the reverse strand, counting down.
GATAAAGTTCTATTCGCTTTTAACAACAGCTCTTTGATATAGGCTGGAGGGTGCGCACCTTTACCAATATAAACCAACGCCCCCACCATATTTCTAACCTGATGCTGCAAAAAGGCATTTGCCGTAAACTCAAAAATAAAATACTGATTAAAAGCCTTAACTTGCGCTAAAGCCATGGTTCTCACCGCTGTTTTTGCCTGACATTCAGAGGCTCTAAAGCCACTAAAATCATGCTCGCCCACCAAATAAGAAGCCGCTTCTGACATCGCCTGAAGATCTAAAGGCACATGAAACCAGCCCGCCTTATTTGCCATCAGTGGTGTAGCAACTGGCGCGTTATACAGCACATACTGATAACTGCGACTGCGTGCTGAAAAGCGTGCATGAAAGCTATCGTCAACCTCATGCGCCCATTTTACTCGAATAGTTACCGGCAGATGAGCATTAACACCACGCACCCAAGCCGTTGTTGGGCGATGCGTTTGTGTTTCAAAATGCACCACCTGACCAAGCCCATGAACGCCAGCATCAGTGCGCCCCGCAGCGTGAACTCTCACTTGGCTCTGCGCGATATTTGCAATCGCGACTTCAAGTGCATCTTGAACGCCGCCGCCATTGGGCTGACATTGCCAGCCACAATAATCACTGCCGTCGTAAGCTATTCCCAGCGCGATTTTCAAGCAATTACCTTAAAATAAACCCATAAAATAAGCTCATCAGCACACCTAAAGCCAACACTGTCAGTAGCGCTTTATCTTGCCATTTAAAAGGGTAACTTTCTAACTCAATCATTTTGTTTTCTTGATAAAGCTCTGTTGTTAAAAATAGATGTGACCATTGATTAAAACTCAATTTTTCTTGTAGTGCCAGCACCTCTACATAATCTAAAGTTAGCAATAATCTGGCAATAAATTTTTTTACGTCAACCCGCATCAAGCTCAATGGCGACAATAACAAATACAAACCACTCATCAGCTCTTTGCGCGCGCTTGTTGCAAACAACAGATTAAGCACCGCTAGCGCACTCAGCACCTTAGCTGTCTGCAACAACCCTTGCACACCGCCTTCTATTGTTGGCGCTATACTCACAGGAAATTCTGCAATGTATTCACCCGGTGTGGTAAAAGCATAAATACCCATAATTGAAACAAATAACCATTTCATGCGCCCTACAAGCTTTTTAAAGCTTGTAAAATCAATATAAGCCCAATAGCTCAACAGAATAAGGCACATTGACCACAACGCAATGCTACCAAGAACGCTCATCAATGATAGCGTAAAAAAAAATAGAATAATTTTTACAAATGGATGCATTAAATTGATCTAAAAAATCGGAATTATCTAAAAAGTAGCCAAGCTAGCTATGCGCTGTCTAAAATTATTAACACAATTGCATATGCTCAAATAAAAAAACCGAGCAAGCGGCTCGGCTTTTTATTCAATATAAACTTCTGCCATGCAGTCGCCACTATTAAATAATGAGCGGAAAAGAAAGCAAACCTTAAGCCAAAGAATCAAACAATTGCTGAGCCCGTGCTTGTTGCTGTGAGCCACCTTCTTTGATGATTTCCTCTAAAATCTCACGCGCACCTTCTTTATCATCCATATCAATATAGGCCAATGCCAAATCTAACTTCACATCAATTTCAGGCAAATCTTCCGTAACAACTGTCTTAAGCTCCGGCAAATTTTCTATAGCAACCGTCTGAAGATCAGTAAAATCTTCCATAGCAAGCTCACTAAGCTCAGGCGGTTGCGATGGTAACTCTGATTCAGTATCGGCTAAATTTAAATCAATCGAAGATAAATCAAACTTAACTTCAGGCATTTCTGACACAGCATCTTGATTTTCTATCGCCGGTTGCAGATCTGACTCATCATCGCTCAAACCCGCATTTAATTGAGGTACATCAATGTTTAAATCAAAATCTGCCGATGACGCATGAGCAAGCTCACTCGAAGTTAAGTGATTATTTAGCGGGGTACTATTTTTTTTTTTTTGCGCACCGCGAAAGTACACCAAGCCCGCAATAATAAGTGCAACACCCCCCATGACAAGCAAATCTAAAGATTTTTTTAGTTTTGACAAGAATTTTAAAACTTCACTTTCGCTAGCATGATCTTCTGCATCTGCCATGGACTGATTTTTCATCGCTAGCAATTTTTGCATATCTGCAATTTGTTTTTCTAGCTCCACAACTTTTGTGCCCGCTTCTTTTAAGGCTTTTTCTCCAGCAACCGCTTCATCTTTAGCTGCCATGGCTTTTTCTTTTGCAGAGCGACTATTTTTTACATGCTTACTTGCTGACTGTTCGCCCGTTGAGAGTTTAATCACATCTTGAGCGCCCGCTTTTGATGATGCCACAGGGCTTGTAGCATGCTCAATTTTATTGGCCGTTGATTGATTTTTTTGGGGTGCATTTTTCGCAATGCCCGCATGAGCAGCCAAGTTTGCCTGATAAGCATTCCATTGAGAAGAATGCGCTCGAATAATCTTTTGAGCCTCTAGCTCACCGATTCCCGCCAACACTTGTTTAGAAGGCACTTTAATAATCTGTCCCATTTTAAGGCGATTCATATTATCAGCCTCAAAAGCTTCTTTATTATTTTGATATAAGCCAACTAACAACTGATTAAGACTCACGCCCTCAATTTTTGTTTGATTGGCAATACCAATGAGGGTGTCGCCAATTTTAGTAGGCTCTTGCCCATGCGTATTTTCAGCCTCAAGCTTTTCATGCTCTTTAACCATTGGCTGTATTGGCTCACGAGAAAGGTCACTAGACATTGAAGCCACAGGTGAGCGTTGTGAATTTGCCACTTGAGGAGCAAAGGGAACACTCTTTTCAGTAGCAGTTAATTCATCATCTGATGCCAGCGTAAATACGTTTGCTGAGGTGAGTTCAAAATCAGATTCAGCTTCATCTAACAACACCGTATACTCACGCTGCAAGCGACCGGCAGCCCAGTCAACCTGAATCAATATGTCTAAGTAAGGCTCACTAACCGCTTGCTTGCTATGAAGCTTTAAGAAGGTTGAGCCTTCTTTATTTTTAACAACATCAACGTAAATGCTGTCATGAATACCAAGACGAGGAATATCCTGTTGCGCATAAGCGCTTGCCGAAGCAATCGAAGCGCTGAGTGTAGCAAGCTCTTCTGGCGTATCTAAAAAAAGTTCGACTTCGGCTTTAAGTGGCTCACCAAAAACAGAGCTCACATTTAAATGCCCCAAGCTCGCTGCATAGCCAAAAAATGGCGAGACAAGCAAACAGATTGCTAATAAAATTTTACTTACTTCAAATTTACGCACACGCACCCTTTGATTAAACTTTATATCCAATTGTTAAAATAACATCAAATAGTTAGCTGTGCAAGCTGATAATAAACATTACATTCAACCATTAACATTATTTATTTATTTACTTACTTACTTACTTACTTATTTATTTACAAAATCTTAAATTATCAACAAAACCTTTAAAGTCACCTCACGCATGATGCTCAACTAAGCGCCAAACTCAATATGCTGAACCCTTAAAAAACCCATCATCAAAACAAATCAAGATTAAAACAAATCAAGATTAAGAGTTGATTATTTTTCTATTAAAATCATCAACATACGGCGAAGCGGCTCTGCCGCCCCCCATAATAGCTGATCTCCAACAGTAAAAGCTGAAAGGTAATCTTGCCCCATAGCAAGCTTACGCAACCGCCCCACTGGCGTATTTAAAGTGCCAGTCACAGCGGCAGGCGTTAGGGCGCGAACACTCTCTTCTCGTGTATTTTCAATCACTTTTGCCCAAGGATTAGCTTCAGCTAACATTTGATTGATTTCGTCTAATGGAACATTTTTACGAAGTTTAATAGTAAGCGCCTGGCTGTGGCAACGCATTGCGCCAATACGCACGCACAGACCATCAATCGTCACTGGGTTGTCTGCACGACCTAAAATTTTATTGGTTTCTACGCCGCCCTTCCACTCTTCTTTGCTTTGACCGTTGCCTAAATCTTTATCTATCCATGGAATTAAGCTACCAGCGAGCGGCACACCAAAATGCGTTGTTGACAATTGCTCGTCACGCAACGCGCTCGCTACGGTACGATCGATATCTAAAATTGCAGATGCAGGGTTTGCAAGTAAATGACTTGCGGCAGTGTGCACCTCGCCCATTTGCTTTAGCAGTTCACGCATATTTTGAGCGCCCGCACCAGAAGCTGCTTGATACGTCATTGAAGTTACCCACTCGACTAAATCGGCCTTAAATAAGCCATTTAACGCCATTAGCATCAACGAAACAGTGCAGTTGCCCCCCACCCAATTTTTATTGCCATTGGCGTAAGCATTTTGAATAACATTTAAGTTCACCGGATCAAGAATAATGACAGCATCTTTTTCCATACGCAAAGTAGAAGCCGCATCCACCCAATGTCCTAGCCAGTTTTCAGCACGAAGCTTAGGAAAGACCTCGCTCGTGTAGTCGCCGCCCTGGCATGACACAATGACATCCATCGCTTTTAAATCAGCGATCTTCATCGCGTCTTTTAATGGTGAAGATTCCTTACCAATATTGGGCGCTTTTTCACCCACTTGTGAAGTGGTAAAAAAATGTGGCTCAATGCGTGCAAAATCATGCTCTTCCATCATGCGCTGCATCAGAACAGAGCCTACCATGCCACGCCAACCTATAAATCCTACTTTTAACATACTTAAAACCTATCTCACTTTAAAGCCTACCAAAGGGTCAATCATTAGGGTCAACCATTTTAAGATGATGCCTTTAAACTCAAGGCATCATCTTATTTTATAAAAAATGAGCTGCGCCTGTTAAAACACATATGCTTTTTATACAATTACATCGCCAAAACGATTTGATCGCCCATTTCAGAACATGAAACACGTTTCATGCCCGCTTCATAAATATCACCCGTGCGATACCCTGCCGCCAGCACTTTTTTAATTGCATTTTCAATACGCACTGCTGCTGCCTCGTTGTCAAAGGTGTAGCGCAACATCATAGCGGCAGATAATATGGTTGCAATTGGATTAGCTAGATTTTTACCTGCAATATCAGGGGCCGAGCCGTGCGATGGCTCGTACAGACCTTTTTTAGTTTCATTTAGCGAGGCAGATGCCAACATACCAATTGAGCCCGTCAACATTGAAGCCTCATCAGATAAAATATCGCCGAAAATGTTACCTGTCACCATCACGTCAAATTGTTTTGGGTTGCGAATGAGCTGCATCGCAGCGTTATCTACATACATATGGCTTAACTCAACCTCGGGGTATTCTTTTGCCACATCAATCACAATTTCTTTCCAAAACTCGGTCGTTTCAAGCACATTCGCTTTGTCTACAGAGCACAATTTTTTACCCCGTTTCATGGCAATATCAAACGCAACGTGCGCAATTCTACGCACTTCAGATTCGCTATAAACCATGGTATTAAAGCCTTCGCGCTCGCCTTTTTCATTGGTGCGCATACCGCGCGGCTGACCAAAGTAAACATCGCCCGTTAACTCGCGCACAATCATAATGTCTAAACCCGCAACGACTTCAGGCTTCAGTGTAGAGGCATTAGCAAGCTCCGGATAAAGCACCGCAGGACGCAAGTTTGCAAACAAGCCCAAATCCTTACGAATACCCAACAAACCACGCTCTGGGCGCAATGGACGCTCTAAATTATCATACTGCGGACCACCTACAGCACCCAGCAAAACTGCATCCGCCGCACGGCAGATTTTTTGTGTAAACTCAGGATATGGATGACCAAACTGGTCGTAAGCCTGGCCTCCCAAGGGCGCTTCGGTAAAGTGCATGGCCATGCCTTCTTTTTGCAAAACCTCAAGCACGCGCAAAGCTTGTTTAATAATTTCAGGACCAATACCGTCGCCTGGCAATACTGCAATGTTCATTGTCATTTTATTTAACTTTCAAAAATTGAATTTAGATTTAGGGGCTGTCCTAGATAACTAGCCCATATATTGTTTAACCAATTGTTTTAATTGCAATAACTGTGCTTGCGGTGTTGGGTTATTAAAACGCCACTCGCACCCCTTCAAAAACAGCTCAAAATTAGCCTTTGGAACACC
>JAVKLV010000049.1:0-5093 GCA_031538905.1 Methylotenera sp. | reverse complement strand
GCCAATCAAATCTGCTGCACATCTAGCCGTTGTGCCAGCAACAAAATGTTCAATTAACCTCGACTGCTTAGCTGAATTTAATCTGCTCTTTCTCATGACGTCCTTATAACATTTTATGTGTTATCTAGGACAGCCCCAATAATAAATAGCAAATAAGGTGACTCAAACTACCTTATTTGTGCCAAATAAGTTGCAAATTTGTGCCAAATATCGCGCTAACTTACACTTGCTAGGCGATCAGACATTACTTGAATTTGCCTACACAGTGCCTACATGAGAAATATTTTGCCACAAATGAAAAAAGGCTCCCATCGCTGGAAGCCTTGCATATCTTGGTAGGGTGTGCGGGGATCGAACCCACGACAAACGGATTAAAAGTCCGCTGCTCTACCAGCTGAGCTAACACCCCATTGATTTTTTACGCTTTGATAAGTGCAGAATACATTGAAATAACTACACCTAACGAAGGGCGAGATTATGATAGAAACTATTCACTTGGTCAACGTAAAACTGGCAAATAAATTAACTTTTTTACACTTTAATGATGCGCTAGTGCATACCAGGTAATTTGCCGCCCATTAAGCTCCCCATGCTGCGCATCATTTTAGCCATGCCGCCTTTAGAGAACATTTTCATCATTTTTTGTGTTTCTTCAAACTGTTTAAGTAGGCGATTAACTTCTTGCACTTGTACGCCAGAGCCATCAGCAATCCGTTTTTTACGCGTAGCTTTAATGACTTCTGGCTTACGGCGCTCAAGTGGCGTCATGCTGTTAATAATGCCTTCGATGCGACGCACGGCTTTGTCAGCATCATCAGCATTCATCTTGCCTGCCATGCTGGCCATTTGTGCGGGCATTTTATCCATCAGTGCGCTCATGCCGCCCATTTTTCGCATTTGCGACATTTGTGCTTTAAAATCGTCTAAATCAAAGTTTTTGCCTGATTTGACTTTATCTGCGAGCTTTTGTGCTTCTGCTAAATCGACATTTTTGTGCGCTTGCTCAATGAGGCTCAATACATCGCCCATGCCAAGCACCCGTGAAGCCATGCGCTCAGGATGAAATGGCTCTAAGCCATCCACTTTTTCGCTTACCCCTACAAATTTAATCGGCTTACCTGTGATATGGCGCACTGATAGCGCCGCGCCGCCCCGCGAGTCGCCATCTAACTTGGTTAATATCACGCCCGTGAGGGGGAGCGTTTCACCAAACGCTTTTGCTGTGTTCACAGCATCTTGACCTTGCATGGCATCAACCACGAAGAGCGTTTCAACGGGGTTAAGCACGTGATGCAGGTTTTTGATTTCTGCCATCATCGCTGCATCAATGCCCAAGCGACCTGCCGTATCAAAAATGATGACATCAAAATATCCGCGCCGAGCAAAATCTAAAGCCGCTTGAGCAATATCGAGTGGCTTTTGAGTGGCATTGCTATCAAAGCACTCGATATCTAACTGCCGGGCTAAGGTTTTAAGCTGCTCAATCGCGGCGGGGCGATAAACATCTGCGCTTGCTAGCAGTACTTTCTTTTTTTGTTCTTTTAGTAATTTGGCAAGTTTGGCCGATGTTGTTGTTTTGCCAGAGCCCTGTAAGCCTGCCATTAAAATAATGGCAGGGGGCACGGCGGCTAGATTTAAGCCTGCATGAGCTTTGCCCATGAGGTGAGTCAGCTCGTCGTGCACCACTTGAATGACGGCTTGACCAGGCGTTAAGCTTTGCAATACCTCTTGCCCTTGCGCGCGCGCTTTTACTTGTGCAATAAAGTCTTTGACAACAGGCAGTGCAACATCAGCTTCAAGCAAAGCCATGCGCACTTCACGCATTGCATCGGCAATGTTTTCTTCGCTGAGCCTTGCCTGCCCGCGTAATTTTTTAATAACCCCCTGAAAGCGGTCGCTGAGATTTTCTAGCATTACATTCTCTTAATTATTCATTAGATGGCTTAATTTTACATCAAGCTATTATATTTACAGCATATTTGCGCCATAATCACGCTATGTATAAGTTGATTTCATATTTTGCGCTTGTTTTTATCTATATGGCGGTAGCAATAGCATTTTGGCGCAACGCTAAAGCCCCTATAGCGGCGCAAAATTTAAGGCTACATTCCTTTATGATTGTGTGTGGGCTTGTAGTGCACGCTTACTTGCTTGAGCAAACTATTTTTGCCGGGGGCTATAATTTAGGTTTTTTTAACATACTGTCTGTAATTGCATGGCTGACAGTGCTTATTTATTGGATTACTGATTTAAATCAGAAGCTTACAAGCTTGCAGGCATTTGTGCTGCCGCCTGCGGCTCTTTTTGCTTTGTTGCCAGCTGGCAATACTGCCAGCTATTTATTGCCAGCTGCAGAATCGCCTTTATTTTTAACGCATATTGCGATTGCACTTTTGGCCTATGGTTTATTTACTTTTGCAGCTTTGCACGCCTTGCTCATGTTGGTTGCAGAGCGTACTTTGCATAACAAGCCTAGCTTGATTAAATTGCCAAGTTTGCCACCGTTGATGGTAATGGAAAGCCTGCTATTCAAAATAATCGGTTTAGGCTTTGTTTTGCTGACCATTACGCTTGTGAGCGGTATACTTTTTTCTGAGGAAATTTTTGATAAGCCCATACAGTTTAATCACAAAACGGTATTTTCAATTGCAAGCTGGCTGATTTACGGCTGGCTGCTCTATGCCCGTATACGTTATGGATGGCGTGGCTTGAAAGCTATTCGCTGGACATTGGGCGGATTTATTCTTCTCGTTCTAGCTTATGTGGGCACAAAATTTATACTGGCTTTTATACTGCATCGCCCACCTGTTATGTAAAGCGCCTTTAGCGCAAACTCATGAGCTGCCACCCTTGCGCTTTTGCGTAATGAGTGAGCGTGGCATCGGCATCTACAGCAATGGGATGAGTGACTAATTTCATGAGCGGTAAATCATTGTGAGAGTCGCTGTAAAAGTAGCTTAATGGGTAATCATTAAGCTTCGTGCCGCGCGCGGCCAGCCATTCATTTAAACGAATTACCTTACCTTCTTGAAAAGTTGGCACGCCCGTAACCCCTCCCGTGTACTGCCCATCCAGCATCTCAGGGTCGCTTGCGAGCAGGTGCTCAATGCCGTAAGCCTGTGCAATCGGCTGAGTTACAAAACGATTAGTGGCCGTAATAATCACGCATAAATCACCTGCAGCTTTATGTTGATTAACCAAAGCTTGCGCTTTATCAGACATCATCGGGCGAATGACTTTGTCCATATATTGAATATGAAGCGCATCTAAAAACGCCTTTGAGTGTTCTGAAAGTGGCTTTAATTGAAATTTCAAAAATTCGGTAATATCTAAGCAGCCATTTTTGTAATCTAAATAAAATTGCTCATTTTTGTCTTGGTGAGTTTTGGCGTCAAGCAGGCCCTCACTGATGAGAAATAAGCTCCACTGATAGTCGCTGTCGCCCATTAGCAGGGTATTATCTAAATCAAATAACGCTAAATTTTGTTTCATGTTTTATGTCTTTAATAGTTTTTTAATCAATTAAATCGCAGATAAACGCCGATGAAATTTTACTTACTTGCATCATTATCCTCGTAGGTGCAAATAATGAGGATGCGGTGCTTTTTATCAGTTATTATCGGCGTACAGTGGCGCTTATTGGTGGTTAATTAAGTTTTTCTGTATCTTGATTAGCCGCTGTTAGCACCAAAAAAACGCCCACTAATATAACGCCTAGGGCAATATATTCTGAACTTGTCACACGCTCGTTGGCAAACCAAATGCCCACAACAAAAGCTACAACAGGGTTCACAAAAGTATTGCTGCTTGCCACTAAGGGGCGAACATTTTTAAGTAACCACTGAAAAGCCGAGTAAGCCACCAGCGAGCCCAGTACAATTAAAAACAACATGGTACCCCATGATTTATGGCTGACATTTTGCGGCCAAACTTCACCTTGCCAAGCACTAAAAAATAATAGCGCAATACCGCCAGTAAGCATCTGCACTGCACTTGACATTAAGCCACGGGGTAACTCCATATGTTTACTCCATACCGAACCAAATGACCAACTAGCCGCAGCAAAAATCAATAACAACGCACTTGTGAGCTCGCTATGAAAAGTAGCCCCTACATTTAACAGCACAATACCCACAAAACCGACTGTAATACTCAGCCACTCTCTATTTGAAATAGTATGCCCCCAAATGCTAGAAAAAATCGCCATCCAAATGGGTGCAGTAGCAATAGAAAGCGCTGCCACGCTTGACGATACTGTTTGCTGAACATAACAGACGGTGCCGTTACCTAATGCGGGCAACAAAATACCGACTATAGTTGCACTTAGCCACTGCTTTTTTGACGGGCTTGGGCTGCCTAAAGAGCGCATTGCAGCATAAAGTATCAGCCCGGCAATTGTAAACCTCATGCCCGCCAGTAAAAACGGTGGAAAGCTCTCGATACCAAAACGAATAGCAAGGTACGTTGATCCCCAAATGAAGTAGGTGCAAAACAGCGCTAGAACAATCAACAAGCTTTGATTTTTATTGTGCATTTGTAAAAAATAGCTGTATTTACTTACTAGTAGCTTTTTAACGTTCTCACTTTTGAAATATCCAATTCATACTTTCCAACTGATTCGTAAATACGCGCCTTATTTGTAGCGATTTCCAATGGTCCGAAATATATGATTGATATCTCCCCATCTAAATACTGGAGTATCATTAGATCGTCAGCCTGATGTGCAGTATTGGCTGAAATTGCCACAAATCCAGTTTTTTGGGCTGTCGTTTTTACGCTTATCTTTCTGCCTGACTCACTTATTACGTCAAATCCATGTTGGTTGGCAGTATGTGCTAGCGTGCCACCAGTATATAAAGCACAATAAAACTCTCCAAGCCTACCGATTAAATGTCTCACTTCGGTAGGCTTAACGCCAAATTCTTCAACTTCTAATTTAATTAACTCAGAATATGGGGCTGTCCTAGATAACTAGCCCATATATTGTTTAACCAATTGTTTTAATTGCAATAACTGTGCTTGCGGTGTTGGGTTATTAAAACGCCACTCGCACTCCTTCAAAAACAGCTCAAAATTAGCCTTTGGAACACCGT
>JAVKLV010000048.1:0-52937 GCA_031538905.1 Methylotenera sp. | reverse complement strand
GCTGCTATACCAGATTCGCCTTGCTTCAAAATCTGCATAATCTGGCTGTCGGTAAATCTTGATATCTTCATGTAAAATCTCCTTAAATCATCATAAGAAAATTCTACTTATAAGTGCAATCTTTTTATGGGGGGATTACCAAGCCCTTGCTCACGTCAAAGCTTAAAAGCCATATGCAACGGTAGGAATAGAAAAAGCCAGCACAAGACATAAAATCCTCTGTCTTTAATCGACAATGCGCAGCTTTATACTAGAAAAGTAAAATAAATAAAGTCGCATGAGTGCGGATTGTTAATGTAGTGTCATCAAGCATTCAATAACATCCGCTCTATATGCGTGTGATGTCTGATTTTGCAAAACAAACTGCAACGCTGGAGTGGCGCGGTCAAGCTCTCGCAAAGCCGCGCAAACGTGCAATCGAGCTGGACCCGCGCGCCGTATGCGCTCAGGCAGCTTGCGCACAAAGGCCTGGTGGGTGGTGCGTAATCGTAAGATGTCCACGATTGAAAGCTAGCAACAAATAAAAACAATCAGCTGCTAAGCTTTATTCATTTAACTTGTTTGGTAGGCAGTAGCAGACTCGAACTGCTGACCTCTTGGATGTCGACCAAGCGCTCTAACCAACTGAGCTAACCGCCTAAAAATATAACGTAAAATAATGTTCTAAAATCAACGTTCCTAAAAATCAACGTTCAGAGCAGACTTAGATTTTAGCTGATAGCAAGCACTAACGCAATGTAACACGCTCGACTAAGCTAGTTTAAGCATAATGAATAGAGTTAAGCAAAGTTAATGTGCCACACGGGAAATGCTAGAATTTTCAATCAAACGCACTTTATCTCCAACTTTAAATTGCTCATCGGCTTCTTGCACAATGGCAATAAGCGCACCACTATCAAGCTTAACGGTAATCTCCAATGCGTCTTTACGCGTCACGCCTTCTTCAATAGCAGCGCCAGCAATGCCTCCAACAACAGCACCCACAACTGCCCCAATCGTACTGCCTTTACCATTGCCAATTGAGCCACCTGCAACACCACCAATTGCGCCACCCGCCACGGTGCCTATTGGAGATTTTGTTCCTTCTAATTTAACTGCACGCACATTTTCTACAATGCCAGTTTTAACGGTTTGCACTCTACGCGCATCATCGCGGCTATAAACGCTGCCAGAATTTGAGCTGGCACAAGCCACGAGAAAAGCGCTCAACAAACTCACTGCAAATAATCGTGCTGCTTTCATGTTTAAATCTCCTATTTATAGATTTTATCAAATCATTTCTTGACGCGGTGCACGTTAAATACGCTATTTAGCCTGAATGAGTCGTCGCATTTAATGCCGTTTCATCCACCAGTGCTTGCGTATAAATCGCTTCAATTTCGGCACGCGTTGGTGTGTGATTTTGGCCGCCCCGGCTTTCAATTTTAATGGCTCCCATCGTTGAAGCTAGCCTGCCGCAAGTTGGCCAATCCCATTTTTTTGCAATACCGTAAAGTAAACCTGCGCGATATGCGTCACCGCAGCCAGTTGAGTCAACAACTTTAGAAGCTTTAACGCAAGCAATATCATAACGTTGACCATCGGCATAAATGTGCGAGCCGGCACCGCCAAGCGTCACAATTAAGGCGCTGACTTTTTTAGCAAGTTGCTCTAAATTTAAGCCCGTTTTATCTTGAATCATTTGCGATTCATACTCATTGACAGCCAAATAATCTGCCATTTCAATAAACTGCATCAGCTCTTCACCGCTAAACATGGGCAAGCCCTGACCTGGGTCAAACAAAAACGGGATACCTGCTGCTGAGCATTGTTGTGCGTGCTCAAACATACCCTGACGACCATCTGGCGCAATAATTGCCAAACCGACATCTTGTGCATCGCTCACCTTGTTTTGCTGCGATTCCACCATAGCGCCGGGATGAAAAGCGGTAATCTGATTGCTGTCAATATCGGTTGTGATGAAAGCTTGCGCAGTAAAGCTGCCCGCAATGGTTTTAATATGTTTGGTGTCGATTTTATTTTGTTGCAGCCAATGTAAATAGCTCGCAAAATCTTCACCCACAGTGGCCATAATCAATGGATCTCCTTCGAGCAACTGCATATTGTAGGCAATGTTGCCTGCGGTGCCTCCAAACTCACGGCGCATTTCTGGCACATAAAACGCAACGCTGAGCGCATTGATTTTATCGGGCAAAATGTGATTTTTAAATTGATCTTGAAACACCATAATGGTGTCAAACGCGAGAGAGCCACAAATGAGAGTGCGCATATAATTTACGTGTGTTTTAGAATATACTATTATCATATTGATAGGCACTTGCAAGCAAGCAGTGATTAAACATTAAGCTTAAAATCAATAAGCAAATACACCTAAAGTATTCACCCCTTTTTAGTTTAAGTCAGTTATTTTTCAGCCAAAAAGAAACGCCCATTCATGTTAAATGAAATTTACAGCTTGTATCCGCCACTGCTTGATCATGAAAGCTTTTCATTAAAAGCGGGTGATATTCACGAGGTTTATTACGAAACTTGTGGCAACCCTCGCGGCAAGCCGGTTGTTTTTCTGCATGGCGGTCCGGGCAGCGGATGCAACCCAACGCAGCGCCGCTTTTTTGACCCCAACTATTACCGCATTATTCTTATTGACCAACGCGGTTGTGGTCGCAGCAAGCCCCAAGGCGAAATCAGGCAAAACACAACCAATGACCTTATTTCCGACATTGAGGCGATTCGCCAAGCTTTGGGTATTGATACATGGCTGGTATTCGGCGGCTCTTGGGGTAGCACACTGGCTTTAACTTACGCCATTCAATATCCAGAGCATGTCACGGGGCTGATTTTACGTGGTATTTTCTTAAGTCGAACGCGTGAGTTAAACTGGTTTTTAGGTCAAGTACAAATGTTTTTTCCGGAGCCGTGGCAGACTTTGTGTGAGTATCTGCCCGCTCACACAAGACAGCATCCTCTTGCGGCATTTAAAACGCTTATTTTTTCTGATGATCCTAAAGTAAGCATTCCTGCGGCAATCCATTGGAATAAATTTGAAAGCAGTATGATGAGTTTACTGCCTAAAGCGCCAATTTCTGACAATGAAGTCAACAAAGAAGTTGAGCTAGCCCGCGCGCGCGTGCAAATACATTATATTGAGCATGATTGCTTTGTTGGGCAGCGCGATTTACTTGCTGAAGCAAGGGTTAAATTAACAGATATTCCAACGCATATTATACAAGGTCGATATGATATGGTATGCCCGCCGATAACCGCTTGGGAGCTAAGTCGCGCCATGGTGCACGCCCGCTTTACCATGATTGAAGATGCAGGACATTCGGCGATGGAAAAAGGCATTACTTCAGCACTCATTCGGGCAACTGAAGCGTTTAAAACCTGAATCAGCGGAAGCTGATTTTATTTATTACATTGAGAGTATTGAAAATGCAAGCGCCAAAAAATTTATTATATAGCACCAAACATTTATGGACTAAAGCCCTAGCTGACGGCGTCTGGGAGGCAGGAATTACCGAATATGCCCAAGACCTATTGGGCGATATTGTGTTTGTTGAGGCACCCAAAATTGGCACCCAGCTTTTCGCAGAGCAACCGTGCGGCTTAGTGGAATCGGTAAAAACAGGCTCAGACTTACACGCCTTGCTTGATGGCGAAGTTGTTGAAATCAATCTTGATGTTATCAACGCACCTCAACTCATCAACGATCAACCCTATTTATCTTGGATTTTTAAATATAAACCCAATGATGCAAGCGCACAAAATCAATTGCTTTCAGCTGAAGAGTACCTATCACTCACCCATCAGTGATTATTGGCTTAAATTGTTGATTGATATCAAAAGCGCAGTGAAATGTATAATCGCTATTTAGGCAAAACCAAGCGCACCGAATCGAGTAATTTTTCAATCTCAAGACGTACGCTTAAGCTTGATTGTTGTTCTATTTTAGAGAGCGTCTGCGAAAAACTCGCCTGCAAATTATTTAATGTGTGCCCTTGCGCTTCATTTAGCGAGTCTATTAAATCAGCTTTAATTTGCTCAATAGCGCTTTGCTTGGCTAAAGCAACTTCAACTTGTATGGCTCGCATCAATGCCGCGTGGCTTGTTTGCTGTAAATGACTCAGCTCATCGGCAATATATTGTTTTAATCTTTCATCCACAACAAGTAAGGTTGCTTTTTTAGCTTCGCCTGCTTGCTCTGATGGCTCTTCATGAGCTTTTGCCATTTGACTTTCGGGGCTCATGATTTCATCTTGAGACTTGATTGTTACCGGAACATCTAATTCTGCGGCAGGCGTTACAATTAAATCAGGCACAAGCGTTGCGGCGGCAACATGACTTTCTTCAACGTGCACCTCTGTGAGTACGGGAATATCTTCTTCTTGCATAGTGTTTAAGCCTAATTAAATTAAGGTATGAACCAAAAAACCGAGTATCTACGCGGCAGAGGCATCTGTTGAGCTAACATTATAGCCGCGATCTTTGTAAAATCTAAAGCGCACTCTTGCGGCTGCTTTGTCTGCTTCTTCATGACCCACCAGCTCAATTAAACGCCTAAATCTACCAAAAAATAGCGGCTGAATGGGCTGCAAATTAAGCAAAATATCATCTTGCAACAAATTGTCTCCAAACGCATCCACCACGATAGGTGAATATAAAGCATCCACTTCATTCACCTGTGTATTTGCTAAAAAACTTGTTGGACTGTAGTGCCAAAGCCGTTGCTGCACCTCGTGACTCATGGCATTATTTTGAGTGAAAATAGTCATTTTTCGCCCTTTAGCGAGCGCTTTTTCAGAAAGCTCAGCTACTTTCTGAAACTTATCTAAAACATTAAAGTAAAAATCAACCCGCGTCATCAAATTAACAATGACTTAAAAAGTAACAATTACTTAGCATCATGTGCTCTATTCATTAAAAACGCCGCAAGCAAAGGCACAGGGCGACCTGTACTGCCTTTTTCTTTGCCTGATTTCCAAGCAGTACCGGCAATATCCAAATGTGCCCAGTCATATTTTTCGGCAAAGCGCGATAAGAAACATGCGGCTGTAATGCTGCCGGCAGACCGACCGCCACCAATGTTGGCCATATCAGCAAAATTGCTATCTAAGAGCGGTTTGTAGTCATCCCACATGGGCATATGCCATGCGCGATCGAGCGCTTTTTCACCCGCGAGCAATAGCTCTTTTGCCAAATCATCATTATTGCTAAACAAACCCGTTGCATGATGGCCTAATGCAACCACGCAAGCACCGGTTAATGTAGCAATATCAACCACTGCAGATGGCTCAAACTGCTCAGCATAAGTCAACGCATCACACAAAATGAGCCGCCCTTCTGCATCGGTATTTAACACTTCAATGGTGAGTCCTGACATACTCGTCAGTACATCGCCCGGCTTGATAGCACGTCCGTCTGGCATATTTTCACAGCTAGGAATAAGCCCAATCACGTTGAGTGGCAAGTCCATTTCAGCAATGGTTTTAAATGTGCCAAGTACGCTTGCCGCGCCACACATATCGTATTTCATCTCATCCATTTCACCTCCAGGCTTCAATGAAATTCCGCCTGTATCAAATGTAATGCCTTTGCCGACCAATACAACTGGTTTTTGATTTTTTTTACCTTTCAAGTGCTGCATAACGATAAATTTTGGCGGCTCTTCACTGCCTTGCGCCACACCTAGAAATGAGCCCATGCCGAGCTTATGAAGCTCATCACGCTCTAAAATTTTAACTTTAAAATCGAGCTGCTTAGCTAAAAGCTGCGCCTGCTCAGCCAAATATGAAGGTGTGCAAATGTTGGGGGGTAAATTGCCCAAGTCTTTTGCAAAACGAACGCCAGAAGCAATAGCCAAGCCATCTGCCAAGCCTGATTTAGCAGCTTTGATATCATTATCAACTTCTAAATTAACCGATAAATGAGTTAAGCCGCTTTTTTGAGAGTCTTCTTTTTTATGCTTAAGCGCATCAAACTTGTAGCTTGCATCAAGGCTCGCTTCTACTAAGATTGCCACCCTGCTTTTAACGTTTAATTTTTTTACTGGCAAATCTGCTAAATACGTTGCCACTTTATTCGCACCACTTTTTGCGAGCGCTTTAATAGAGGCACGCACCGCTTTAGCGTATTGGCTTTCTGTTAAATCAGCCTCTTTACCTAAGCCCACCAAAAGAACCCGCTTACTTGCCACCCCTGGCACGCTTTGCAACATCAGCGTGCTGTCTACTTTGGCATCAATATCACCAGACTTTAAAATAGTCGAAATATAAGCTGCCGAAGCCTTGTCTATTGCCTGTGCGGCGGCAGATAATTGATGACCTTCATACACGCCCACAATCACGCAGTCACTCGCCTCTTTCACTGCGCTCTCGTTTTTTACGCTCATTTCTATCGCTTTGGACTTAACGGTGCTAGATTTCATGATGAATGCCTTTTCGTATCATTTTTAGATTGGTGTTTAGAAAATTTAAGTTAAATTATCACGTGTTTTACAGCAATATAGCAAGAATTAAGCAAAGCTTAATGCGTTTTTTGCTTGAGCTTCTAAGCTGATAATACTTTTTGCCACTGCTTCTGCAACTCTAATGCCATCAACCGCCGCCGACAAAATGCCCCCTGCATAACCAGCACCTTCCCCTGCTGGATACAAACCTTTGGTGTTCATGCTTTGCAAATGGTGATCGTCACGCTTAATTCGTATGGGTGAAGAAGTGCGTGTTTCAACCCCTGTGAGCACAGCATCGTCCATATCAAAGCCTTTAATCTGTTTGGCAAATTGCGGAATGGCTTCACGTATTGCGCTAATGACAAAATCTGGTAGCGCAGTATCTAAATTGGTAAGGTGCACGCCCGGCGCGTAAGAAGGCATCACTGCGCCAAACTGACTAGAAGGCTGATTGGCTAAAAAATCGCCGACCAATTGTGCTGGCGCTTGGTAAGTGCCACCCCCCAACAAATAGGCTTGACTCTCCCATTTGCGCTGAAATGCAATGCCTGCAAGGGGATGCCCCGGGTAATCAACCTCAGGGGTAATGCCCACCACAATACCCGCATTGGCATTACGCTCATTACGTGAGTATTGGCTCATGCCGTTTGTGACAACGCAACCTGTTTCAGATGCGGCTGCCACCACTGTACCCCCCGGACACATACAAAAACTATACACACTTCTTCCATTGCTGGCATGATGTACTAATTTGTAGTCTGCCGCCCCCAAAATGGGGTGCTGTGCATTGGGACCGTGGCGTGCCACATCAATCAACGATTGCGGGTGCTCAATTCGAAAGCCTACCGAAAAAGGTTTGGCTTCAATATCAATACCACGCTTGTAAAGCATTTCAAAGGTATCACGCGCGCTATGACCTACAGCCAATATCAGATGATGTGTCGCAATGCGCTCACCACTTGCAAGTAAAACCGCCTTCACTTCATTATCGATAATTTCAATATCATCAACTTTACTTTGAAAGCGCACCTCGCCACCTAATGCAATGATTTTATTGCGCATTTCTTCTACTACGCCCACAAGCCTAAACGTGCCAATATGCGGATGACTCACATATAAAATCTCTTCAGGCGCGCCCGCTTGCACAAGCTCATTTAACACCTTGCGCCCATAGTGATGTGGGTCTTTAATTTGGCTATAAAGCTTGCCATCTGAAAAAGTACCCGCGCCACCTTCACCAAACTGAACGTTTGACTCTGGATTAAGTTTAGATTTACGCCATAAGTCCCAAGTATCTTTGGTACGCTCGCGCACGGCCTTGCCGCGCTCAAGCACGATAGGCTGAAAGCCAGATTGCGCCAAAATAAGTGCCGCAAAAAGCCCAGCAGGACCTAAGCCCACAATCACAGGCCTTTGTTTAAGAGCTACGGGCGCTTGGGCAACAAATTTATACGAGGTATCAGGCGCGATTTTTACATGAGGGTCTTGACTTAATCTTGCCAACACCTTGGCTTCGCCCTTGATGCTGACATCAAGCGAATAAACCAATAAAATGATATTGGCCTTACGCGCATCGACACCACGCTTAAAAATTTTATATTCAATTAAGTCAGCTTTATTGATAGCCAGTTTTTTTATGATTGCGTCGGCAATCTCATGCGGCTCATGGTTAAGCGCTAATTTAATTTCGGTCAGACGTAACATTTTATGATGCTCATTTTATACATCGAGTGAAGTTTGTAGCAGCTGCCGCAACATGGTCACTGTAATAGGCTTCTTGGTAGTCAGTGACCATTCATCCAAGCTGTCTAACATCGCCATGAGTGTGCGTAAATCACGCCGCAAATAGCGCAAACAGTAGTCAATGACTTCAGTCGGCAAGTGCATACCGCGTTCAGTAGCATGATGTTTAAGTGCGAGGGCTTTTTCTGCATCATTAAGCGGGTAGAGCTGATAAGCCAAGCCCCACAGCAGTCTTGTTGCCAAGTCATCACGTAAGCCCATTTGTGCGGGCAGATGAAGCCCGGCAACAACCAGGCTCCCCCCAGTCTCTTTCATTTGATTATACGTATTAAACAAGTCAATTTGAGCATCGTGACCGAGCAAATGCACATCGTCTACAATGCTTATGCCTAAAGATTTACAAGCGATGAGCAAATGGCTTTTGCCGCTCCCTTTTTCACCCCACAAATAGATAAATCTTGATTGAGCGGCGTCATTAGAGAGAGCGTGTAAGCTTGCTAAAGCTTCGGCATTGCGTCCGGCAATAAAGTTAATAAGCGTTGGCGAAGCGG
This sequence comes from Methylotenera sp., assembly GCA_031538905.1. Lineage (GTDB taxonomy): Bacteria > Pseudomonadota > Gammaproteobacteria > Burkholderiales > Methylophilaceae > Methylotenera. The sequence goes on along the minus strand of JAVKLV010000048.1, from coordinate 44,195 downwards.
CTGGTTTTATGTCGAGTAAAAGTTGCTTCATGTACAAATGGCGTGCGCCTTATATGTTTAGTTAGACTATGTTTAGTTTAGATAAGCATCGCTATGAAGATAGTTGTCTTTGGTATGACGAAGAGCAACTGCAATAGCCGCGCTCACCGGCAATGCGAGCAGAACCCCAGTAAATCCAAACAATTGGCCGCCTGCGAGCAGTGCAAAAATAACGACTACTGGGTGTAGGCCAATGCGGTCGCCAACTAATGTTGGTGTGAGTATCATGCCTTCTAATAGTTGTCCTAAGCCAAATACCAGCAGAATAGAAAATACTTGGGCAAAACCCGTGAATTCAAGCGCAGCAATAATCAGCGCAAGGCAGACGCCCGTGGCAATGCCCAAATAAGGCACAAAACCAAGCAACCCTGCGATTAAGCCAATGGGCAAGGCCATATTTAAGCCAGCAAGCCATAAGCCTATGGCGTAAAAAACGCTCATGACAAGCATCACCGAAAGTTGACCGCGCAAAAATTCTGACAGCACTTGGTCAATTTCACGCGCGACTACAGCAGCTTTGTTCTGCCAATCACGCGGAATAAGCTGATGAACACTCTCAACAAAGCCATCCCAATCGCGCAATAAATAAAATAAAACCACTGGCAACAATAATATATTAGCCACCATAGCGATAAGCGCCACACCATTATTGCTCGCCACAATCAACACATCGCCCAATAAGCCACCTGCTGTTTTCCAATTTTTAGTGATGATGTCTTTTATTTGAGCGCCGTCAATGTTTAAGCTAATGCCAAACTTGCTTTGTAGCCACGGATCAATGTTCGCGCGAATATGGCTCATCAAGCTTGGTAAGCGCTCGGCAATGAGCGAAGACTCTTTTTGTAGCAAGGGAATTAAAATAAAGAGCAATAAGGTGATAATGCCCAAAATACCGATCATCACCAATAAAGTCGCGAGCGTGCGCCCTAGACGATACTTGCCCATGCCTACCAGGCATAATCTATCTACCAGCGGGTCACAAATATAAGCCAAAATAGCGGCGATTAAAAATGGCGTCAGCACAGGCAGCAATAAATAAATAATGGCAACAAAAATTGCCACCATAATGAGCCAGCGATTATCCATTATTAGATTTTTTGTCGTGGCTTTTTTGGGTTCAGTCATCATATAGGTTAAAATTATACTTAAATATATTGAATGCCCACTTAAAAGCATTCAAAAACATTCATTTAATTCAATATTTTTTACTAAGCGAGCGCCGTTTTGACTAGCAACCATTCAAACACAACATCAATGAGCTACCGCGACGCGGGCGTGGATATCGAAGCAGGTGACGCACTGGTTGAGCAAATCAAGCCTTTTGCTAAACGCACCATGCGCCCTGAGGTATTGGCCGGCATTGGCGGATTTGGCTCGTTATTTGAAATGCCAAGTAAATTTAAAAATCCAGTATTAGTATCAGGGACAGATGGCGTTGGCACTAAGCTGAAATTGGCGTTTGAGCTCAATAAGCACGATACCGTAGGTATTGATCTTGTCGCCATGAGCGTCAACGATATTCTCGTGCAAGGCGCAGAGCCCTTATTTTTCTTAGATTATTTTGCTTGCGGCAAGCTAGAAGTAGGCACGGCAGCGCAGGTGATCAAAGGCATTGCCGAAGGCTGCGAGCAATCAGGTTGCGCTTTAGTGGGTGGTGAAACCGCGGAAATGCCGGGTATGTATCCGGCAGGTGAATATGATTTAGCAGGCTTTGCTGTTGGCTGCGTTGACAAAGAAAACATTATCAATGGCACAACGATTGCCGAAGGTGACGTGGTGCTGGGCTTAGCATCAAGCGGCGCACATTCAAATGGCTATTCGTTCATTCGCAAGCTGATTGATCAATCAGGAATAGACCTTGAGTCTGATTTTGAGGGCAAAAAATTCAAAGATGTGGTGATGGCCCCCACGCGCATTTACGTCAAACCTTTATTGAATTTAATCGCCACGCTTCCAGTAAAAGGTATGGCGCATATTACCGGCGGCGGTATCACTGAAAACATTCCGCGCGTATTACCCCAAGGGCTCACTGCCGAAATTAAAAAACATAGCTGGGTGATGCCGCCATTATTTAAATGGCTACAAGCACAAGGTAATGTGACAGACTCGGAAATGTATAAAACATTTAACTGCGGCATTGGCATGGCAGTGATTGTTGCTCAACAGCACGCCGCTCAAGCACAAAAATTACTACAAGATATGGGTGAAACGGTATTTGAGATTGGCCATATTCGATCTCAAAAAACTGGCGAAGCGCCGACGGTGGTGATTTAAAAAAATAATTCAAAATAAAAATTTTAGAAAATTAAACCTTTACGCGCGCCCTCACTTGGCACAATGCTACATAGTCGCTATTTAACTAAAATAAAATCACTGTGGCAAAACACCCGCACCAGAAGGCTTTTGCTTGCACTGACATTTTCTTCAGTGTTGCATTTATTTTTAATTGGGCAATTTGACTTTTTGGCCTTTAAGCCGCAACCACATTTAATTGAAGCGCAGTTATTGGCAAAGCCCATGCCAAATATCGCACAAAAACAAACGCCATTAGAGCAACCAGCTATCAAGTCAGATCATCAAACACCACAAAAAGAAAAGCTCGCCACAGATGAAGTAGCGAGTACTCACCCAGCTCAAACGGCGCCGCACGAGCCCTCACAAAGCACGTCAGACAATATAGAAAAAGCATATGAGCCTTTATCAAGCCCGCAAGATAAAGCTGCGACCCTGGCAGAGGAGCTGTCTGCAGAAGCCAAACTGGCACCTTACACCTATATTGAATCTGAGTTTGATGTTTATACTGAACTAGAAAGCCAGTCCAAACGCGCTCCAGCCGGAAGCGCAAGAATAGTCTATCAACGCACGCCCGATGGGCAGCAATATCAGCTCAAAAGCTTAATGCAAGCCAACGGCCTGATTTCTTTAATTCTGCCCGATTTACTGCAAACAAGCGAGGGGCATTTAACTGATGCAGGCTTACAGCCCAGCCATTATTTATATCAATTTGGTAATAAAAAAGATAAAACATATCGCGCTTATTTTGACTGGAATAACAAAAAATTAAGCCTGCAAACTGCAAGTGGTGAAGAAACCCTAGACTTACAAACTGGCACGCAGGATTTATTAAGCTTTATGTATCAATTTATGTTTGCGCCGCCTCTGCACACTATGCAGTTGAGCATTACGAATGGTAAAAAATTAGGTATGTATGATTATATTTTTGTTGGTGAAACGTCGATTTCAACCGCAATAAAAAATCTAAATACCTATCATTTAGAAAGAATTTCTGAAGAAGGTGAAAAGAAAACAGAGTTGTGGCTAGCTTTAGATTATCAGTATCTACCTGTTAAAATACGCGAAACGGATAAGCATGGTAAAGTTTATGAGCTAGTGATTAAAAAACTCATCACCCAATCAGCACCATCGCCCTCACCTTAAAAAAGCAATCAAGCTTATATTGACATTAACGAGCCCTACATGACGCCAAATTTAATACGGCAAGCCGCTGTAATGCTATCTAATTTACTTGAGTTTAGCAGCCCAGCCGATGCTAAGCTAAGTGAATTTTTTCGTAATAATCGTGACCTAGGCACCAAAGAGCGCGCCTTTGTTGCAGAAAGTGTTTATGGCGTTTTACGCAGATTGCGCTTTTTAAGCACCCTCACCGCCAATGAAGAGGGCGACCCAGATGATGCTCGCAAGCTTATTCTTGCTTGGCTGCTCCGCGTGCAAGGCATGAGTATTCGCGAGCTCGAGCCCATGCTCAATGAGCAACAAAAAGAGTGGGCGCATATCATTAAAGCCAAATCTACAGACAATTTGCCATTAGCAACACAAGCCGATGTGCGCGATTGGCTTTGGGGAAAACTCGTCGCCCAATATGGCGAGGCAGAAGCGCTCACGATTGCACGCAGTATGCACGAGCAAGCCACTTTAGATTTACGCGTTAATACGATTAAAGGCACACGCGATGATGTCATGGCTAAATTTATTGCAGAAAATACATCCGGTGAAACCAACATCACAACAACACCTTATTCCCCCATTGGCATTCGTATGCCTAACCGCATGAACATTGGTCGCCATATTTTATTTACCGAAGGAAAAATTGAAGTACAAGATGAAGGCAGTCAACTTTTAGCACATTTAGTAGCCGCTAAACGCGGCATGATGGTGGCAGATTTTTGTGCCGGCGCTGGCGGCAAAACTTTAGCCATTGGCGCCTTAATGCGCAATACGGGTCGCATTTACGCTTTTGATGTATCAGAAAAACGTTTGCACAACTTGGGGCAACGCTTAAAGCGCTCGGGCTTGAGTAATTTAAATGCACAAAGCATTAGCAGTGAAACAGACCCTAAACTCAAGCGCTTAAATGGCAAATTTGACCGCGTATTGGTCGATGCTCCTTGCACGGGCCTGGGCACATTACGTCGCAATCCAGATTTAAAATGGCGCCAAACGCCGCAAGATTTGGCAGAGCTTAACCTTAAGCAGACAGCCATTTTAGCGCGCGCCGCAAAACTCACTAAGGTAGGCGGACGTTTAATTTACTCAACCTGCAGCTTATTGCGCGAAGAAAATGAAGAGATTGCAGAAGCGTTTTTAGTAGCAAATCCAGCATTTAAACTTCTTAATGCCGCTGAAATTTTAAAGCAACAACAAATCAATTTAGATACTGGCGACTATTTAAAACTATTGCCGCACTTGCATCATACCGATGGGTTTTTTGCAGCTGTATTTGAAAAAATAAACGAGTAATTGGCAACTGCTTTTTTATCAGAGTTGCCACACCGCCACGCGATTATTAAATTACTTTAATAGCCTTAACTATTGAGCTTGAGGATAAACTGCATCAGCTGCAATGAACGCTACTTACACAAAAATTAGGGGATATTAAATCTCGCCCCAGCTTTCTTCCCACATACAATGTTTGATTTTTTTACGATTAGCAATGAGCTCATCGATTGTTGGCTCATCATTTAATGCACGTTTAAGCGCAATTTTAATGGCTTCGTAATTGTTTTTGTACATATCCGCTTTATCTAAAGTGCCCGCTTTTTCTAGGGCGATGCAGCCCGGGTCAATCCATAACAAAGCAATAATGCACAGCTCATTCACCTTATCTTTAGGAATGATGCCCTCAATGACTGCATCTAAAATACCATCAGCAACAGCCGCTTGCACCACCCCGCCAAACAAACTCACATCTGTACTGCCTTTTAAGGTAACTTTTGGCACCATCATGCACGCCGGGCGCACTAATTGGTTGATGTCACGCACAGCAAACATGGCAGTATGACCTTTTGTTTGCGCCATCATGTTAGCAAATGACTGTCCAACCGGACCATCTACACTGCCAATTAAAATTTCCGGCATTGCAGCGGTGACATCTTTTCCTTCAGAATAAACGGTTGCTTCACCTGCTTTAAACAAAATTTTGGTCATCATGAGTCTCTTTAAGTTAACAATAAAGCATCATTTTAACAAAGTCTTTGCCTTGATTTCAATTTAATCACACCATCGAGTGATAGATTAAATGCAGAAATTTAAACCGATGCGTGGCAAAATAGCGCTTCATTTAAATAACCCATGACATCAACCGTGAATTTTAGTGTGAAATAAACCTGTGAATTTATTAGCTTTTGATACATCCACCGAATATCTTTCGATAGCCTTACTTAAAGACGGGCAAACGTTGAGCGATGATTGCCTTGCAGGGCAAGCGCATTCGCAACTTATTTTGCCCACAATACACGCTTTGTTAGAAAAAGCGCATCTACAATTAAGCGATTTAAATGGTATTGCATTTGGCGCAGGACCAGGCTCATTTACTGGCGTTCGCATTGCTGCCGCCGTAGCGCAAGGCTTGGGGTTTGGCGAAAATTTACCTGTTGCGCCAGTCTGCACATTGCTGGCTTTGGCCGAAAATGCAGGTCATCATCAAGTGATTGCCTGTTTAGATGCCCGTATGGGCGAGGTTTACCACGCGGCTTATCAAAAAGTATCGGGCGAATGGCAGTGTGCGCTTGAAGCAGGACTCTACAAGCCAGAAGAGGTGCCTTTGGTTGAGGGGGTTAACTGGATGGGGGTCGGCAGTGGCTGGCACACTTATACCAAGGAATTAAGCACAGCTTACAGTGGGAAATTACAAGCGATTAAGCCTGAGTTGCTCCCAACGGCCAGCGCCATACTTAAACTTGCAACATCCGTTTTTTTGAAAGGCGAAGCCAAGCCTGCAAGTGAGGCAGTGCCCATTTACATTCGCAACCGTGTTGCACTTAAAACTGCTGAGCGCGAGCAAGGGCAACGCTTATGAGTACGGTTTTAGAAAATCAATGCCAATTACGCCCAATGCGCATGGATGATTTAAATGAGATTATGCACATTGAACCGCAAATTTATTCTCACCCGTGGACACGGGGCAATTTTAGCGACTCGCTCAAATCAGGTTATAGTGCGCAGGTGCTCGTATTGAACGCACAAATTATTGGATACTCTTTGATGATGATGGTGATGGATGAAGCGCATTTGCTCAATTTAAGCATAGCCAAACTTTATCAAAAAAAAGGATTGGGGCGGTGGCTATTAAAAAAAATGATTGTCATCGCTCAAGCCAATCAAGCCAGCACCATGTTTTTAGAGGTGCGCGTGAGCAACACCGCTGCAATCGCCTTGTATGAAAGTATGGGTTTTAATGAAATGTCGGTTCGCCGGGCTTATTACCCCACAGCACAAGGCAGAGAAGATGCCGTCTTAATGGGCTTGGCAATATAATGGGGCGTGATGAGATTTTGCGTGCGCTTGAATTATTGCCAGCCTGGCAACTTCGCACATCAATTGAGCAAAAAAGTACTGCGCTAAAAAATAGTGCAACACCTCAATCAGCGGCAGCAAGCTTAGCCAAAGCCTTATTAAAAAACACTGCACCCCAAAATACTCAAGTCCCCCTGCCAAGCAGCAGCGCCAAAGAAGTGCTTGCTACAACAAATTTTAGATATTTAACGTGTGAAAATGCAGAATGGCTTTTTGTGCTCAATGAAGTTGATTTAAGTCATGAAGAGCAAGTTTTATTAGCCAATATATTTAAAGCAATGCAGCTTAAAGTTAAACCCGCCACGCTGACTGAAAATATAGCGGAGATTGTGCGCTCAACAAAGCCAAAAATGCTCGTTTCTATGGGCGAGGCTATCGCACAAACTTTATTGCAAAGCCAAGAAACCCTCGAAAACTTACGTCAAAAGCATCACACGTTTGAAAATGTGACCTTAATCACAACCTATGACACCGCTCATTTACTACTCAACTTAGCAGCCAAAGCAAACGCCTGGAATGACTTGTGCCTAGCCATGCGCCATATGCACAAATTGAAAATTGAAAATTGAAAATTGAAAAAATGTCTTCATTATTTTATAAGCTCTGCACTTTATTACGTATTTTAAGCTTAGGCTTTTTGCTTACAACTTTTGATGCAAAAGCTGATTTTTCTGATATTTCTAAAATATATTTTGAAGTGCCTACAACCGAAAAATTAAGTATTTGCTCTGGTGGGGGTTGTGCTATCGTCAATCAAGTATCAATAACGCATGACGAATGGTCAGAAGTGCTTAATTTATTTGCAAAATCAAAAGATAGCAACCTATCAGAGGCAGCGTTTGAGCGTAAAAAAATTGCTGAAGCAATAGGACTTTTAGAAACTATTCTAGGTGTAAAAACAGGCGCTTATGCTGACCGTGCTGGCACCTTTAACAATTCAGACTACACTGGGCAGATGGATTGCAATGACGAAGCCATTAACACCACGACTTACATTCATTTAATGTTACATTATGGCTTGATTACGCTGCATGAAAGTGAAGATATACGCACAAGAAAATTCTTTTTCAGCGGCTGGCCCCATAGCACTGCTGTTATTCATGAAAAAGCCTCTAAAGAGCAATTTGCTGTTGATAGCTGGTTTTATGATAATGGCATTCCTGCCGTGATTATACCTTTAAAGCTGTGGAAATCAGGCTACATCCCAGCTGACAGCCCTATCGTTCGCCATTGATGTTGCATAAAAGCAAGACGTATTAAACAAAATTTATCGCTAAAGCGCAGAACATAGGCTGACTAAATGTCTGATGCTATGTAAAATTCTTTCTTTTATTTTTGTACAGATTTGAATTTACTATGCGCTCATCACAATTCTTCTTTAACACTCAAAAAGAAGCTCCCAACGATGCTGAACTGCAAAGCCATATTTTAATGGTACGCGCAGGGCTCATTAAGCGCTTAGGTTCTGGCTTGTACACTTGGATGCCTTTGGGTTTGCGTGTGCTTCGCAAGGTTGAGGCGATTGTGCGCGACGAAATGAACAAAGCGGGCGCTTTGGAGTTGTTGATGCCCGCCGTTCAGCCGCGTGAGTTGTGGGATGAAACCTCTCGATGGGCATTGTTTGGGCCGCAAATGCTCAAAATCAAAGATAGGCACTCACGCGAATTTTGCTTTGGACCCACGCATGAAGAAGTCATTACAGATATCGCTCGCTCTGAAATTCGTAGTTACAAACAATTACCGCTCAATTTTTATCAAATCCAAACCAAATTTCGTGATGAAATCCGTCCGCGCTTTGGTGTGATGCGCGCGCGCGAATTTACAATGAAAGATGCTTACTCTTTTCATACCAATTTTGAGTCTTTAGAATCCACTTACCACGCCATGTATCAAGCCTATACCCGTGTATTTACGCGCTTAGGGCTTAAATTTCGCGTTGTGAAAGCGGATACAGGCGCTATCGGCGGAGAAGGCTCGCACGAATTTCATGTATTAGCTGACTCAGGTGAAGATGATTTAGCTTACTGTAACACCTCTGATTATGCGGCCAACGTAGAGCTGGCAGAAGCCATGCCAGCAGAGACTTTAAGAGGGGCGGCCAGTGAAATAATGCGCGAGGTAGACACCCCCAAACAAGTCACCTGTGCGGATGTAGCAAAGCTACTTGATATTGGCATTGAGCGTACAATCAAAGCGATTGCGCTCGTCGCTCAAGATGGTAGCCAGAACGGTCAATTTTACTTGGCGCTATTGCGTGGAGATCATAGTTTAAATGAAATTAAAATGGCTAAATTGGCTGGTTTATCAGACTTTAGATTTGCAACAGAAGAAGAAATACGGGCTCATTTAAACTGTCCCCCTGGCTTTATTGGGCCTGTTGGCGTAGGAAAAAACGTCACCATTATTGCTGACAAAACCGTTGCAATGATGAGCAACTTTGTTTGCGGGGCTAACAAGCCTAAATTTCACTTAGCGGGCGTTAATTTTTCAAGAGATTTACCAGAGCCGAGTTTAGTTGCAGATATTCGCAATGTCGTTGAAGGTGACACTAGCCCAGATGGAAAAGGCACCTTGTCGCTTTGTCGTGGTATTGAAGTTGGGCATATTTTTCAGTTGCGCACTAAATACTCAGAAACCATGAATGCCCGTTATTTAGATGAAAATGGACAAACACAAGCCATGGAAATGGGTTGCTATGGCATTGGCGTTTCACGTATTGTCGGCGCGGCAATTGAGCAAGGCAACGATGAGCGGGGAATTATTTTTTCAAAAAATATGGCGCCATTTACAGTGGCTATTTGTCCGATTGCTTACGACAAATCAGAGGCAGTCTCAGCTGCAGCAGAAGAGCTCTACGCCAGCCTGACTGCACTTGGGCTAGAAGTGCTATTAGATGACAGAGGGGAGCGGCCAGGGGTGATGTTTGCAGAGGCTGATTTAATCGGAATTCCTCATCGATTAGTCATCGGCGAGCGTGGCTTGGCTGAAGGCGTCATTGAATACAAAGGCAGAACTGATGTATCCGCACAGTCGGTTTTATTGACAGAAGTGCTTGATTTTATAAAAAAAGTGACTCAATAATCAACGCTCAAGCAAATGCGGGTGCCATCATGTTGGAAGTGATATTTAAAAAAAATCTATTTTTTATATACTTCTTGATAAGCGCTTTACTCTCAATAAACGCGTATGCTGGCGCTCAAATTGAAGAGCCACTCTCTCATAGCGTACAAGCGCTAATGCAACGTAGCATTAGCGATCAGGCGTCGCCTACAGCCGCTTTTTTTGCAACTGCAGAAGGCAATGCTTGGCTCAATGATATGTCTAAGCGCTTGGAAAAACGTCTTGTAGACACGCGCTACCGCGAAGATTTTTTGCGCACGGTTTATTATGAAGCCACGCGGGCTGGACTAGATACTCAAATGGTATTGGGCTTAATTCAGGTTGAAAGTGGCTTTAAAAAATATGCCTTGTCTTCAGTTGGCGCGCGCGGTTTTATGCAAGTGATGCCTTTTTGGGTAAAAAGTATTGGGGCAAATGACCATAATTTATTTCTTTTGCGTACCAATTTGCGCTATGGTTGCACTATTTTAAGACATTATATTGATATAGAACGGGGTGATTTATATCGCGCCCTGGGTCGCTACAATGGCAGCTTAGGCAGACCCGCCTATCCTAATCTTGTGTTAGGCGCGTGGAATAAAAACTGGACCTACCCCATAAAAAAATAACATACAAAATTTCAAAGTGTTTATCGTAGGCTCACTCAAGCGCCTTAACTCAAAAATCACTACACAAGAAAGAGTCATCATGCGTATTTCAACAATGTTAATTTCTATTGTTTTAGCTACAATTTTACCTGTGGCAAATGCTGAAGTGCTTTCCGAAGCGCAGATTGGCATTAAAATTCCGCTGGCTCAAAAATCAAGCAGCAGACCCATGACCGTGGCTTATATTAAAGATTTTAAACATTATTATATTGCCGATGGCGGCTTGGCTCCGATGGGTAGCGAAACAGAAGCGCCTGTCTCTAAATCGCTCATTCACACCTATGATGATGCCGGAAAATATATAAGCTCAGCCCGCCCCGGTTATGACAACCGCTCAATTTACTATAACCCTAACTCTAAAAAATTAGAAACCATTACTTACAACATCTCTAGCGCAGCTGGGTTTTTACCCAACACAGGGATATTTGCGATTGACCTCACCGAACAAGGTGAAGCCAAAGACAGCTCATCTGATGTTTTTGGCTTCAACACCGCTTTTGGTAATGCCAATACAATGCCAAGCTTTGACCCAACAACTAATCAATACTTCGCCAAGCAAGCACGCGGTAATAAAGTGTTTGTGGTTGATTTGAAGCTCAAAGAACAAGTGACTGAGATTAGCCTAGATTTAACAAAAGCCGGCACCGCATTTGACAGTGTAAGCGATTATTTTATTGCCTACACAGGGGTCAAAGATGAGGAGCTTGCCTTGCTTGATATCGACCAAAAAGCCGTATTGATATTTGATTTAACGGGCAAATATGTCGGCAAAAGTATGCTGCCTAAAGATTTAAAGCTTCGCTCGCATAATCACCTCAACGGTGCAGGCTATGCCAACCAACTGTTTTTTGTATTTCATGAATCAGAAAATGAATTTGGCACTTACTACGGATTTAAAATTCAAAAAGCCCATGAGTAATCTAATGAGCATCATGTTTAAATGGCGCAAAACCAAGCTATGACTCAAATACAATCGCTTACGCTCACCCGTCCAGATGACTGGCACTTACATTTACGTGATGCTCATGCGCTCAAAGCAGTGCTGCCAGACACCGCCAAACAGTTTGCTCGCGCCATTGTGATGCCCAATCTACGCCCGCCAATCACCACCACAGAACTTGCCCTAGCTTACAGGCAGCGTATTGTAGATGCACTGCCAGCAGGCATGCAGTTTGAGCCGCTCATGACTTTGTATCTGACAGACAACACCACTGCCGAAGAAATCGCCAAGGCAAAAGCCAGCGGCATTATTCACGGCGTGAAGCTTTACCCCGCAGGCGCTACCACCAATAGCGATTCAGGTGTGACAAGTTTAGATAAATGCGCAAGTGCGTTGGCGACGATGGAAAGACTAGGTATGCCGTTGCTGGTGCACGCTGAAGTGACCGATGCTGATGTAGATGTGTTTGATAGAGAGCGCGTATTTATAGAGCGCAATATGATTCCGCTATTGAAAAAATACCCCGCCTTAAAAATTGTGTTTGAGCATATCACCACAAAAGATGCGGCAGATTTTGTGATGAACGCGCCAAGTAACGTGGCTGCAACCATTACCGTGCATCATTTATTGATGAACCGTAATGATATGTTTAAAAGCGGCATACAGCCGCATCACTATTGCTTACCAATCTTAAAGCGTGAAGAGCACCGTGTGGCTTTGGTAAAAGCTGCAACTTCTGGCAACCCTAAATTTTTCTTGGGCACAGATAGCGCTCCGCACGCCAAGCGTGCTAAAGAAGCGGCGTGCGGCTGTGCGGGAATGTACACCGCGCATACAGCGATGGAGCTTTATGCTGAGGCATTTGAAACAGCGGGTGCTTTAGATAAGTTAGAAGGTTTTGCAAGTTTTCATGGGGCAGATTTTTATGGTCTGCCACGAAATAAAGAGCGCATCACGTTGGTAAAAGAGTCTTGGAAAGTACCTGAGAATTTGCCGTTTGATGGAGTGGATGTGTTGGTTCCGTTGAGAGCGGGGCAATCTATTGCCTGGAAGCTTCACTCAAGCAATTAGCTAAAATTGCTGTGCATAGCATGGTAAAATGCGCTTGAAGCTGGCTAGACAGTCGCCGCTCACATTAAGTGGGGGGAGGAAAGTCCGGGCTGCACAGAGCGGAATGACGGCTAACGGCCGTACGTTGAAAGCTTGTAAAACCAAGTATAAGGCGCGGAATAGGGCCACAGAGACGAGTCGGCTCGACCTGCGAGTAGCGAAAGTTACGAGCTTGCGTCGAAACGGGTGAAACGCGGTAACCTCCATTCGCAGCAAGACCAAATAGGCTGGCGTTTTAATTTCGGTTAATAAGGCGTGGCTCGCGCTGCCAGCGGGTAGGTTGCTTGAGCGTGCAAGTAATTGTACGCCTAGATGAATGACTGTCGTGCGTTGCAAAACGTAAACAGAACCCGGCTTATCGGCCAGCTTCAATTTTTTATTCAAATTCACCCCCCCCTTCAATTTAAACTTATTTCTATCTAAGCCTCATTTACTTACAGTTCATTTACTTACAGTCCGTTTAATCAAGCCAGCATTTTCCGCCCAATCACCCCTTAATCAAGCCAACCTCTTTTTATTCAATTGCCACTTAAAATCATATATTGATGAGCACATTCTAATGTGCATTAAAGAGCGCTCTGTAATTCAGCAATTTTTTCAACCTCCCTTCAAAAGCAAGTCACTTTACAAGCGCAAGCCTCGTCGCAACACGGCGCCTAAAACAGCCCACTCAAACACAGCAAATAAAATTCAATTGCTTTTGTCATTATTTTAATAATGTACATTCACTTAATTTCGTATGTACTTAATTTATAAGGATATTATTTTTATGACGTAAATGCGCTAAGTCATTGAGATATAAAGAGAAAATAGTAAAAAGGGCTTGCGTTGCCCAATTTTTTTATCTATAGTTCAATTTAGTGGGGAAAAGTGGGTTTTTGTGGATATTTTACCTAAAAATTCTGATCTAACTGAAACTAAGGGCGGTTAGAACTTCCTCACTTCTTTATCTTATTGATTGACAACAATTTAGGTTGATTATTTAAAAAATGTTTCGCGGTGCAACATCATTGAATTTAGATGCTAAAGGCAGATTGGCTGTGCCAACCAAGCACAGGGAGTCTTTGCAGCTTCAGTGTGCTGGCGACTTGGTGTTGACCGCGCACCCGCATCGTTGCCTATTGCTTTATCCGCAGCCTGCTTGGGAACCCATTCAGGCCAAGATGATGGCGCTTTCATCTTTTGACAAACAATCGAGTGCTTTGCAGCGATTGCTAGTGGGTTATGCAGAGGATGTGGCGCTCGATAGCGCTGGTCGCATGCTGGTATCACCTTCATTGCGTGATTTTGCGGGCTTAGATAAAGAGGTCATGCTGGTTGGTCAGGGTAGTCATTTTGAGCTGTGGAATATAGAAGCCTGGCGCGCGCAGCTTGCACAAGTGATGCAGGACGATCATTTTACGATGCCTTCAGAGCTTGAGGGCTTCTCGCTGTGATTTCAGGCGTGATGAGCGCGCCTAGCACAGCACAATTGTTTTTAGAAAATGGTTTAAAAAGAATTTTTTGCATGAGGGTTTGGCAAATCAGCGCCCTTACAAGGCATTTTAAATTTAGCAAAGCGACAAAAAAGGGTGTCTAGCGCTAGCCAAAAAATAACGCCAGGCTTGCAAACTCACGTCACGGTGCTACTTGATGAGGCTGTGCAAGCGCTCGCGATTAAAGCGGATGGTGTTTATGTAGACGGCACATTTGGTCGCGGTGGTCACTCAAAAAAGATATTAGAACAACTGGGTGAAAAAGGTCGGCTGATTGCTTTTGATCGCGATTTACAAGCGATTGAGTCGGGCAAAGAAATTTTGGATGCGCGTTTTAGTATGGTGCACAGCCATTTTGCAGGAATGCAAAGCAAGTTAAAGCTGATGGGCGTTTCAAAAGTAGATGGCATTTTGCTGGACTTGGGGATTTCGTCACCGCAAATTGATGACGCCAGTCGTGGATTTAGCTTTAGGTACGATGCGCCGCTTGATATGCGGATGGATCAAAGTGGCGGGCAAACAGCAGCAGCTTTTCTAGCCGAAACAACAGAGCAACAGCTCAGAGAGGTAATAAAAAATTATGGTGAAGAACGGTTTGCTAAGCAGATTGCAAGGGCGCTTATTGCGGAGCGCGATGACGGGCGCGCCATCACCACTACAGGGCAACTTGCCAAGGTCGTGGCAGGCGCAGTCACGCACTTTGAGCCAGGGCAAAACCCTGCAACGCGCACATTTCAGGCTTTACGGATTTTCATCAATCAAGAGCTTGAGGAGTTGTCGCTAACTATGCCGCAATGCTTGACATTATTGGCGCCACAGGGTCGTTTAGCGGTGATTAGCTTTCATTCGCTTGAAGACCGCATGGTCAAGCAGTTTATTCGAGACCAGGAGTATCGCGACGATTTTCCTGCGCACTTTCCCGTACGGGCGGCTGATTTACCTCAAGCAAAAATAATCAGTATTGGCAAGGCAATAAAACCGAGCGCGCAAGAAATAAAAATCAATCCTCGCTCAAGAAGCGCGGTTTTGCGGGTTGCAGAAAGAACTTGTATAGCATGACGCGCTTAAATTTGATTTTATTTTTTGCTTTAATTTTTTCAGCTTTAGGCTTAGTAAATTCGCAACATAAAACACGCAATCTCTACATTGAGCTTGAGCGTGCAAATCAAGCTGCCAAAAAAATTGAGCAAGAATACAGCCAGCTACAGCTTGAGCAAAGCACCTGGGCAATGCACTCACGCATTGAGGCTATTGCTTTGAGTCAGCTGCAAATGCAGGTGCCAGATAGCAAAAGCATACAAGCCGTTCTGCTTAGTGATGCTGTAAAAAAATCAACGCAAGCCGCCTCAACAAGAGGAGATTCACAATAATGGCTTTTACGGCGGCACATCGCGTATCGGCCGTCACACCCGTGATGGTTAAGTTGCTGGCTTGGCGCCGCCGTGTATTGTTAATGGCGGTTTTGACTGGCTTTTTCACCCTGCTTGGGCGCGGCATTTACTTACAAGGTATACAAAAAAAGTTTTTGCAAGATAAAGGCGATGCGCGTTACAGTCGTAATCTCGTTTTAACTTCACAGCGTGGAAAAATTACTGACAGAGATGGTCGCTTACTTGCCATTAGCACGCCCGTAGAGTCTATTTGGGCAAGCCCACCTGACGTTAAAATCAGTAGCAATCAAACAAAGCAGCTTGCCTTGCTACTCGATTTAACTGTCAGTGAAGTGAATAAAAAGATCACTCATGATGAGCGTGAATTCGTGTACTTAAAGCGCCGAATTTCACCGGAGCTAGGCGCAAAAGTCATGAGCTTACATATTCCGGGCATTGACTTACAGCGTGAATATAAACGTTACTATCCCGCCGGAGATGTTGCAGTACACATGGTGGGCTTTACTGTACCAAACGACAAGGGCACCGGCGATAGAGGGCTTGAGGGTTACGAGCTTGCTATGAATGCAGCGCTCTCTGGTAGTGATGGCAGTCGCCATGTGATTAAAGATCGGTCAGGGCACATTGTTGAAGACTTGCAAACCGTTAAATTGCCGCAAGATGGTCGCGACATTCCACTGGCTTTAGATCTGAGGGTGCAGCACATTGCACACCGTGAGCTAGCAAAAGCGGTTGAAGAAAATAAAGCTGTGGCAGGCGCTGTTATTGTACTAGACGCCAAGTCAGGCGAAGTGCTTGCAATGAGCAATGTACCAAGCTACAACCCCAATAACCCCGTAAATATCAAAGGCAAAACCCGCAATCGCGCCATTATTGACACCTTTGAGCCAGGATCTACCTTAAAACCTGTGACGGCTGCGGCCGCTTTGGAATCTAGACAATACACGCCAGAAACAAAAATTCAAACAGCGCCAGGCAGCTTTAGCATTGGCTCTGCCACCATTCACGACTCGCATCCGCAAGGCGTTTTAACTGTTGCAGAGATGATACAAAAATCATCTAACGTCGGCGCCGCTAAAATTGCCTTAACGCTCGATAAAAAATTTATGTGGAACATTTACAACGAGCTTGGTTTAGGTCGTTTAGAGGGAGTGGGCTTTCCTGGAGAGGCAAGTGGTCACTTGCGTCCATACAAAACTTGGCGCCCGATTGAGCAAGCCACCATGTCTTTTGGGCATGGTGTTAGTGTCACGTTATTACAATTAGCCCGCTTGTATACCGTTTTTGCCAATGATGGCGAATTACGCCCCATTTCTTTACTTAAAATAAATGAAGCGCCTATCGGGCAGCAAGTGTTTTCGGCAGCAACAGCACATCATGTGAAAGATATGCTAGAACTAGTGGTGCAGCCAGGTGGCACTGCAGTAAAAGCGCAAGTATTAGGCTACCGCGTGGGCGGCAAAACCGGCACCGCCCATAAGCTAGGCGCTCATGGTTATGAGGCTAATAAATATGTGGCTTCATTTGTTGGCATGGCGCCAGCATCTAACCCACGTTTTATTGTGGCCGTCATGATTGATGAGCCAAATAACGGCGCTTATTACGGCGGAACAGTTGCGGCTCCTGTATTTAGCAACATTATGGCAGATACGCTACGTTTATATGCCGTGCCACAAGATGCGCCCAATAACAATGTAGTGCTTGAAAGCAATGCTGATGATGCGAAAGAGGGAATATGACAATATTATCCTCATTTAATCAACCCTTTAGCGCCATTACCGCAGACAGCAGAAGAGTGCAACCAGGCGCACTTTTTTTAGCTTATCCAGGCACACAGAGCGATGGCAGAGCCTATATCGCAGAAGCCATTCAAAGGGGTGCAAGTGCAGTCGCCTGGGAGCAGGCAGGCTTTACTTGGAATGCCGACTGGCAAGTGCATCATCTCGCAGTTAAAAATTTAAAGCAGCACGTGGGCATGGTGGCCGCTCAATTTTATGAGCACCCTTCTCGCAAGCTTAATATGGTGGGCGTGACTGGCACCAATGGCAAAACTTCTGTGAGCCATTGGCTGGCGCAATGCTTAACATTGCTAGGCAAAAAATCAGCCGTGCTTGGTACTTTAGGTAATGGCTTTTTAGGTGCGCAATCTCACTCTACAAACACCACGCCAGATGCCATTATTTTGCAAGCCATGCTGGCAGACTTTGTACAGCAAAATGCGGATACGGTAGTGATGGAGGTTTCTTCACACGGCCTAGATCAAGGTCGGGTCAATGGGGTGGCGTTTGATATTGCAGTGCTGACGCAATTAAGTCGCGATCATTTAGATTATCACGGCACGATGGAGGCTTATGCGGCCGCCAAGCAAAAGCTTTTTTCATGGGAAGGCTTAAAGAAAGCGGTTGTAAATACTGATGATATGTTTGGGATGCGCTTAGCGCAGTCAATAAAAACAGAAGGCAAGGCGTGTGTGTGCTACGGATTTAAACGTGAGGGCGTTCAGCACGACATTAGCGCAAGCAATTTGAGCTTGCATGACAACGGGCTCAGTATGCACATTGAAACCGCACAGGGTCATGCACTATTAGAAGCCCCCGTTTTAGGGCGTTTTAATGCCTATAACCTTTTGGCGGTGTTGGCAGCGCTGTTGTCTTTGGATTTTAAACTAAACGATGCCGTGCATGCCATTCAAAAAATTAAACCCGTACCTGGGCGTATGCAAAAGCTTGGCGGTGGGGCACTACCTTTAGTGGTGATTGATTATGCACATACGCCAGATGCATTAGAAAAAGTATTAACAACGCTCAAGGAGCACGTGGCTCATGATGCTCAATTAGTTTGCGTATTTGGCTGTGGCGGTGAGCGAGACCAAGGCAAGCGCCCGTTGATGGGGCATATTGCCAGCAAGTATGCAGATAAAGTATTGGTCACTTCAGATAATCCGCGCCATGAAAATCCGCTCGAGATTATTAACGCCATTGTCACTGACATGAAATCAGACTATACGATTGAGCCTGCGCGTGCCAGTGCCATAAAAAAAGCCATTACGAATGCTCATCCAGCTGACATTATTTTGTTGGCAGGCAAGGGACATGAACATTATCAAGAAATTGCAGGCATCCAACACCCCTTTGACGATACCCTGATTGCGCAAGCTGCGCTTAACTCATATCAAGCCCCTTTACAACAGGCGGTGTCAACATGATGATGCTATCAGAAGCCCAAAAAGCCACGCACGCCGAGTTATTCGGGGCTGACGTGACGTTTGACGGCGTGGAAACAGACAGCCGTCAGCTTAAAAAAGGTCAGCTATTTGTTGCGCTTAAAGGTGAGCGTTTTGATGGTCATGATTTTGCGGCAGAGGCCATTGAGCAAGGTGCGGCGGCGCTAGTTTCAGATGAAAAAGCGGCTATAGCACCTTTTTTACTTGTAAACGATACATCTCAAGCGCTTGGCGACTTGGCGGCTTATTGGCGGGCAAAATTTAACATTCCCTTGGCGGCTGTCACTGGCAGCAATGGTAAAACCACGGTAAAAGAAATGCTGGCGTCTATTTTAAGGGCAGCTTGCGCGCATTCACACACTAGCCATTTAGATGAAGTATTAGCAACTGCGGGCAATTTGAATAATCACATTGGATTGCCCCTCACCTTGCTTAAATTAAACGCCCAACACCGCTATGCCGTGGTTGAAATGGGGATGAATCACAAGGGTGAAATCGCTTATTTATCTCACATTGGCAAACCCACTGTTGCCGTCATCAATAATGCTGGCAATGCACATATTGGCGAGCTTGGCTCGTTTGAGGCGATTGCCCAAGCAAAAGGCGAGATTTTTGAAGGGCTGGCAAGTGATGGCACCGCCATTATCAATGCCGACGATGTGTTTGCGCCACTTTGGTTGCAACTTGCAAGTCAACATAAGGTGAGCACATTTGGCTTAAAAAATAAAGCCGATGTCACGGCGAGCTATCAATTACACGCTAGCACGAGTGATTTAAACATCACCACACCTCAGGGCGCAATTAAAGTGAGCTTATCTGCACCAGGGCAACATAACGTCATGAATGCGCTGGCCGCAACTTCAGTCGCGCTCGCCATGGGCGTACCCCTTGCATCAATCGCTGTTGGATTAAAAAATTACGCTGGCGTCAAAGGCAGGTTACAACAAAAAGCTGGCTTGAATGGTGCGCTAGTTATTGATGACACCTACAACGCCAATCCCATGTCGATGAAAGTGGCTATTGATGTGCTGATGGCCATGGCGGGCGAAAACATATTGGTGCTTGGCGACATGGGCGAACTCGGTGACAAGGCCGCTCAAATGCACGCTGAAATTGGCGCTTACGCCAAAGCAAGCGGCTTAATTCACTTATACGCACTTGGCGACATGAGTCTTGAAGCTGTGAAGGCTTTTGGCACAGGCGCACAGCACTATCAAACACCACAAGCACTCAAGGCAGACTTAATTCAACACATGAAACAAGGCGTGAATGTGCTGGTAAAAGGCTCGCGCTTTATGGCGATGGAGCGGGTGGTCAATGAAATTATCGCGACCGACTTCAAGCTTACGCCTGGCTTCAAACTCACTACTGACCTCGAGCCTAACAATATAGCTTTAAAAAATGGAGAAAAACACTAAATGTTACTTACCTTAGCGCAGTGGCTAGCCCATGACATTCGTGGATTTCATGTATTTAATTACATCACCTTGCGCGCTGTATTGGCAACGCTCACGGCGTTGTCTATTTCATTTATTGTCGGGCCTAGCATGATACGCAAGCTCACCGAATATAAAGTCGGCCAGGCAGTGCGTGATGACGGTCCACAAACACACTTAATTAAAAAAGGCACGCCTACCATGGGAGGTGCGCTGATTTTAGTTGCCATTGCAATCTCCACCTTACTTTGGGCAGATTTAAGTAATCGCTTTGTGTGGGTGGTGTTAGCAACCACTTTGGGTTTTGGCGCGATTGGATGGGTAGATGACTATCGCAAAGTGGTTTACAAAAATCCTAAAGGCTTATCAGCCAAAGCCAAATACTTTTGGCAAAGCTTAATTGGCTTTGCAGTGGCAGGTTTTTTATACAGCACAGCGACAACGCCCGTTGAAACCACACTGATTGTGCCGTTTTTTAAGCATTTGGTTCTGCCTTTAAGTGCTGCTGGCTTTATCGTGCTGACTTATCTCGTAGTAGTGGGCAGCAGTAATGCGGTGAATTTAACAGATGGTTTAGATGGCCTGGCGATTTTGCCCACCGTGATGGTGGCCTCGGCTTTGGGCTTATTTGCCTATGTTGCAGGTCATTTATATTTTTCAAAATACTTAGGCGTACCTTATGTTGCGGGCGCAGGCGAGCTCATGGTGTTTTGTGCGGCCATGGCAGGGGCGGGCTTAGGCTTTTTGTGGTTTAACGCCTACCCTGCCGAAGTGTTTATGGGCGATGTTGGTGCGCTGGCTTTGGGCGCTGCATTAGGCATTGTGGCGGTTATTGTCAGGCAAGAAATTATCCTTTTTATTATGGGCGGCGTGTTTGTAGTGGAAACATTTTCCGTGGCCGTGCAGGTGATGTATTTCAAATATACAAAAAACAAATACGGTGTAGGGCGGCGTATTTTTTTAATGGCGCCCTTGCATCACCACTATGAACAAAAAGGCTGGAAAGAAACGCAAGTGGTCGTGCGCTTTTGGATTATTAGCATGATGTTAGTGTTAATTGGCTTGGCGAGCTTAAAGCTAAGATAAATTTAAGATAAATCATTGCACATGAAAATCAGCTTAAAAGACAAAAAAGTACTGGTGCTAGGGCTTGGTGAAACAGGCTTATCTTGCGCGCGCTGGCTTGCCGCGCAAGGGGCTATTTTGTCTGTAGCAGATACACGTAATAACCCTCCTGGATTAGGTGCTTTAAAATCTGCCCTACCACAAGTGTCTACACACACAGGGGCATTTCAAGCGGCACACTTTGCCGAAGCTGATTTAATTGTAATAAGCCCTGGCGTGCCACTAAGCACGCCAGAAATTCAGGCCGCCATTAACCGTGGGGTAGATGTTGTGGGTGATGTTGAATTGTTTGGACAATACCGTCCATCAAACGCCAAAGTGATTGCAATTACTGGCGCTAATGGAAAAACCACCGTCACCACGCTTGTGGGTGAAATGTGCAAAGCGGCGGGCTTAAAAACAATCGTGGCGGGTAACATTGGCTTGCCCGTTTTAGATACCTTGAGCATGGAAGAGCCTGATGTTTATGTGCTGGAGCTATCAAGCTTTCAGCTAGAAACTACCCGCCATTTACAGATTGATGCTGCCACCATGTTAAATCTTTCTCAAGATCACATGGACAGATACGGGAGCTTGCAAGATTATGCCATTGCAAAGGCACGTATTTTTTACAACGCCAAACTGCAAGTGCTTAATCGTGATGACGCTTGGAGCATGATGATGGCACGCCCAAAGTTAGCCCAAGCAAACTTTGGTTTAAATGACGATGCGAAAGAAAACGCATACGGTTTAAAACACGTTGATGATGGCATTTGGCTGTGCGAAGGCGATAAAGAGCTCATCAATGTGCAAGATTTAAAAATTGTGGGCTTACATAATGCAGCCAATGCACTGGCTGCGGTTGCCTTGTGTCGTGGTATTGGCATTGATTATGCGCCGATTATTCAAACGCTCTATCAATTTAAAGGCTTGCCTCACCGGGTAGAGTGGGTTGCAAACATTGATGATGTCGATTATTACGACGACTCAAAAGGCACCAATGTCGGGGCTACTTGTGCCGCGCTCACTGGCTTAGCTCAAAAAGTGGTGCTCATTGCCGGGGGTGATGGTAAAGAGCAAGACTTTGCTCCACTTGCGCTCGCCGTGACTGAAAATGCGCGCGCGGTTGTCTTGATGGGTCAAGATGCAGCGCGTATTGAAGCGGCGTTGATTGACACCGATATTCCAATCTATCAAGCAATAGATTTAGTTGAAGCGGTAAATATCGCCCGAAAATTAGCTAAGCCAAATGAGGCGGTATTGCTCTCGCCGGCGTGCGCCAGCTTCGATATGTTTAAAAATTATGTGCATCGTGCAGAAGTGTTTGTCAGCGCAGTCAACCATTTAAAGGCGGCTGCCGCATGACCGCAATGTTCAATCGTGAGCGCCTGAATGTCTCCAGCTACGACCAAGGTTTGCTGTGGACGGTGCTTTGTCTATTGGGTTTAGGCTTAGCCATGGTGTATTCAGCTTCAATTGCAATTGCCGAAGCAGATAAAAGTGTTGGGCATAACAGCAGCTACTACTTAGTACATCAAGCTATTTTTATGATGATTGGTTTAGCGGGTGCTTTTGTGGCATTTAATGTGCCGGTTGCTTGGTGGCAAAAAATGGCTCCCTATTTATTTTTAATTGGCCTAGCTTTACTGGTGTTGGTACTTATTCCTGGTATTGGTCTTAAGGCGGGCGGCAGTCGTCGCTGGTTGCGGCTATTTATCATTAACCCTCAGCCTTCTGAATTTATGAAGCTTTTTGCGGCTATTTATGTGGCTGATTACACCGTTCGCAAAGCCGCAGTGATGGACAGTTTCAGGCACGGATTTTTTCCAATGCTCATCGTCATGCTGGTGGTGGGCGGTTTGTTATTACGTGAGCCAGATTTTGGTGCATTTGCAGTTATTTCAGCGATTGCCATTTCAATTTTATGGCTTGGGGGCATTAACGGTCGTATTTTTGCCGGTTTACTGGTGCTCTTGTTGGTGGGCTTTGTATTTTTAATCTGGAGCTCGCCTTATCGCTTAGAGCGGGTAGTGGGCTTTATGGATCCGTGGGCTGACCCTTATGGCAAGGGCTATCAGCTTTCTCATTCCTTAATCGCGTTTGGTCGCGGCGAGTGGTTTGGCGTGGGGCTAGGGGCAAGCGTTGAGAAATTACTTTATTTACCAGAAGCGCATACTGACTTTTTATTGGCTGTGGTAGCAGAAGAGCTTGGTTTCTTTGGCGTTTTAATGGTCATCGCCTTGTTTTCATGGCTGGTCATTCGCTCATTTGGCATTGCAAAAGAAGCCATTGAAAACGAACGTTATTTCGCGGCGCTGCTTTCACAAGGTCTGGGCGTGTGGATGGGCGTACAAGGCATTATCAATATGGGCGTCAATATGGGTTTGTTACCCACAAAAGGCCTCACCTTACCTCTGCTCTCATTTGGCGGCAGTGGCATTTTAGCAAACTGTGTTGCCATGGCCATTTTGCTTAGAATTGATTTTGAAAATAGGCAGTTACAAAAAGGCTTAACCGTATGATGAAGCCAGCTAAAACTTTAATGGTCATGGCGGGGGGCACGGGTGGTCATGTATATCCAGCTATTGCAGTGGCTGATTATTTAAAAGGTCATGGCTGGGATATTGTCTGGCTATGCACGGAAGGCGGCATGGAAAACCGCCTCATTGAAAATAAAGGCTATCAAACAGCCATGATGACGATGCGTGGCGTACGTGGCAATGGCTTCATTGGCTGGCTTCTTTTACCCATCACGCTCGCAAAAGCTTTTTTACAAAGTATTTCAGCTATTCGGCGGCATCAGCCTCATGTGGTGTTGGGCATGGGGGGGTTTGCGGCGTTTCCAGGCGGACTAATGGCGAAGTTACTGGGCAAGCCCTTGGTGATTCATGAGCAAAACTCCGTAGCTGGGCTTACAAACAAAGTGTTAGCTAAAGTTGCAAACCGAGTTCTGGCGGCTTTTCCTGCGGCGTTTGGCAAAAAAGCTGATGTGGTGGGCAACCCTGTTCGCGCTGATATTGCTTCAGTAGCCTCGCCGGCAGAGCGCTTTCATGGTCGCACGGATGCTTTACGCTTATTAGTTTTGGGTGGAAGCTTAGGCGCACAAGCGCTCAATACGCTGATACCGCAAGCAATTGCAGCACTCCCTGTTAATAAAAGACCGCAGATTATTCATCAAGCAGGCATGAAGCACATTGACGCCTTAAATGAAAACTACAAAAAAGTAGGTGTCAGTGCTGATACACGCGCTTTTATCGAAGACATGGCCAGTATCTATGCGTGGGCAGATTTTGTTATTTGCCGCGCGGGTGCGCTCACCGTAGCAGAGATTTCAGCTTTGGGGCTAGGTTCGCTGATGGTGCCTTTTCCTCATGCAGTGGATGATCATCAAACCAGCAATGCGCAATATCTCGTTGAGCATGGCGCTGCATTTTTGGTTCAACAACACGCTTTGTCTGTTGAAGTTTTAACAAAAATTATTCATGGGCTTAATCGCAACACCTGCCTTGCTATGGCACAAAAAGCACAATTACTAGGTAAGCCAAATGCCACAAAAGACGTGGCTAACGCTTGCTTGGAGGTAGCGCTTTAGCGTAAAAAATGAAGCATAAAGTTAAAAATATACATTTTGTAGGCATTGGCGGATCTGGCATGAGCGGCATTGCCGAAGTGCTGATTAACCTGGGCTTTCATGTTACGGGCTCAGACTTGGCTTCTAATGCAAGCACGCAAAGGCTGATCGACTTTGGGGCGACTATTTATGAAGGCCATGCGGCAGAAAACTTGGGCAAAGCCGATGTTGTCGTGGTTTCAAGTGCGGTCAATGAAAAAAATCCAGAGATTAAAGCCGCCAGAGCAAACAACATTCCAGTGGTGCCTCGTGCGCTCATGCTGGCGGAGTTAATGCGTTTTAAACAAGGCATTGCGGTGGCTGGTACGCATGGAAAAACCACTACTACAAGCTTAATTGCCAGCATTTTAGCCGAAGCAGGCATGGACCCCACCTTTGTGATAGGTGGAAAATTAGAAGCCGCCAATGCAAACGCAAAGCTTGGTACAAGCGAATACATCGTAGCCGAGGCGGACGAGTCAGACGCTTCATTCTTACATCTCACACCGGTCATGGCAGTGGTCACCAACATTGACCAAGACCACATGGAAACTTACGAGCATAGTTTTAGTAAGCTCAAAAGCGCATTTGTAGAGTTTTTGCAGCGCCTGCCATTTTGGGGCATGGCGGTTGTCTGTACTGATGATGAGTACATTCGCGAGATTTTGCCGCGCATTACTAAGCCAGTCACTACTTACGGCTTTAATGAAGATGCCAGCGTGCGCGCCATGAACGTGCGTGCAGATCACGGCAAAATGCATTTCACGGTACAAATTAAAAATAGCGCACACACTGAATTTGATGTCACCTTGAATTTGCCAGGCAATCATTATGTGCAAAATGCGCTCGCGGCGATTGCCATTGCAAGTGAATTAAATGTTTCTAACACTGCAATTATTAAGGCGTTAAAAGAGTTTAAAGGGGTAGGCAGGCGCTTTGAGCGCTATGGTGAAATTGCGCTTAAAGACGGCGGCGCATTTACTTTAATCGACGACTACGGTCATCATCCGGTAGAAATGAATGCTGTCATTGCTGCGGCACGTGCGGCTTTTGCAAACCGCAGATTAGTGATGGCATTTCAGCCGCACCGCTACACACGTACGCGGGATTGCTTTGAAGATTTTGTACACGTACTTTCAAATACCGATGCGCTACTTTTAACTGAAGTCTATTCAGCGGGTGAAGCACCCCTTGTAGCGGCTGATACACGCACGTTGATACGTTCCATTCGCGTTGCGGGCAAGGTTGAGCCACTTTTTGTAGCAAGCCCAGATGAGCTGCCAGAAGCCATTTTAAATATGGTGCAAGCCGATGATGTCGTGATTGTCATGGGTGCGGGTTCAATTGGGCAGGTCGCAGAAAAAACCAAACTTTTAGCTTCAAAAAGGATGAATTAAACGTGTTGGCCGCGCATCATCAATTAACGGGTAAATTGCTTGTAAACGAGCCGATGGCCCGCTATACCAGCTGGCGCGTGGGCGGAGAGGCTGATGCGCTTTATATTCCTTCAGACTTGCAAGATTTACAAGATTTTTTGAAAAATTTAGCGCCCAATCAGCCCATTTATTTTGTTGGCTTGGGCTCTAATTTACTGGTGCGTGATGGCGGCGTACGCGGCACGGTCATTGTCATGCACAACGTGCTCAATACACTCAAAATGGAAGGTGATTTGGTGTATGCAGAAGCGGGAATCACGTGCGCAAAATTAGCCAAATTCTGTGCCAAAGAAGCCCGCCAGGGTGCAGAGTTTTTTGCGGGCATTCCTGGCACCTTAGGCGGCGCTTTGGCGATGAATGCAGGATGTCACGGCTCAGAAACATGGGATGTTGTAAAAAGTGTCACAACAATTAACCGACAAGGCATATTAAATCAACGTGATGCCAAAGAGTTTATTGCCAGTTATCGCCATGTGGATATGCCCGCTTCAGACGAATGGTTTATTGCAGCTTGGCTTAGCCTAAAAATGGGCGATGCGCATGAATCATCACAAAAAATTAAAGATTTGTTAGCAAAGCGCTTAGCCTCGCAACCACTTAATTTACCAAGTGCAGGCTCAACCTTTAGAAATCCAGCAGGCGACTATGCAGCAAGGTTGATTGAAGAGAGTGGATTAAAAGGCTACATCATTGGTGGGGCGCAAGTTTCTGAGCGGCACGCCAATTTCATTGTGAACATTGGCGAGGCTAATGCGCTCGATATTGAGCTACTGATTAAACATATGCGTGAAACCGTATTTGATCAATATGGCGTGAGCCTAGAACAAGAAGTCAAAATCATTGGGGAGTATCCATGATGATGGGTCATCATTTGAACAAAAAATTCGGAAAAGTTGCGGTATTGCTTGGTGGGAAATCGGGCGAGCGTGAGGTGTCATTAAAGAGTGGTCGCGCTGCACTTGCGGCGCTACAAGCGCAAGGCGTTGATGCGCACGGCTTTGATCCGCAAAATCAGTCTTTGCATGAACTGGCAACATTTGACCGCGTGATGATTAACCTGCACGGGCGCTTTGGTGAAGATGGCTGTATTCAAGGTGCGCTAGAAATTTTAAACATTCCATATACAGGTAGCGGTGTCATGGCCTCAGCGATTGCTATGGATAAATGGCGCACTAAATTGCTCTGGCGTGAAATGGGTATTGCCACGCCTGAATTTGAGCTGATAACGTCCAGCAGTGACTTTAATGCTCTTGAAAAAAAATTAGGCTTGCCGCTCTTTGTGAAGCCCGCCAATGAAGGCTCTAGCATTGGCATTAGCAAAGTTAAACAAGCAGGTGGTTTAGAGCCAGCTTACCAGCTTGCCGCTCAAGCAGACCCATTAGTGATTGCTGAAAAATTTATCAATGGCGGGGAATATACCGTGGGCATTATTGGCGATAACCAAGGTAATTATCAAGCCCTGCCCATTATTCGTATTGTGCCAAAAAACGAGTTTTACGATTACGAGGCGAAATATCTGCGTGATGACACCGAGTATGTATGCCCCTGTGGCTTGAGCGCAGAACAAGAAGCACACATTCAACAAGAAGCTTTATTGGCTTTTAAAGCGATTGGTTGCCGCGGCTGGGGGCGTGTGGATTTTCTAATGGATGAGGCAGGCAAGCATTATTTTTTAGAAATCAATACTAGCCCCGGCATGACAGACCATAGCCTAGTGCCTATGGCCGCAAAAGCCGCAGCGATTAGCTTTGAGCAATTAGTGCTACGTATTTTGGAGATGGCAGATGTGGGATAAACCTGCATTATTAAATTGGATTGCGAACTTACTCTTTGCCTCGAGCGTGGTGATGATGCTCTATGCGGCGGTATTTTTTGTGGTGCATTTGCCCATTTTTCCGTTGCGCGAGCTCAAGGTTGAAGGCGAGCTTCATCATGTCAATCGTGAGCAAATCAAGCTCATTGCGACTAAGCATTTGCAAGGTAATTTTTTTACGCTGGATTTAGTAAAAGCGCGCCATGCGTTTGAAAAATTGCCGTGGGCACGCAATGTGAGCTTGCGGCGGCGCTGGCCAGATAAATTAGAAGTCACCATTGAAGAACATCGGGCATTGGCGCGCTGGGGCACTATTGGCTTGGTTAATACGCATGGCGAGCTATTTTATGCGGCGTCTGGTAGCGATCTGCCGGTTTTTTACGGCGCTGGCGAAGCGGTATCTGAAGTCACTACAAAATTTTATGGATTTAATAAAACGCTTAAAACAACGCATTTAGAAATTGAAAGCTTAGCCCTAAGCCCAAGGCGTGCGTGGCAAATAACTACCACCAGCGGCATGGTGCTTGAATTAGGACGTGCAGAAATGCAAACAAGATTAGATAAATTTGTAAGTATTTATAACAGCACCATGGCCAATCTCAACATGGTCGTGAGTTATGTGGATTTACGCTACCCCAATGGCTTTGCGGTGCGTAAACCTGTTGCCAATAAAGCGGCTATTCAAACTCAACATACACGCGAGATTAAGCACGCAAAATTAACTGTCGCAGAAGCACTGGCAACGCTCAACCCATTATTAAGCAATGAGAATCATCATGGTCATTACCAAGAAAGCACGCTATGAGCAGAGTTAAAGAAGATCAAAATTTAATTGTAGGGCTAGATATTGGCACATCAAAAATAGTGGTAATTGTTGCCGAATTGCAACCCGAGGGCACAGTAAAAGTCATCGGGATTGGGCAACACGTTTCACGCGGCCTAAAAAAAGGCGTGGTGGTCAACATTGAATCGACGATGCAATCCATCCAGCGCGCCCTTGAAGAGGCCGAGCTCATGGCCGATTGCAAAATTAACAATGTCTACACGGGCATTGCTGGCAGCCATATTAAGAGTCTTAACTCACATGGCATGGTGAAAATTAAAGAAGCTGAAGTTTTACAAATGGATGTAGAGCGCGTGATCGAAACGGCCCGTGCGATTGCATTGCCAACCGATCAGCAAATTCTACACATTCTCACACAAGAATTTATTGTAGATGGCCAAGAAGATGTGCGCGAGCCACTTGGCATGAGTGGCATGAGGTTAGAAGTAAAAGTGCATATTGTGACGGGAGCTATCGCAGCCGCGCAAAATATCGTGAAATGTATCAAGCGTTGCGGCATTGAAGTGAGCGATTTGATATTGCAACCACTCGCTTCTAGCCTTGCCGTGTTGACCGAAGACGAAAAAGAACTGGGTGTTTGTCTCGTTGATATTGGCGGCGGCACAACTGATATTGCGGTGTTTAAACAAGGGTCCATTCGTCACACGGCAGTGGTGCCGATTGCTGGCGACCAAATGACCAATGATGTGGCCGTGGCTTTTCGCACGCCAACGCAATCAGCTGAAGACATTAAAGTTAAACATGGCTGCGCTTTACGCCAATTAGCAGATGCACGCGAAATAGTCGAAGTGCCTGGTGTTGATGGGCGCGATCCTCGTCAGTTATCAGTGCAAACACTGGCAGAGGTTTTAGAGCCTAGAGTTGTTGAGCTTTATGAGCTGGTTCTTAATGAATTACGCCGCAGCGGCATGGAAGAAATGATTGCTTCAGGCATCGTCATTACAGGCGGATCAGCCATGATGAAAGGTATGGCGCAGTTGGGCGAAGAGATTTTTCATATGCCAGTACGCATCGGGCTACCAAGACATGTTGGCGGTTTATCAGATGTGGTGAGTAATCCACGCTACGCCACTGGTGTGGGCTTGGTTTTAATGGGCAAAAATCAATTAGAACGACACATCAGCGGACAAATGGAAACCAATTCACTAAGCCGTGTAATGGAAAAAATGAAAAGCTGGTTTCAAGGAAATTTTTAAAAAAGAAATTTATAAAAAAGATTTATAAAAAAGTAGTTTCTAAGTAGTCAAGGTAAAAAATAGCAGTAAAAACAAGTAAGTGCAATAAAAGTAAGGCAGAAGTAAGACATAAGAAGTCAAAAAAGTTTGTAACCATCAGGCAGATGTTCATTAAAAAAGAGGAGAAATTCAATGTTTGAAATTATGGAAAAAAGCACGCAAGAAGCAGTGATTAAGGTGATTGGTGTTGGCGGCTGTGGCGGCAACGCAGTAGCGCACATGATCGAAAAAAATGTGAGCGGCGTTGAGTTTATTTGTGCAAATACAGATATGCAGGCTTTAAAGAAAAGCCAAGCAAAAACAGTGTTGCAAATGGGCGTCGCAATGACCAAAGGGTTAGGTGCGGGGGCTAAACCTGAAATTGGTCGCGATGCTGCTTTTGAAGACCGCACCGCCATTGCAGAGTTAATTGATGGCGCAGATATGCTCTTTATTACGGCCGGCATGGGCGGCGGCACGGGCACGGGTGCTGCGCCTGTCATTGCACAAATCGCTAAAGAAATGGGCATTTTAACCGTGGCGGTTGTCACTAAACCATTTTCATTTGAAGGCAAACGCACCAAAGTAGCTAGCGATGGTCTTGAAGAGCTTTCAAAATATGTCGATTCACTGATTGTGATTCCTAACGAAAAGCTCATGGAAGTATTAGGCGAAGATGTGCCATTTTTAGAAGCATTTAGAGCTGCAAACGATGTATTGCATAACGCTGTTTCAGGCATTGCAGAAATCATCAATTGCCCCGGCTTGGTGAACGTGGACTTTGCTGACGTGCGCACTGTTATGTCAGAAATGGGCATGGCCATGATGGGTTCTGCGGTTGCATCAGGCCCAGACCGAGCCCGCATTGCCGCCGAGCAAGCCGTTGCAAGCCCGCTATTAGAAGATGTCAATCTTGCAAATGCACGTGGCGTATTGGTCAACATTACCACATCGGCTTCTTTTAAAATGAAAGAATACTATGATGTCATGAACACCATTAAAGCATTTACAGCAGAGGATGCCACGGTCATTATTGGTAATGTATTTGATGAAACAATTGGTGATGGCTTGCGTGTCACGATGGTGGCCACAGGTTTAACTGGCTCGCAACGTCGTCAACAAAGACCTGATCTTCGCGTTATGCCACAAGAAATCGTGCGCAACGGTACAACCAATCAGCCAATGTTTGTAGGTGGCGGCATGGATGAAGATGATTCTCCACAAGTATTTGGCTCCAATAATCGTCGTGCGCAAGTTGAAGCGATGAAAATGTCTGGCGTTGAAGAATATGATATTCCAGCATTTTTACGTCAACAAGCAGACTAAATCTTGTTGCTAATACAATACGTTCGCACGCTAAAAAGCTTATAAAGCGCACTGGCAGTGCGCTCATGAGCTACAAAATATCAACATGACTATGTTATTATTCTGTCGATATTTGAGCTGAAAATACACTTTAACGCCATGTTTTTATAGCAAAATGGCGCCAAAGATAATGCGAACTTAAGAGTATTAAAAAATTAGGAATAGTGGATGTTAAAGCAACGCACGTTAAAAAAAGCGATTAGCGCCACGGGTGTTGGTTTGCACAACGGCGAAAAGGTTACTCTTACCCTGCGCCCTGCTGCGGCCAATACCGGCATTATTTTCAAGCGGGTTGATCTGCCTCAGCCCAATGAAATTTTAGTCACTCCAGAGGCGGTGCACGACACACGTTTGTGCTCCGCGCTTGAGGCTAATGGCGCCCGCGTTGCAACAGTTGAACATATTATGTCGGCCCTCGCGGGCCTTGGCATAGACAATGTGTATATTGAAGTAGATGCGGCTGAAATACCCATTATGGATGGAAGTTCAGGTCCATTTGTTTACTTGATTCAAGAGGCCGGCATTGCCGAGCAAGCTGCGGCTAAAAAATTTATTTGCATCAAGAAAAACATTGAAGTGATGGATGGCGACAAATGGGTTCGCTTTGAGCCTTACCAAGGCTTTAAAATCGACTTCACCATTGAATTTAACCACCCCGTTTTTGAGCATTCTGGCAGTCGAGTCAGCATCAATTTTGCCGAAAAATCTTACATTAAAGAAATTAGTCGTGCCCGCACTTTTGGGTTCATGCATGAAGTTGAATACTTAAGGTCAAACGGCTTAGCGCGAGGCGGCAGCTTAGAAAATGCAATTGTTTTAGACGAATACCGCGTTATTAACGAAGATGGCTTGCGTTATGATGACGAATTTGCAAAACACAAAGTGCTTGATGCCATTGGCGACTTATATATGCTGGGGCATCCTGTTTTAGGTGCGTTTTATGCTCACAAATCTGGCCACGCGCTCAATAATCAATTATTAAGAGCCTTAATGAAAGATCAAACTGCTTGGGAATACGCCACCTTCGACCAAGAAAAAGCGCCAAAAAATTTTTTAGATCAAACTACATTATTTGCTTTTGAGTCACTTTATGAGTGATTATTTAAGCCCCTTTTCACACAGTGTCTACTCACACAAATTTTACTCATCCCTTTATTACCAAGATGGCACTTAAGCGGCGCGCAATGACTTTTACTCGCCTGTTATTGGCAATGTTCACCATTGTTTTTTCAGCGCAGGTTTTTGCTTTATCTGATGAAGATGTATTTCAACACGCCCGCGAGGCCTACGCTGCTGGCAACGAAAAATTGCTGACTGAAGACTTGGCAAAACTTAAATCTCGACAATATATTTTAGCGCCCTATGCTGATTATTGGCTCATGCTTCTTAAAATGAGCGAGGCCAGAGATGAAGAATTGCAAAATTTTTTAGCGCAATATGTTGATATGCCATTTGCTGACCGCGTGCGCGGTGAATGGCTCAAAAAATTAGCCAAAAATGAAAACTGGGATGCTTTTTTTAGTGAGCTCAATCATTTTGAGCGCTCAGATGTTGCTGTTGATTGTTATGCGCTGTATGGGCATGTAAAGTTAGGTGATGCAGGTTTTAGCGGTCAGATCAAGCCGCTTTGGATGAGTAGCACAGACTTGGCAAGCAACTGCAATCAACTATTTGATTTATCACAAAAAAATGGCATTTTAACGAACGAAGATATCTGGGCAAGATTGAGACTGGTATTGCAAGATGGCAAGCTAGAGTTGGCTAAAAGTGTGATTTCTCGCCTGCCAAATACGTTGTCAGATTCACCTAATTTACTCGATAAAGCTTATCAAGATCCGCAGATGTTTTTAAATAAAAAAATGGCTTCTTTTAAAACGCGCTTTGGCGCTGAAGCTAATTTATATGCGATTGATCGCTTGGCGCGCACCAATCTTAATTTAGCGATTACAACGCTCAATAAAACTCAAGGTCTTTTTGATGCGGATAATCGGGCTTTTGCTTGGGGGCGTATTGCTTATCATGCAGCGCGCGCGCATCACCCAAGAGCGCTTGAGTTTTACGCCTTAGCTGATACAGCCACTTTAAATAAAGAGCAGCTCGCCTGGAAAGTGCGCATGGCTTTACGTATGCAAAATTGGCCACTGGTGCTTAAAAGTATCATCGCGATGTCACCTCAGCAACAAGAAGAAAATGCCTGGCGTTATTGGCGCGCAAGAGCTCTTAAAGAGGCGGGCAACTTATCAGAAGCCAATGTGATATTGAGCAAACTTGCGACAGAGCGCCATTATTACGGCTGGCTTGCTGCAGAAGATCTGACCGGCACCATCAATAGTCAAACAACCGAGTATCGGGTGAATGATGCTGAAGTCACTAGCATTGCAAATCAGGCTGGCATTAAGCGTGCTATTGAATTGCGCCGCTTAGACAAACTGTGGGAGGCGCAAGCAGAATGGATTTTTGCAACGCGTGATTACGATGATAAGCAATTACTGGCTGCAGCCGAATATGCCATGCGTCAAAAATGGTATGACGTTGCCATTAACACAGCCGATAGCACCAAACAAATGCACGATTTTAATTTACGCTACCCAACGCCTTATCGAGATTTATTTTCTAAATTTAGCAGTAAAATCGGGGTAGATGAAGCTTGGGCATATGGAATCTCGCGTCAAGAAAGTCGATTTATGCACTATGCTAAATCTGGCGTTGGTGCGGCAGGGCTCATGCAAATCATGCCTAAAACGGCTAAATGGATAGCAAAGCGTATTGGCATGACAGGCTATCACAACGGCATGATTCAGGACTTAAGCACGAATATAGAGTTTGGTATACACTACATGGATTACACGCTCAATTTAATGAAAAGCCAAACCGTTATGGCAACAGCAGCTTACAACGCGGGCCCAAGCCGTGCAGAACGCTGGCAGTCGAGCGAGCCTTTAGAGGCGGCTATTTATATTGAAAGCATTCCGTTTGAAGAAACTAGAAACTACGTGCAAAAAGTGATGGCAAACGCACAACTTTATTCACAGCGTTTAGTTTTTGAGAGTAAATTAGCAAAAATACAAAGTTTAAAGTCACGTTTAGGGGTGATTCCAGCCGCTAAAAAAACAGAAGCACCTGTGTCAAATGACGAAAATTAACCAAAAAATAATTCAAGAATTGAGCGATGGTTAAAACAAATAATCAATTTAAAAAAGTGTGCGTATTAGGCGGCTCAGGCTTTGTCGGCAGCTCCATCGTCACTCAACTTGATGCTGCTGGGCATTTAGTTAAAGTGCTGACGCGCCGCATAGATACCGCAAAACACTTAGCATTGTTACCCAATGTGCAGATTGCGGTATGTGATGTACATGATGACCACTCTCTACACCAGGCCCTTCAAGGTGCAGATGTGGTTATTAACCTGCTGGGGATATTGCAGCAAAGTCGCCATTTAAGTTTTAATGCTATTCATCACGCCCTGCCAGCACGGCTCGCTAAAATTTGTGTGGATTTAAACATTAGCCGACTTATTCACATGAGTAGCTTGCGCGCGGCTAAAGATGCTCCAAGCCAATATCTGCGCTCAAAAGCTGCGGGTGAAGCGGCACTAGCTGCATTTCACAATCAATTAAAAATCACCATCTTTAAGCCCTCGGTGATTTTTGGTCGCGGCGATAAATTTATTAACTTGTTTGCCAGCTTGATTAAAACTCTTCCTGTTGTCATATTAGCTAAGCCTCATGCTAAATTTCAGCCCATTTGGGTAGAAGATGTGGCGCGCTGCTTTGTACAAAGCGTGGTCCATACAAGCACTTTTGGTCAAACCTATGAGCTGGTAGGTCCAACGGTTTATTTGTTAAAAGATTTAATTAAATTAGTGATGACTACCCTGCAAATTAAGCGTCCAATCATTGGTCTGAACGACAGCTTGTCCTATGCACAAGCTTTTATCATGGAGCTTATGCCCGTCAAGCTAATGTCGCGTGACAATGTGCGCTCAATGGCACTTGATAGTGTGAGTGAAGAGAGTTTTTCGGACATTTTTAATGTCACCCCTGCTGCATTAGAGGCGATCATGCCTCAATACCTTATCGATCAAACACCAAGAGGCTTGTACCATCGCTTTCGCCGTGAGGTTGCAAGGTAACACAGCACTCATGCAAATTTATCTAGTTGGCGGTGCGGTTAGAGATGAGTTACTTGGTCTTGCCGTAAAAGATAAAGACTATGTGGTGGTTGGCAGTACCCCAGCACAAATGCTAGCGCAAGGCTTTAAACCCGTTGGTAAAGATTTTCCTGTTTTTCTGCACCCCAAAACGCATGATGAATATGCTCTTGCCCGCACCGAACGTAAAACGAAAAAAGGCTATAAAGGCTTTGTTGTAGAAGCTTCAGCCGATGTAAGCTTAGAAGAGGATTTAGCCAGGCGTGATCTAACAATCAATGCAATCGCCAAAGATGTGAACGGCGCTTTGATTGACCCTTTTGGCGGCGTGCAAGATATTCAATCTAAAACTTTTAGGCACGTAAGCCCGGCTTTTTTAGAAGATCCTGTGCGCATACTCCGTACCGCGAGATTTGCCGCGAGATTTGCCGATTTTAATGTTGCCCCAGAAACTAATGAGCTCATGCAGGCCATGGTCAGCGCTGGCGAGGTCGATGCCTTGGTAGCTGAACGGGTGTGGCAAGAAGTAGCCAAAGGTTTAATGGAACCTAAACCCAGCTTGATGTTTAAGGTGTTACGCGCTTGTGGTGCACTCAAAAAAATACTGCCTGAATTAGACGCGCTGTGGGGCGTACCACAACCTGCACAATATCATCCCGAAATTGATACTGGCGTGCACGTCATGATGGCGATAGATTATGCCGCACAGTCAAATTTTAGCTTAGCCATACGCTTTGCAACTTTAATGCACGATTTAGGCAAAGGTACAACGCCAGCAGC
This sequence comes from Methylotenera sp., assembly GCA_031538905.1. Lineage (GTDB taxonomy): Bacteria > Pseudomonadota > Gammaproteobacteria > Burkholderiales > Methylophilaceae > Methylotenera. The sequence goes on along the minus strand of JAVKLV010000048.1, from coordinate 7,685 downwards.
GCTATTGCCGAGGCATATCGGGCATGAGGAGCGCAGTGTTCATCTATTAAAAGATATCTGTAAACGCCTGCGTGTTCCTAATAACTGCAAAGAGCTCGCGCACATTGTTGCTAAATTTCATGGCAAATTGCACCAAGCTCCCAAAATGCTCCCTAGCACTTTGCTCGAATTTTTACTTGAATTAGATGCCGTTCGTCAGCCTGACAGATTCAAAGATTTTCTTAAAGCGTGTGAGGCAGATTCGCGAGGAAGAGCTGGATTAGAAAATTGCGATCTACCTGCCAACACCTTAATGCTCAAAGTGTTTGAAGCTGCATCTAATATCGATGCAGGGGCTATAGCGCGTGAATTGAGTGCGCCAGAAAAAATTAAACAAGCCATATTGAAGGCAAGACTTCAAGCGGTAAAAGAAGCGCTTAATTTAAGTCATTAAGTTTACTCAAGCGGTCCGATCAAGCAGGTCAGAGGCTACCTCTGTAATGGCTTTTGTTTTTAAGTTCATAGCGCTTAACTTACCACCCCAAAGACAAGCAGTATCAAGCGCATAGAGATTTTCTCTTTGCTGTAAGCCCAGCGCAGACCAATGCCCAAAAATTACTGGCTGATTTTTTGCGGCACGATCAGCAATATCAAACCAAGGCATAAAGCCTGTAGGCACATGAGACAGCTCACCTTTAAATTCAAACTCCATCTCGCCTTGCGCCGTGCATATCCTGAGCCGAGTCATGGCATTGGTAATCACGCGTAAGCGCTCCAAACCCAGCAAGTCATCGCTCCACTTATTTGGTAAATTGCCATACATATGCGCTAAAAAACTTAAATAATCATCACCACGTAAAGCAGCCTCGACTTCAGCAGCATAAGCCATTGCTTGGTCAGCAGACCATTGTGGCAATAAGCCCGCATGCACCATGAGATAGCCTTCATTGCAATAAGCCAAAGGTTGATTTCTTAACCATGTAAGCAATACGTCTTTATCATGCGCCAGCAAAATCGCATCTAGGGTGTCGCCTTTACGTGTTTTCGCAAGCCCAGCAGCAACAGCTAAAGTATGCAAATCATGATTGCCTAGCACCACTTTAATATCATCTTGATGCTGATAGCACCACCGCAGCACTTCAAGAGAGCCACTGCCGCGATTAACAAGATCGCCCACCAACCAAAGCTGATCAATGCCCGGCTTAAAATCAATGCGCGCCAATAGCGCTTGAAAAGCGTGGTAACAACCTTGTATATCACCTATTGCATAGCTTGCCATCTAAACGCCACTCTTAATAAAAAAGCCACTTAACAGCATCGTTAAGTGGCTTTTTTATTGTCAACAATTTAATTGATTGGTAAAACTGTACAATATAAAAAATAGATTTTATCTGACAGTTTTATTTTGACTTAAAAACCAGCACCCGCCTCGTTTGCCATATACTTTACAGCGCCCGCCACTTCGTCGTCAGTTAAATCAGCATTACCGCCTTTAGCCGGCATCATGCGAATACCTTTAATTGCATGGCTTACTAAAGTGTCATGACCTTGAGCGATACGTGGCGCCCACTGGGCTTTATCACCAATTTTAGGTGCGCCCATCAAGCCTGCGGCGTGGCACATACTGCACACAGCCTTCACCACTTCTTCGCCACTTTTGCCTTTAGCCGCTGGCGCTGCTTGTGAAGCAACAGCTGGGGCTGCTTTTTCTGTATGCGCTGGCTTTGCTGGTGGCTGAGCGTCTGTAGTTTTTTTGTCTTTTACTTTTTGTTCAGGGGCTTCAGGGGCTTTTTTAGCCTCTGCTTTAGGTGCCGCTGGCTTAAAATTGGCGCCTGCAGCATTAGCCATATTGGCAACCGCATTGGCAATCTCGCCATCAGTGAGCGCAGCGTTGCCACCTCGAGGCGGCATACTACGAATACCGTTAATTGCATGGCTTACTAAAATATCATACCCTTGGGCAATACGTGGGGCCCACTGCGCTTTATCACCAATTTTAGGCGCATTCATCAAGCCTGCGGCGTGGCACATACTGCACACAGCTTTCACCACTTCTTCGCCACTTTGATCTACGTGCGGACCCGCCTCTGCAGCCGCAACTTCAACACTCGCAACAGGTTTAACGTTTTCTTCAGATTGTGTACTCACGACTTTTGGTGCAGCATCAACAGGTGCATTGACAATACTTGAGGTTTTAGCAATGAGTGAAATGATTAAAGTAAAAGCTAAAATCGTGCCCGGAATAACCAAGATTAGTTGCTTTAATGTGGAGCTTTTATAGGTATTATCGTGATTGCTCATAACAGTACTTTCTCATAGATGGTTTAGATATTATCCATATTATACCTACTCTTTAAGTGAAGATAAAAGAGCGGCAACTTAAATCTCATTCAATTTAAAAACCCCGCATCCATCACAGCCTGAATGTTAGCGCGGTTAGCATAGCTGCCATCAGCAGCGCGCTTAGTTGGTCGCCTAATATCATCGACATTAAACACGCTTAATTTAATCAGGCCCGTGGACATTTCAAGTGTAAAAACAGGCACTTTACGCTTATCATCTTTTTTATTGCGCTTAGCGTCATGCATCATAGCGTGCGTTCTTTCGCCCGCTTCAAACGGAATGCCTTGGTTCAGCAAAAAAATCTCTACCTCTTTTAAGCTCTCTGCAAATAAATGAATATGCGTTTCAGAGCCTAATCCAGCCGTGCCATCAAGCACAGCGCCAGTTAAATGGGGATTAAATTGCTCAAGCATTTGCATGGTATGAAGCGCATTCTTACGAAGCGCAACTAAGTTTTCTGGCTGCGTTTCACTTAAAAATAAGCTTTGATAAAGCTTGAGCTCTTCTTCAACTTCAAAGTTAGAAGGCAAAACATCGTTCTTTGAAACTCCTACCTGGCGACCTGCTTTTTTCTTCGCATAAGCGTAATCAGATACGCCCTCTTCTGCCATCATTCTGGCGGCCGACTGTGCAATATATTGCCGTAAACGATTTAGGTTTTCTTTTGCCATAACAAGCTACACGCTTAACCCGCACTTCAGTGCTTTAGTGAGACTGACCCACTGGCTTAATTGGTGTGGGTTTTGTGGACGCATTAAGCTCAGGCTGGATGATTTGTTGCGCCTGCTCCAAAGGAGCCGGGTTAGCAACATCTTCTAACAAAGGCGGCACATCATGGGGAGCCACATTTGGTTTATTCTCATTATAAAAATACTCGGTCACGCCCGCATCATTAGCACCATTGGCCGCATCTACATTAACCGCCTCTACACCTTCTGGCATAAACATTGCTGTTTCAGGTACACCTTTTAATGCAGTCGCCATATATTTAATCCAAATCGGCAAGGCGGCAACAGCACCGGTTTCGCCCCTGCCCAGGGGTTTTGGTTTGTCAAAACCAATCCATGACACAGCCACTTGCTTGGGGCTATATCCAGCAAACCAAGCATCTACGTGATCATTTGTTGTGCCTGTTTTTCCTGCAATATCGCTACGCCCTAAAGATAATGCTTTAGTGGCAGTTCCACTACGCACAACACTTTGCATCATCGAGTTCATAATAAAAGCGTTACGCCCATCAATCACGCGTTGTGCGCCATTGCCTGCACGCACAAAGTTTGTGCGCGAAATAACCTTGCCATGCTGATCAACAATTTTAGTGATAAGCGTGGGTTTAACTCGATAGCCTCCATTGGCAAAAACCGCATAAGCACTCACCATTTCCCAGGGCGTAACCGACCCAACACCCAACACCATAGCAAGATAAGGCGGATGATTTTTAGCATCAAAGCCAAAGCGCGTAATATAGCTTTGCGCGTAAGCAGGGCCGATATTTTGTAGCACACGAATAGCCACTGTATTGATAGAGTGCGCCAAAGCGTGCCTAAGCGTCACCGGGCCTTCAAAGGTATTTTCATAATTTTGCGGAGACCAATTTTCGCTGCCCGTTTGTGTCGCCGAAAAACTCAAGGGGGCATCTTCTACAATGCTCGATGGGGTATAGCCTTTTTCTAAAGCCGCAGAGTAAACAAATGGCTTAAAACTAGACCCCGGTTGACGCCAAGCCTGCGTTACATGGTTAAATTTACTACGATTAAAATCAAAACCGCCAACTAAAGCACGTATCGCACCATTTTCAGGATCAATTGCAACAAGCGCCGCCTCAACTTGGGGCAACTGCACGATGTACCACTCATTATCAATTCTCACCACCCTAACCACCGCGCCAGGTTTAAGCAAATTTTTAGCAGGATCTTTTTCTTTTAACATTTTGTTTACAATAGATAAACCCTTGCCAGAAATATCAAGATCTGCAGAATCTTTGGTATGAACACGCACTGATTTAGCCGAAATAGAGGTAATGATGGCCGGAATATAACCATTAGAGGTTTCAAAACTATCTAAAGCAATATCGAGCGCTTCGCGCTTTTGTGTGGCGGCAAAAGAGTCCATTTCAAGTATTTTTTCAGGACCTTTATATTCATGACGTAAATCGTATGCCATAACACCCTCTCGAACAGCGCTATTAGCCGCCTCTTGATTAGATTTACGAATGGTTGTGTAAACATTAAGACCGCTCACATAGATTTCATCTTGATATTGCTTGTACAAAGTATCTCTGACAATTTCAGCCGCATAATCAGCAGACACATCAAGAGATAATCTGTTTGCTTTAAAGCGCAAAGGTTGCTTGAGCGCTGCTTGGTAATCTGCCTCGCTTAAGAAGCCAAAGCGGTACATATCGTGCAAGACCTCCTGCTGACGAGCCATCGCACGCTTGGGGTTAATAAATGGATTATAGCCAGAAGGCGCTTTTGGCAAGCCTGCAAGGAGTGCTGTTTCAGCCAAATTAAGCTTATAAAGAGGCTTGCCGTAATACACTTGTGCGGCAGCCGCAAAGCCGTAAGAGCGCTGACCTAGGTAAATTTGATTGATGTATAACTCAAGAATTTTATCTTTGCTCAAATTAGATTCAATTTTAACGGCCAACAAGGCCTCATTGATTTTGATGATAAAAGTACGTCGACCATTAGGTGTAGTAAAAAAGTTTTTAGCAACCTGCATGGTAATGGTGCTGGCCCCCTCATGCGACTTGCCTGTGACATTGTTTTTTATCGCACGCAACACCCCGGTGGCGTCAATGCCGTTATGTTGATAAAAGCGCCTATCTTCAATGGCGAGCACCGCATTTTTTAAATTTTTGGGTACTTTATCAATGTTAATAAATGCGCGACGCTCTTCGCCAAATTCACCAATAATAAAGCCATCTTCTGAATAAACACGCAAAGGCAGCTTGGGCTGATAGTGTGTGAGGGCGTCAAGCGGAGGGAGTGAAGGGTAAATAATAGCAGCTGCAATGCCGATAAGTGCTAAGACAGAAAATCCGCCCACAAATACAGCCAACACAATATACTGCCACCACTTTTTAGGAGTCATAAAATTTATATTTTAACCATTGAATGCAGGCTATTATAAATTGCTACGAAGCCACTTGCTATCAAACTATAAAATAAAGCGCTAAATAAATAATGGCGTCTTTCTAATAAATTCAATGCGCGTTTCATCGGCACTACTTAAGGTTAAGGCCGCGCCTTCATTTGCAATGTCTCCAAAAAGAGCATCTTCATCTTCGGAGCTGGCCTGACTTAGATTTTTAAAGTCGTACAAATTAAAGTCAGCAAGGTGTGACGGCTCTACATTAGCAATTGCGCGAAAAATATTATTGACGCGCCCAGGCTGCTCTCGCTCCCAACCTTGGAGCATTTCTTTAATTTTTTGGCGCTGTAGATTTTCTTGGCTTCCACATAAATCACACGGAATAATAGGAAAATCCATTTGCCGTGCATAGCTGGCAATGTCTTTTTCACTGCAATAAGCAAGTGGCCGTATCACGATATTTTGCTTATCATTAGTTGAAAGTTTGGGGGGCATCGCCTTCATTTTTGAACCAAAAAAAAGATTTAAAAATAAAGTCTCCACAATATCGTCACGATGATGCCCAAGCGCAATTTTATTAGCCCCAAGCGCTTTTGCTGTGCTGTAAATCACACCGCGACGCAAGCGCGAACAAAGCGAACACGTAGTTTTTCCTTCTGGAATTTTCTCTTTCACAATCGAATAAGTATCGGCCTCAACAATGCGATACTCAACCCCTAATTTTTCAAAATAAGCAGGCAAAATTTCTGAAGGAAAACCAGGTTGCTTCTGGTCTAAATTCATAGCAATCAGCTTGAAATTGATAGGTGCACGCTCTTGTAATGCCAGTAAAATCATCAACATTGCATGAGAGTCTTTGCCGCCACTCATGCAAACCAGCACGGTGTCAGCCTCTTCAATCATGTTGTAGTCGCCAATCGCGCGACCTGTAGCACTTATTAAACTGTTACGCAGTTTAATAAAATTATTAGAATGGCCGATAGGCAGATGATTGATCATATTGTGTGTAATAAACTCGAAGGGAATGTTTGCAGTATGGAGATGTTTAAAATAAGCCTAAAGTATCTCACAAGCTCAAATAGTGCAACACATCTCGCCCTCTAATAAATCTTGGCACTGTAGTAGATTAGCACTAAATACCAACTCACTCCTTAAGTATTTTTAGTTGCTGTTTTAGTAGTTACGGGCATCATTTTTTTTGCAGCAATATACTCATTAATTTCAGTTGGAGAGCCCGCAGGAAACAGATTGGGAAAATAATATCCTGTGGCTGCTGTTGGAAATGCAATTCTTACATGGCCTTTTACTGAGTCTGAGGTTAAGAATCCTAGCTTCAATAGCTCTCCTAACATATCTCTGGACATGCGCTCACCAAAGCCTGTAATTCTTGAGGCTTCACCACGTGCGAACTCACCTTTACGAAGTGCTTCCATCACCAGAAGGTGAGATTCTTTTTTAATGTTGGACGCAGTGAATAACACCCCAAAAAAATACTCGATGCGCTTAGATAGGTTGTCCAAATCAAACATTTCGGACATGAATTTAACTTGATCTATGCAGGTATCAACAAAAAATGTGCTGAATGCCTGTAAAGCATTTAAAGATAAATTGCCACGGCCATCTAAATCGCCTCTACGCAGGCTATCTGCATCTTGTAATAGAGATTTATATTCATCGACATTACGCGCCAAACCACGTGCGGGAGACCATAAACCTACCCCCTCAATGCCCGCTACTTTCATGGATAATACAGAAAAAAGTCGTGCAACACGGCCATTGCCATCAAGGAATGGGTGCATCCATAGTAAGCGATGATGAGCGCAGGCAACAAGCGGCATACGCTGATAGGGCAATTTATTTTGCCAAGCCATTTGATAGCTTGATTCAAACCTATTCATGAATTCTGGCAAGGCAGTATGTAGCGGAGGGAAATGTTTACCAACCTCTACCTCAGATGTTCTCAAGCTGCCAGGAGCGATCTTTTCAGTTCTTTTGCCGTCCGCTGATGTTGACCAATGTAAATCCTCTGGCAGTTTGGCGTAAAAGTCTCGATGAATAGAACAAATCAATTCAGTAGAAAAAATATCAGGGCCAGCGGCCTCCAAATATTTCTTTTCAACTTCAATATGAATCACCCCGAGTTTCGTGGAGTGCATTTGGTTAAAGTAAAACAGCTTTACTTGTGTTTGTAGCAAGCTCTTTATAATAACATTCTTCCGCTTCCGCAGGAGGAACGTGTCCGATAGGTTCTAGCAAGCGCTGATGAT
>JAVKLV010000047.1:0-55601 GCA_031538905.1 Methylotenera sp. | reverse complement strand
GGTAGCAGGAGAAGTGCGTAACTTAGCGCAACGTTCAGCGAGCGCGGCTAAAGAGATTAAAGAGCTCATTACAGACTCTGTAAGTAAAACTGCTGAAGGCACGACTCAGGTTGAAGAAGCCGGCAAAACCATGCAAGAGATCGTGGATTCGGTAAAACACGTGACTGATATTATTGGCGAGATTGCAGCCGCTTCAGTTGAGCAAAGCGCGGGCATTGAGCAAGTGAATGATGCGGTAATGAAGATGGATGACATGACCCAGCAAAATACTGCTTTGGTTGAAGAGGCTGCGGCCGCGGCTGAATCTATGCTAGAGCAAGCTGATGAGCTCATGAATGCGGTGAGCGTATTTCATCTTGAGGAAGACGCGCAGCGCAAATCAATCACAACGGTAGATTATAGCGATAAAGCCAAGCCTATGCGCGCTGGCGTGGCTAAGTCAACAAAACGTACCATAGAGCTTAATCCTTCGCCGAGCAAGGCTGCAAAAGTAGCCAAGGCTAAGCCTCAAGTTGATGATGGTGATTGGGAAGAGTTTTAATACCTTACGCGTTCAGTTTTGCGTTAAAAAGTAGCCCTAAACCAAGAGCGGGTTGCTAAACTAAAAAGGTCGCTGATATCAGCGACCTTTTTTATGGTGAGAATCTATTTACGATGATCATCTATTGAAGACGTTCATCAATTTAACTGCTCAGGTTGAGTGCTAAACGTTACAATCATGTTTATGCCTATTAAACTTGAAACAATGACGATTTGCGCTACTGCAAGACTTGTGCGCGGGGTGCTTTTTGAGCAGCAGCAAGCCAAGTTAAAAAGCGGCGCACTGCAATGGGCTTCAAATAAAGTGCATACTTTGCAAGAGTGGCTGGGCGATTTAATCGGGCAGGCGCATTTGTTAGGTCTTATCCCGAGTGATGCTTTGCCCAAGCTTGAATTAAACCCTGTTGCTGAAGCTCACTTGTGGGAGCTTTCAATTCAAACTTGTTTGAATCAGCATGAAGCCGCGGCATTGTTTGATATTCATTCAATGGCAAAATCAGCGATTGAGGCAAATAGCCTGATGTTGAATTGGCAGCTGAGCGAAGCTGACATCAATCAACAATTTATGACGCAAGAAACTAGGCAATTTTTGCGCTGGCGCCATACGTTTGAAGCTCTGTGCGCAGAGCAAGGGGCGATAGAGCCGGCGCGCTTAATGCAATTGCAAATTCAGCTATTTTCAGATTTTAAGGCGCTGATTGTGCGTGATGTAGCACTGCCAAACTGCATAAAAATAGCCGGATTTGACCGAGTGACCCCGCTTGAGGCCGAGCTTTTTGCTTTGCTCGCACATTTGGGCATTGAGCTTCAGTGGCTTTCAAGCGTTTTACCCCAGCAGTCGAAAGTTGAGCACCATGAGGCGACTGATGCGCGTGCAGAATGTCGTGCTGCGGTTGCTTGGGCTCGTCAAAAGCTCGCAGATAATCCGCAAGTACAACTGGCGATTATCAGCCCTGCTTTGTCGAGCGTGCGGCGCGAGTTGGCGGATTTATTAGATGATACGTTTCATCCAGAATCTTTGCACGCTCAGCGCTGTGAAATGCCGCGCTGTTATGATTTTTCAATTGGTTTGGCGCTCACAGAATACGCGCTTGTAGAGAGCGCTTTGCGGCTTTTACGCCTAGCTTCTAATAAAGCAGAGTTAAGTTTTGATGATGTCACGGCCTTGCTGTTAGATATTTATTGGGGGTGTGGCGGTGAATTAGAGGCTAGAGCGCAGTTAGATGTGCATTTGCGCAAAAATTTAAGCGCGCATTATCGCTTAGAAACTTTAATCGGTCAGGTTGCCAAGCTCAATGCACATGGCATTGGCTTAGATACGCTCTTTGCGCATTTAGGTCAAATGCTCGCATTTCAAAATAAAATGAGCGAGTCGGGCAAGCGGCGTAAAGCACTTTCTTTATGGATGCAAGATTTTATTCAATTGCTCGATGCGCTTTCGTGGGCGACAACTGCTGGGCTCACAAGCCATGAGTATCAAACAAAAAATGCTTTTTATACATGCTTAAAAGAGCTTGCAAGTTTAGATGCTATTTTTGGCGATCTGACTGCGAGTGATGCGCTACAAAAAATGGATGCGCTTTGTCAGACCACCATGTTTCAGCCAGAGGTAAAGGGTGATATTCATATTCAAATTTTAGGCTTATTAGAAACGCCCGCAGTTGAGTTAGATGCGGTGTGGGCGATGAATATGAATGACCATCACTGGCCGCCTGCTGTGCGATTAAACCCACTCTTGCCCGTGCAGATGCAGCGTGAACGCGGCACACCCAATGCCAGCGCGCTTGTACAAAGCCAATTTGCCGCATTGGTGCATGAGCGCTTACGGAATTTTGCGCCTCAAGTGGTGTTTTCTTACGCGGCAAAAGAAGCAGACCGTGAGTTAAGACCTTCTCCATTATTGTGTATCAGCAGTGTTTCTAAAGAGTTTGGCACGCTGACAACACTGGCAGAAAGGCTTGCAAAGCCTGCATTATTAGAAGCGATTGATGACTTTATGGCGCCGCCAATGGTGCCAAATGAGCGCGTGCGTGGCGGTGTAAGTTTGTTTGCGGCTCAGGCAAAATGTCCTGCATGGGCATTTTATCAATATCGATTAGGCGCTACCAAGCTAGAAACCCCCGTGAATGGTTTAGATAGTTTGTCGCGGGGCAATGTATTACATCAAGTATTGCAGATTTTTTGGAACGACTGCCAAAGTTTAAGTCATTTAAAAGCGCTGACGCCGCCACAATTAAATGAAAAAATCATGGCGGCGATTGATCAAAGTATTCAGGCTTTAAGTGCCAAAATGCGTAATCATATTGCGCCGCAGATTTTAAAAATTGAAAGCAATCGGCTTTACCGCTTGATGCAAAATTGGTTAGAGGTGGAGTGTGAGCGAGCAGATTTTGTTGTTCACGCCTGCGAAAAAGAAATTGAGCTTAATATCGAAGGTCTCACGCTTCGTTTAACGATTGATCGTGTTGATGCGCTGGCGGATGCAGGTTTAGTTGTGATTGATTATAAAACGAGCTCCGCGGTGCATCATAGTAGCTGGGCGAAAGCCCGTATTACAGAGCCGCAACTGCCTATTTATGTTGCGCTTGCGCTTCATTCTGAGCCAGTGGTTGCTGTGAGCTTTGCTAAAATTCGCACAGAAGAAAGCAAGTTTATTGGCATTACGTCTGAAGAAGGCGTGTTGCCCAACGTGGCAACACTTTTAGACCTGAGTAAAAAAGCTCCTTTTCAGCGGTTTTCAGATTGGACTCATTTGCTAGCGCACTGGCATACAAGCTTAACAAGCATTGCTTTAGAAATTAAATCAGGCATGGCGCCTGTCACCATTTTTAATGAGCCTGACTTAGATTATTGTGAGATTAAGCCTTTATTAAGGCTACCAGAAAGAGCGCTGCAGTTTGAGCATATGCAAGCGTCATTGATGCATGGTGATAGCAGATGAGCCACGGTGTAAATGTTTTTGATTTGAATGAAATCGACGCGTTAAATCGTGAGCGCGCCTTAGATGGCGCTTCTTTTATTGTTGAAGCGCCCGCTGGCGCAGGTAAAACCGAGTTGTTGACGCAGCGTTATTTGAAGCTGTTATCAACAGTGCATGAGCCTGAAGAGATTATTGCGCTCACCTTTACCAATAAAGCGGCCACAGAAATGCGTCATCGTATTTTATTAAGCTTAGAAAACGCGCAGCGCCAAACCCATGAAACCGCGCCGCATAAGCTTAAAACCCGTGTCCTTGCTGAAGCGGCGCTTGCACAATCAAAAGCGCAATCTTGGGATATTCTCTCCCAGCCCAGCCGTCTGCGTATATTAACCATTGACGCTTTATGTAGCAGTTTAACCCGTCAAATGCCCTTGTTAAGTAAGTTTGGCGGTCAGCCTGCGGTGACTAATGATCACGATATGCATTATGCTGAGGCTGCACGCCGTGCTATTTCAAGCATTGAGCATGAAACCTGCGCTGACGATACGGTGACTACAGTGTTAAGTCACTTGGATAACAATAGTGAAAGTCTAAGCAGTTTACTGGCAAAAATGCTGACCATGCGCGATCAGTGGCTGCCCTATGCCGTTGATTTACATGGTCGAGAAATAGACGAGCTTGCAGACAATGCCCGTCTCGCCCTGAAAAATTTAATAGAAGAGTGCTTAAAGCACGCGCTGACTCTCGTGCCAGTGGCCGTGCAAAAGTTGCTGATGCCCATTGCGCGGTATGCGGCAAGTCAGTTAGAGGCGGACTCTAACATAGCCCCTTTGTTAGATTGGTGTGAGCCGCTGACTACTGACGCACAAAGCCTGCCTCAGTGGCAGGCTTTGGCAAAATTTTTGACGATTAAGTCAGAAAAAACCTATCGTGCGTCTTTGACTAAAAAAGAGGGGTTTCCTGCAACAGACGAAGGACGTACTTACAAAAGTGATTATTTTGAAGTGGTCGGGCGCTTAGAGCATAGTCACGTCATTGCAGGCCTGCTTGATTTGCCAAATTTAGCTCAAATTGCTGAAAATCAGGGGGTAATTCATGCGCTGACGCGCTTACTGATATTAGCCGAACGGCACTTGTGGATTGTATTTCAGGCGGCGCGTGAAGTTGATTTTGTGGCGATTGCACAAAGTGCTCAGTGGGCGTTAGAAAACGAACAAGGCGCAACCGATTTGGCGCTTAAGCTTGATTATAAAATTTCACATTTGTTAGTTGATGAGTTTCAAGACACGAGCCCTGTGCAAATGCGCTTGATTGAAAAGCTGATTGAAGGCTGGCAGCCACATGATGGGCGCACGCTCTTTTGCGTGGGCGATCCAATGCAATCTATTTATCGCTTTCGTAAAGCAGATGTGAGCTTGTTTTTGCAGGCGAGTACCTTTGGTATTGGTCATTTGCCGCTCACACGCTTGCAGCTCACTCGAAATAATCGCTCTCATCTTGCTGTGGTCGATTGGATCAATCACACTTTTAAAGCAGTTTTTCCTAAAAAAGACAATATCAATCAAGGGGCGATTAGCTATCGAGAATTTACTGCCACTAGGAATGCGGTGGCGGGCGAAGGCGTGAGCCTACATCCACTGGTCGTTGATGATGTTGGGGCTTCTGCCGAAGAAGCTGCTGAGTCATTGAATTTAAAACAAATTGAAGCACGCTATGTGGCTGATTTAATTGTCAAATTACGTGCCGCTGACGTGCCGCCTAAAACCATTGCGGTGCTGGTGAGAAACCGAAGCCATTTAAAGGAGCTGGTTTCTGAAATTAGGCGTAATCATCGCGGATTAAAATTTCAAGCACTTGAAATTGAGCAGCTCAATGAGCGTCAGACTGTGCAAGATGCGTTTTCTTTGCTGTGTGCTTTGCGTCACCGTGGCGATAGGGTGCATTGGCTCAACGTGCTTCGTGCCCCTTGGTGCGGGCTTACGCTGGCTGATTTGCACACATTGGCAGCAGATAATCATCAATTGACAATTTGGCAATTGATGCAAGATGATGCGCGTATAGCTAAGTTGAGTAAAGACGGACAAATGCGATTGGCGCACGTGAAATCAGTACTCGCGACAGCATTGAATGGGCAAGGGCGGATGCCGCTTCGTCGCTGGCTGGAAAGCACTTGGCTACAGCTTGGCGGGGGTTGGTGTTTGGTTGATGTGGGCGATAATCGAGATGTGCAGGTGTTTTTTGATTTAGTAGAGAAAGTAAGCCGCCGCGGAAATCTAGAGATTACCACTCTTGAACTGGCGATGAAAAAACTCTATGCAGAGCCCGATATGGAGGCTGATGGAAGTGTGCAGTTTTTAACGATTCATAAGTCCAAAGGTTTGGAATTTGATACGGTGATTTTGCCTGCATTAAATCGCAAGCCAAGGTCGGCAGATAATGCCCTGCTGTTATGGCAAGAGGTGGCGGTCGACAATCATTTGCATTTAATTGCCGCCCCTTTAAAAAATAAGGCGCTTCATTTAAATAAAGGGGATACAGATGTATACGACTTTCTTAAGTGTTTAGAAAAGCAGCGTGCTGAAAATGAATTAGTGCGCTTACTTTATGTGGCCGCCACGCGCGCAGAGCGTCAGTTACATTTAATTGCGAGCGTTAAAGTGAATAAAAAAGGTGAATTAAAGCCCATTGCCAATTCACTGCTTGAAGTTTTGTGGCCCGTGGTAGCGGCTGACTTTAGCCATGCCACAGCGCTTCAATGTGAAGATGTCTCATCAGGATTAGATATTCATCAATTTGTGCCCAAGCTACAGCGCTTGCCTAGTTGCGAGATTGCAAACAGCATTGTGAATGTGCCGTTTGAAAATAGCTCGCCCGAAGTTGATGTGAATAAATGGTCAGCGCATCAATTAACAGCAACGTTAAGTTTTGACGAGGCTGCTAAAAGCGCAGCTTTATATAAAAGTTGTGGCACTTTAGCGCATCTTTATATGGAGTTATTTGCGCACTCAGACTTAAGTACATGGACGGTGAAGCGTTTGCAGGGGTGCTTGGCCGCCATGCAAAAATGGCTGATACAGCAAGGGCACGCTCAAGTGCCGGCCGAGCGGGCTGCGCTGCAAGTATTTGCTGCACTGAATATCACATTGGCAAGCCAGGAGGGGCAATGGGTGCTGCAAAAGCATGACCAAGCAGCAAGTGAATTGAGCCTCATCGAGGTCAATGACAGTGGCTTAAAAAACCATGTGATAGACCGCACTTTTATTGCTGAAGGTATGCGCTGGATAGTGGATTATAAATTAACGCCTTCTAGCGATCTTGCGGCTTTTGCAGGTGACTTAAATGTCATTGCTGAGCAACATCGCCCACAGCTAGAGCGTTATGCTCAATTGTTTGCTGATGAGCCTTTGCCAGTTAAAAAAGCCGTGTTCTTTTTAAGCGTAGCCAAGCTTGTTGAGCTTTGATAGGGCTTCTTTAGGCTTTTTTAAAGTGGCGTATTAAATACCAAATCACGAAAGCGATGCCAGCTAGAATAATCACGCTATGAAATTGGTGAAAGTAGACTTTTAAATACGCCCAATGCTCACCCGCTTTCATGCCCGCATAGCCTAACAGCCAGCACCAAATGAATGAGCCAATAAACGTATATATAATAAATTTGCTCATGTTCATGCGAACCACTCCAGCAGGAAAAGCAATAAAAGTGCGCACCGCTGGCAACATACGTGCAATGAGAATAATAATGTCGCCATGTTGTGCAAAAAGACGGTCAGCTAAATCTAAATCATGTTGAGAGAGTAATATATATCGACCGTATTTTTCTGCCAGTGGCCGCCCCCCGCAGCTGCCAATATAATAAGCGGGAATTGACCCCAGTACGCAACCCAAAGCGCCCGCAAGCGCTACAATCCACAAGGTCATCTCGCCTTTAAAAACCAAAAATCCAGCAAAGGGCATGATGATTTCTGAAGGCAAGGGAATGCAAGCAGATTCAATGGCCATGAGCAACACAATGCCGCCATAACCCATGCTTGAAATGATGCCCATGATCCATGCGGCTATCATTGTGATTATTTTTTCTACCATTATTTTATCTGTACCTTTTAAATCAAAGCTTTACCTTAAGTAAGTGTCGCTATTTTAAATCAGCGCTGGTTTTAAAGAAGCCCTTATTCGTTAAACAAATTCTTTTATCAGTGATTTTACAAACTCTGTTCTTAGGTTGATATCTTCTAAGCCTATCGTCACCTTGAGTTTATCTGGCCCATTCATGCGGCAGCGGCGATCGCGTTGCAATAAGCCAATGAGTTTGCTTGGGTCAATATCTGCTTTTGGATTAAATTGTAATTGAATGCTCTCGCCACTCGCGTCAATTTTGATGATGCCGATAGGTTTTGCAGCGATACGCAAGCGATGACAAGCAATGAGCGCTTCTCCTTGGATCGGTAGTAGGCCAAAGCGGTCAATAAGCTCTTCTTGTAAGCCGTCGAGAATATCATCGTCGTTGCAGTTGGCAAGGCGCTTGTAAATCACTAAGCGCTCGTGCACGTCGGGGCAGTATTGGTTGGTGAGTAATGCGGGCGTGTGCAGATTGATTTCTGTGGTCACCCCAAGTGGCGCATTTAAATCAGGCTCTTTGCCAGCTTTGAGCTGCTTTACGGCATGACCTAGCATCTCTGAATATAAATGAAAGCCAATTTCTTGCATTTCACCGCTTTGGCTGTCGCCCAATAGCTCGCCTGCGCCTCTGATTTCTAAATCGTGCATGGCCAGATGAAAGCCCGCACCTAAGTCTTCCATAAGCTGAATGGCGTCTAAGCGTTTTTGCGCTTGCGGGGTGATTTTACGATCAGGGTCAGTAAGCAAGTACGCATAAGCCTGATGGTGCGAGCGCCCCACGCGACCACGCAACTGGTGCATTTGCGCTAAACCAAACATATCTGCCTTGTTTAAAATAATGGTGTTGGCGGTGGGCACATCAATACCAGTTTCAATAATGGTGGTGCATACCAGCAGATTAAAGCGCTGGTTATAAAAATCACGCATGACGTGCTCTAGCTCACGTTCCCGCAGTTGCCCGTGAGCAACCGCAATGCGCGCATCTGGCAGTATGCGTTCTAATTTTTCACGCATTGAATGAATCGTATCGACTTCATTATGCAAGAAATACACTTGCCCGCCGCGCTTAAACTCGCGCGTGACTGCTTCGCGGATAATGCCCTCTGAATAATCAGTGTGAAAGGTTTTAATGCTGAGCCGTTTTTGTGGCGGCGTGCTGATGACAGAAAACTCGCGCAAGCCTTCCATTGCCATGCTCAGTGTGCGTGGAATAGGCGTGGCTGTGAGGGTTAGAATGTCTACTTCAGCACGCAAAGCTTTGAGTTGCTCTTTTTGCCGCACGCCAAAACGGTGCTCTTCATCGAGCACTACCAGCCCTAAATTTTTAAATTTCACATCTTTTTGAATTAAGCGGTGCGTGCCAATAATGATGTCTATTTTTCCTGACTCCAGGTCTTCTAGCGCTTCTTTTTGCTCTTTTGCTGATCTAAATCGAGAGATTTCTGCAATTTTAATCGGCCACTCTGCAAAGCGATCTTTAAAGGTGTTGTAATGCTGCTCGGCCAATAAGGTGGTTGGTACCAGCACTGCCACTTGCCGCCCGCCCATCACAGCAACAAAGGCAGCGCGCAAGGCGACTTCAGTTTTGCCAAAGCCCACATCGCCACAGACTAGCCTATCCATCGGACGCCCTGATTGCATATCTTTAATGACATTTTCAATGGCATCGAGCTGATCGGGCGTTTCTTCAAATGCAAAGCCTTCGCAAAATTTTTCATAATCATGCAAGCTCAAAGTAAAAGCATGGCCGCGACGCGCAGCCCTTTGAGCGTATAAGTTAAGCAATTCGGCGGCAGTATCACGAATTTGTTTGAGTGCTTTTTTCTTGGCCTTTTCCCAGTGCCCACTTCCTAAGCGATGTAAGGGTGCAGATTCAGGTGGTCCGCCAGAATAGCGTGAGATTAAAAATAACTGTGAAACAGGTACGTAAAGCTTATCTTCACCAAAGTATTCGAGTAGCAATAACTCTGTTTCGCCTTCACCAAAATCGATATTCACTAAGCCTTTATAGCGCCCTACGCCATGCTGTTCATGCACAACGGGGTCATCTATACGCAGCTCGGACAGGTCTTTGAGCATGCCTTCGGTGTTGCGTGCTTTTTCTTTTTCTCTGCGCCGTTGTTGTCGCACCGTTGCCGCATAAAGCTCGGCCTCGGTGATGAGCGCGATGGATTGCGTATTGATTTTATTTTTTAAACAAAAGCCGTGATGTAAGGGCGAAACTCCCAGCATAAAGGGTGCTTTTGATTCTGAAAAATCAGCCCATGTGGCTATGATTTGCGGCGCCAGCCCATGCTCATTGAAGAGCTGTGCGATAGTTTCACGCCGCCCAAGGCTTTCAGCGGCAATTAAAACTCGCCCAGAAAAGTCGCGGAGGTAGCTTTGTAATTTATGCAAAGGCGTATCTGCGCGGCGCTCAATATCAAGTGCAGGCAAGCCTGTGGACTGGTTATTGTGGGTAAGTAAAATGCGTGCAAATTGATGTGTGGCGCTAAAAAAATCTTCAGTTTTAATGAGCAATTGTTCAGGAGGTAGTAATGGGCGTTCAGCATCGTGCGCCAGCGTGCGGTAGCGTGAGCTCGCTTCGCGCCAAAATTGTTGCGCACTGTGGTCTAAGTCGCCATGTAGACAAAGTAGACTCTGCGCTTGAATGTAATCTAAAAACGTTGCAGTTTTTTCAAAAAACAAAGGCAAATACCATTCAATGCCGCCAGAGGCAACGCCTTTACTCACTTCTTTATACACTTTTGCGCGTTGTGGGTCGCCTTCAAATAATGCTCTAAATTGACTTCTAAAACAGGCAATGCCCGCTTCATCAAGTGAAAACTCACGTGCAGGTAATAGCCGGATTTCTGGTACTGGGTAAAGGCTGCGCTGCGTATCAACATCAAAAGTGCGTATCGTTTCGATTTCATTATCAAATAAGTCAATACGGTAAGGCAGCGCTGAACCCATGGGAAATAAATCAACCAAGCCGCCGCGCACGCTAAACTCGCCATGCGAAATAACTTGTGTGACGTGGTGGTAGCCCGCTTCGGCACACTGACGGCGCAAGGCTTCAGTGTCTAGCGTCTGCCCTTTTTTAAGCATAAAAGTATTGGCGCTTAAATAAGCTTTGGGGCTTAAGCTCATCAATGCGGTTGATAAAGGCGCAATAATCACATCGCAAGTGTTTTGGCTAATTTGGTAGAGTGTGGTGAGGCGGTCAGAAATTAAATCTGGATGTGGAGAAAATTGATCGTAAGGCAGCGTCTCCCAATCAGGAAGCAAGTGCACACTTAAGCTGGGAGCAAAGTAAGGGATTTCTTCAAGTAAGCGCTGCGCATCAAACGCACTGGCAGTAATGATCACAAGCGCTTGTTTCTGTGCTTTAAGTTTAAGCCCCAGCTCGGCTAAAAGAAGCCCATCTTCGCCATGCGTTAAAAGCTCAACGCGGCTAGATTGCCCGGGTTTTGGAATAGTGAGTGAAAATTGCGTCATAAATGAAAATAAAGCGACAAATTAAATTGCAGTTTAATGCCTTGATTAAATATGGATTGCTTGGTTGAACATGGATTATTTAATTGAATAATCGCGCTTAGCCTCGCGAGATTTTAGTTGTTTTTTACTACAGCTAAGCCGTTCCGCCGACGGTAAGCCCGTCAATTTTGAGCGTGGGCTGCCCTACACCTACAGGCACACTTTGACCTTCTTTGCCGCAGGTGCCAACGCCGCTGTCTAACGACATATCGTTGCCTATCATGCTCACGCGTTTTAAAACTTCCGGCCCATTGCCGATGAGTGTTGCGCCTTTTACAGGGTAGGTGATTTTGCCATCTTCAATCATGTACGCTTCTGCCGCGCTAAAAACAAACTTACCACTGGTAATATCGACTTGTCCGCCACCAAAATTCGCGGCGTATAAGCCTTTTTTAACTGATTTTATAATTTCTTCAGCAGGTCTTGTGCCATTTAGCATATAAGTATTGGTCATGCGCGGCATGGGGATGTGTGCATAACTTTCACGGCGGGCATTGCCTGTAATGGGCATATTCATTAGGCGCGCATTGAGCGAGTCTTGAATATAGCCACGCAAAATACCATCTTCAATGAGCACTGTTTTATGACTTGGGTTACCTTCGTCATCTATGCTAAGTGAGCCGCGACGGTTTTCGATCGTGCCATCATCGACAATGGTGATGCCTTTAGCCGCTACTTGCTGACCTATCATGTTTGAAAAAGCCGAGCTACCTTTACGATTAAAGTCACCTTCTAAGCCGTGACCTATCGCCTCGTGCAATAAAATACCTGGCCAGCCCGCGCCTAATACCACTGTCATACTGCCTGCGGGGGCAGGGCGTGCGTCTAAATTAACAATGGCTTGATGCACCGCTTTTTGTGCATATTCATGCAAAATTTCATCAGTAAAATAGCTGTAATCAAACCGCCCACCGCCGCCGCTGGAGCCTTGTTCGCGGCGCCCGTTACTTTCAGCAATGACATTGATTGATAAACGAACTAAAGGCCTAATGTCAGCCGCCATCACGCCGTCGTGACGTGCCACCATGATCACCTCATATTCGCCCGCGATAGCGGCGGTGACTTGTGTGATGCGAGGATCTAATTTTCTCGCAATAGATTCCAATTTTTCTAATAAACGCACTTTGGCATCGGCAGGCAACGATGCAATTGGGTCGTGCGGCAAGTAAAGCGGCGAGGCATTGCGTTTATAAATGGCGCTTGCGGACCGCTCTTGACCCAAGCTGGCAATTGATTTCGTGGCTTTGGCAGCTTCTTGCAAAGCGTTTAAATGGATGTCGTCAGAATAGGCAAATGCGGTTTTTTCGCCACTGACAGCACGCACGCCCACGCCTTGGTCAATTGAAAAGTTGCCCGATTTCACGATACCTTCTTCTATGCCCCAGCTTTCAGCACGGCTGTATTGAAAGTATAGGTCTGCATAATCAATCTGATGCGACATCATGTCGCCCAGCACATTGTGCAGCTTGGCCGTATCAAGATGGGCTGGCGACAATAAGGTTGCTTCTGCCACCTCGAAATGACTTTCAGAAGATGAATTTTGAGTGGATAGACTGTTTTTAGTGGTCATTGTTAGGCATCACTTTTCAAATGATTAGGGGTTTAAATCACCGTTTTTTAATTGCTTAAAGCTGGCTTGGCCTCACTGTTAGGCGACTCTACTTCTTGGGGGTTATCCCACGTGCCGGCAATTTCATAATGGCTAGAGGCAATTTTATTTAAGGGATCTTTGAGTATTTTTTGCGCAAGAAAAGCCACTGCCGCTACGAGTGGACCACCAGACAATGCCGTTAAAGAAACGCTGTCGCTAATATGCGGCATCACTTTAACAGAGAGGTTTTGCGTTTCTTTTTGTAAGTCAGTTTTACCTTTAATAATGACATCGGCCGCAGGGCCGCTCATGGTGAAGTTATCGCTACGCATCAGTCCTTGATCAATTTTAAAGTTTGCATCTATTTTATCAAAAGCAAAACCATTGCTAAATAAATCTCTAAAATCTAATGAAAGTCGACGCGGTAGGCTTTGCAAGCTCAGCAAACCAAGTAGCCTACCCACACCAGGTTGCACTTTTAAAAACTGCCCTTTTTTTAGTGCCAGCTGAAAATCGCCATTCATTTTGGCTAGGTTAAATTCATGCGGCCCTCCTGCCCAGTTTAATTGCCCTATTAAATTTCCGCTGCCGCCTTTGATAGTGTCAGCGTAGCCTATATTTTTGAGCGCTTTGCCTAGATTTTTAAAATCAAGACGCACGTTGAGTTGGGTGTTCGGGTTTTTTGTGGCATCACTCCATTTTCCTTCAGCATGAATTTCACTGTCGGGGCTTGTTAAATTGAGCTTTTGAATTATCCAGCTTTCTTTTTTTTGGTAAGCTACAAGCTCTAAAGCACCGAAGCTTTTTTTATTAACCTCAAAGCTATCGGCAGTAATATCAAGCGCCGGATAGTCTTGATCTAATTTAAGCGGCTCTTCGCCCACCGTTTTTTTGGCAGCAGGGGTCTTATTTGGTGCAGCGTCTGGAACAATAAGCTTGCTTAATCTTGCAATCAGCTTGCCGTTATTTTGGCTCGTCCATTGAACATCGCCTGAGATTTGCTCACTTTGAACATTTAAATGCACGCCATCTTTATCAGGACTGTTTGATATTTTGAGTTGATTGATGCGTCTATCGTAAATATCTAGCATATTGATTTTGAGCGCTAGCTTCTGCACGGCAAATGGCACATCTTGTTTTGATGCGTCAGAGAGGCTGCGCACCACGCCACGCCACGCGTCAGCATCAAGGTAATTGAAGTTACCATAAAGCTGCAAGCCTTTGGCGGAGGTGGCTTCTAAATTGCTAATATCGCGGTTAGTTGAGGGCTTGTCGTTGAGGTAAATGCTGCCCCGATCAAACGTGAACTTGCCGTTGTTGCTTGTGTGAATGATTTTAGCTGCCAACTTGTTTGCAAGGGTGACTGACAGTGTGGCATTGCTGATGTTTTCTTTTTTATCTAAGCGCATCTCCCAGCGCTCATTGGCTGCTTTATTCAAAGGAGCAGGCAGGCGCGTGCTGATGCCAACTAAGTCTGAACGAAAGTTCATCGTCACCATTGGTTTTTGAATCACAATCTCGCTTACCCAGTTGGCACTTCCGGAAATGTAATTTGAGATTTTTGCCCAATTGCGATTAGCTTCGTCTTGATTGAGCAGTGCTTGCTTGATGGTTTCGTTGCTAAGTTTGCCTTTTGCCTCAACCCGCACAATTTTATCTTTGCCCGCGTTGAGGTTGAGTGTCATGGGAGATGCCAATGTGTTGGCGCTGATGTTTTTTGCATTCAGGCTGCTCTCGGTGAACGCTAATGTGCCGTTTATTTTTGTGAGCGCAGGAATGCTGTCGTTGTCCATGCTGCCATTGGTGATTTGATACAAGCCTTTGTATTGGGCTGAGTCTAAATCTTGCATTGGAATTTTTAAAGCTAAATTTAACTTGCCTTGCCCGCTCGTTTTTAAGTCTTTAGTAAAGCCAAGGGTGACATCGGCAACAGGGCTTTTGTTGACGAATTTAACCCCCTCGGCAACGGGGCCGGCGAGATCGCTTTCAATGTTTAATATCGGCCAGTCGGCATCTAGCGTTGCGATAGTGGCTTTGCTTTTTATGATTTGGTTGCCAAAAATATGTCCTTTGTTTGCATTTAATTCCATACGCTTGCCTTCAAAAAGCAAATTAAGCCCTAAATCTTCGATAACCGGCCAGCCTGTGCCGTACTCTAAAAGCACCTTGCTCATTTCGGCGCTGACTTTAAATGTGCCTAATTGTGGGTTGGGGTTGTTGTTGCTATCAACAAATGGAAAGTCAGCCAAGCGCCCTTTGATGTTGAGGTGGATATCTTCGACTGCACCTTCAAGAATTGAGGTGTCAAGCCAATGTAATGTGGTTTTCCCAAGCGCAATAGGGTAGTAAAACAGGGCATACTTGGCATTGCCTTTGTTAAACTGTCCGCTTAAATCAAGGTAGCCATCGTCATTGCCACCCATGAAGTACTCGGCACTGATTGCGCCTGCTAGATGCGGATTGCTCATGCTCAATTTGCTGGTTTTAATGTGCGTTTTATTGCCATTATTTGACCAGCTAATATCGCCATGTAAATTATCAATCGGAATAGGCCAGCGCAATGTTTCTTTAAGCTCTAATTGCGCGTTTTGTGTATTAAGGCTAATGTTTCCATCAGATTGATTGGCTTTAATTTCACCTGAAAAATTGCTCAACCCAGGTATTTTTTTGTCAGCCAAAATGCTCAAGTGATTGAATTTAGCATTCAATACATATTGGGTAGCAATGGATTGTTTGCCCTGCCACTCAAGTGACATATCATCAAGCGTGCCTGTGGGCGACAGTGTGTTGATTTTAAAAAGCAAGTCTTCTGGCAATGGCCACTGTGCCAAGTGATTTTTAAGAAAAGCTAAATCAATATGGGCGAGTGCTAGCTTGAATTTTTCATCCCCTTGTGCTGACCTGCTGTAAGCGCCCGTGGCATCTTTTAAAGAGAGCCCGTTATGCTCTTCAAGCGTTAAATGACTCACTTCAACTGACTGATTTTTATCGTTTTTTTCTAACTTAACAGTGGCTGTAAGCGTGTTAAAAATAAGTGGGGCGGCATTTTCTTTGAGCGCTAATTGCA
Source organism: Methylotenera sp. (assembly GCA_031538905.1). Lineage (GTDB taxonomy): Bacteria > Pseudomonadota > Gammaproteobacteria > Burkholderiales > Methylophilaceae > Methylotenera. Next base: position 39,848 of record JAVKLV010000047.1, on the reverse strand, counting down.
CGTTTTTTAAAGCAAAATTGCTTGCGATAGAATGAATTTTATTATTAGCAAACTCAATGTTGATATCGGCTGAGCCTATGCCCGATTGCAAGTTGCCAGATTGAGTAAGCAGGCTGTAATCAATCCACGGCTTAAATGCCACGAGATCTGCATTTTTTAACTGAAATCTCGCGCTGCCAAGCCACTCGCCTAGTTGGCTCACATCATTTCCATGCAAATTTGCGCTCACTAAAATAGGTGTTTTTGTGCCATAAGAAGGCGTGGCGCTTAAATGCACATGATAATTTTTTAAAAAGCTATTCCATGCAGAGCGCTCAATGTGTAAATTCAGATTTTCTAGGCTCAAAGGCGGCGCTTCACGTGTTTCATCAATCCAAATCACTTTGGCCCTGATCGCTTTGAGTTGGGATTGCCTTAATAGCCAATTGGCAAAATCTGGCTTAGATTGGGTTTTTATGAGCATTCCGCCAATAAAAAAATCACCGTTTTTATTGCGCCTCATGGTGAGCTCGGGTGAGTGTATGGTGAGGCTATTTAAGCGCGGTTCTAGTAATGGAATGCTTAACCATGAAAATGATAAGTCAGTATTTTTAAGGTGCAAAGCTGGGCGATTTTCGGCGTCGTAAATATCAATGTTAGAGAGTGACAGGTAGGGGTTAAGACCTTGCCAGCCAGGCTCGATATTGCCTATCACTACTTTTTGACTCACCACTAGGCTTGCGTATTCTGCAATGCTGTCTTTATATTTGTTGATGCTAGAAAAAACAAAAAACTCAATCAGGAGCATGGTGATTAGCCCGATTGCCATAAGCGCCCCTGCGAGCCAAAGTGCAATGTGATAAAACTGAATGATTGATTTTTTAAGGGTTGCGTTAAGCATGATTGAGCGGCTTTTTGATTTCACTTTCAGCGTGTGGTTTTAAGCGGGGATGTTCATGAAAACAACCGCTACCCAAGCAAGTTGGTACGATGCGCACTATTCTACTTGAATAATCCTTGCAGTGATTGCTAATTTCTTATCAAAACCGCATTGATGATAAGGTCGTTTTTGGCTATAATTGTTCAATTTTTGAAACGGGAAGAGTATAAAAAGCTCCTCCCGTTTTGCGTATCCGCTATCTGCTCATAATGAGCGCCCATGTATTGATGAGTAAAATTTAAATGTTAATGGTTATGCAGTGTGCTGGGTTTGGGTTGGTTCGCTTTAAATTATTCGAATTTAAGCGGCTTGATTTAAGCTATTTTCATTGCAACTCAAGGAGTTAGTGTGTCAAAAAACCTACCCGCCATCTTAGTGCTTGCAGACGGAACCGTGTTTCTTGGTACTTCAATTGGTGCTTTGGGACAAGTTGTTGGTGAGCTTGTGTTTAATACTTCAATGACGGGTTATCAAGAAATTCTTACAGACCCTTCGTACACTGAGCAAATCGTCACGCTCACTTACCCGCATATTGGCAATTGTGGCGTTAATCTTGAAGATGTTGAATCTAAAAAGATTTATGCAAGCGGGTTAATTATTCGCGATCTACCGCTCTCTCATAGTAGCTTTAGAAGCACGCAATCGCTTTCAGATTATTTGAGCGCTCATCATGTTCTTGCAATCGCTGATATTGATACACGTAAATTAACAAGAATTTTACGTGAGAAAGGGGCGCAAACTGGCGCGCTGATTTGCGGCGAGGCGGATGAGGCAAAGGCCATTGCTATGGCGCGTGCTGCGATTGAGGGTTTTCCGGGTTTAGCTGGCATGGATTTGGCAAAAGAGGTGACTTGTCAGCAAGCGTATACCTTTGCTGAAGGTGAGTGGGCTTTGGGCGGGGGGGTTGCAGAGCCGCCGGCGCCTGATTTTCATGTAGTGGCTTATGATTATGGCGTTAAGCATAGCATTTTGCGTATGCTGGTTTCTCGGGCTTGCAAGGTGACGGTTGTGCCAGCAAAAACCACGGCAGAAGAGGTTTTGGCATACAAGCCTGATGGTGTGTTCCTTTCAAATGGCCCTGGGGACCCTGCGCCATGTGATTATGCGATTTCTGCAATTAAAACCATTGTTGATGTGGGCGTGCCAACTTTTGGTATTTGTTTAGGACATCAGCTATTGGCGCTGAGTTGCGGTGCTAAAACCCATAAAATGAAATTTGGTCATCATGGTGCAAATCATCCAGTGCAAGATGTAGAAACCAAGCGGGTGTACATTACCAGTCAAAATCATGGCTTTGCGGTAGATGCGGCAAGCTTGCCTGCCAATGTTAAAGTGACGCACGTTTCATTGTTTGATGGCAGCTTGCAAGGCATTGCGCGTACAGATAAGCCTGCGTTTAGTTTTCAGGGGCATCCCGAGGCGAGTCCTGGCCCGGTGGAAATGAGTTATTTGTTTGACCGCTTTATTAGATTGATGCAAGAAAGGAAGGCTAGCTAATGGCTAAGCGTACTGATATTAAGTCGATACTCATTATTGGCGCAGGGCCTATTGTGATTGGGCAGGCGTGTGAGTTTGATTATTCTGGTGCTCAAGCCTGCAAGGCGTTGCGTGAAGAAGGTTACCGTGTGATTTTGGTGAACTCAAACCCTGCAACCATTATGACTGATCCAGAAATGGCGGACGCAACTTATATTGAGCCGGTGACTTGGCAGGTGCTTGAAAGCATTATTATCAAAGAGCGTCCAGATGCGCTATTGCCCACCATGGGTGGGCAAACCGCATTAAATTGTGCGCTAGACTTAGATAAGCATGGGGTTTTAGCAAAATATAATGTTGAGTTGATTGGGGCTTCAAAAGAGGCGATTGATAAGGCGGAAGATCGCCAAAAATTCAAAGAGGCGATGACCAAAATTGGTTTGGGTTCAGCGCGCTCTGCGATTGCTCACAGCATGGAAGAGGCCTTGCAAGTGCAAGCTGGTATTGGTTATCCGGCAATTATTCGGCCTTCATTTACCATGGGCGGCAGTGGCGGTGGCATTGCTTATAATCGCGAAGAGTTCGTGACTATTTGTGAGCGTGGTCTTGATGCCTCGCCCACAAAAGAGCTTCTGATTGAAGAGTCGCTCCTTGGCTGGAAAGAGTATGAAATGGAAGTGGTTCGTGATGCGGCGGACAATTGCATTATTATTTGCTCAATCGAAAACTTAGATCCGATGGGTGTGCATACTGGCGACTCAATTACGGTTGCCCCGGCACAAACACTGACCGATAAAGAGTATCAACTAATGCGTAATGCTTCCATTGCGGTATTACGCGAAATTGGCGTTGATACTGGCGGGTCAAATGTGCAGTTTGCGATTAACCCTGATGATGGCCGGATGATTGTGATTGAAATGAATCCGCGGGTATCTCGTTCGTCGGCATTGGCCTCAAAAGCTACGGGTTTTCCTATTGCTAAAGTGGCGGCTAAATTGGCCGTGGGTTTTACGCTAGATGAGCTGCGTAATGACATTACTGGCGGCGCAACACCTGCTTCGTTTGAGCCTTCAATTGACTATGTGGTGACAAAAATCCCTCGTTTTGCGTTTGAAAAGTTTCCGCAAGCAGACTCGCGCTTAACCACACAAATGAAGTCTGTGGGTGAAGTGATGGCGATTGGGCGCACGTTTCAAGAGTCGTTTCAAAAAGCTTTACGTGGCCTTGAGGTGGGGGTTGATGGCTTAGATGGCAAAACAAATGATTTAGATGTCATTACCAAAGAAATGGGCGTGCCAGGCCCTGAGCGCATTTGGTATGTGGGCGATGCTTTTAGAATGGGGATGAGCGTTGAAAAAGTATTTGAGATTTCTAAAATCGACCCATGGTTCTTGGTGCAGATTAAAGATTTGATTGACCGTGAAGAAGCGCTTAAAGCTAAGCAGCTTGCTGATTTAGATAAGCAGTCAATGCTAAAGCTCAAGCGCCTTGGTTTTTCAGATAGGCGTTTAGCTGCATTGTTAAGTACAGATCAGCACGCAGTACGTGCTTACAGACAGGCTTTGCAGGTTCGTCCAGTGTATAAGCGTGTTGATACGTGTGCTGCAGAATTTGCAAGCAATACTGCTTATATGTACTCCACTTATGAAGATGAGTGTGAGGCCGCGCCAACCAATAACAAAAAAGTCATGATTTTAGGCGGCGGTCCAAACCGCATTGGGCAGGGCATTGAATTTGATTATTGTTGTGTGCACGCGGCTTTTGCAATGCGCGATGATGGCTATGAAACGATTATGGTGAACTGTAATCCTGAAACCGTTTCTACGGATTATGACACCTCTGACCGTTTGTATTTTGAGCCTGTCACTTTAGAAGACGTGCTGGAGATTGTTGCCTTAGAAAAGCCAGTGGGTGTGATTGTTCAGTATGGCGGGCAAACGCCGCTAAAATTAGCGCGTGATTTAGAAAAAGCTGGCGTGCCTGTGATAGGAACTACGCCGGACGCGATTGACAAAGCAGAAGACCGTGAGCGTTTTCAAAAAATGTTGCACACCCTTGGCTTAAAGCAGCCGCCTAATCGCACCGCCAGAACGCCAGATGAAGCGATACGGCTCGCGCTGGAGATTGGGTATCCTTTGGTGGTGCGGCCTTCTTACGTGCTTGGAGGGCGTGCGATGGAGATTGTGCATGAGCAATCTCAATTAGAGCGTTATATGCGCGAAGCGGTTAAAGTTTCAAATGAGTCGCCTGTGTTGCTTGATCGATTTTTGAATGACGCGCTAGAAGTGGATGTGGACGCGCTGTGTGATAGCACTGGCGATGTCATTATCGGGGGCATTATGGAGCACGTTGAGCAGGCAGGGGTGCATTCTGGCGACTCGGCTTGTTCGTTGCCGCCTTATAGTTTGTCTGAAAAACTGCAAGACGAGCTGCGTGACCAAACCAAGCAAATGGCGCGCGCGTTAGGGGTGGTAGGTTTAATGAACGTGCAGTTCGCCATTCAAGGTGAAACGGTTTACGTACTTGAGGTTAACCCTCGTGCATCACGCACGGTGCCTTTTGTTTCTAAGGCTTGCGGCTTGCAGTTAGCTAAAGTTGCGGCACGTTGCATGATGGGCGTTTCATTAAAGTCTCAAGGTGTAACGCATGAGATTGTGCCTCCATTTTATTCAGTGAAAGAGGCGGTATTCCCTTTTATTAAGTTTCCTGGCGTTGATACTATTTTAGGTCCAGAAATGAAGTCTACCGGCGAAGTGATGGGCGTGGGCGCTACTTTTGCAGAAGCATTTTTAAAGTCGCAATTAGGGGCTTCAACCAAGCTGCCTCAAGGTGGCAGGGCTTTTATTAGTGTGCGCAAGGAAGACTACAATAAAGTGGTTGAGGTAGCTCAAGCCCTGGATAAGTTGGGTTTTGTCTTGGTGGCAACCAAAGGCACTGCAGCCGCTTTAATTGCACATGGTCTTAACGTTGTTTCAGTCAATAAAGTGGCTGAAGGTCGTCCGCACATTGTTGATATGATTAAAAATGGTGATATTAGCTTTATTGTCAATGTGACTGAAGATAAGCGGGCAGTGGCTGATTCTTATGAAATTCGCCGCAGTGCATTGCAAAATAAAGTAACCTACTATACAACGATCGCAGGGGCCAAGGCGGCTTGTATCGGCATGGCGCATATGCAAGAGTTGACAGTAGAGTCTATTCAAGACTTGCATAAAAAACTCGCTTAAAATACACTTAACTTTTACAAGAAACCACATTCGGCACGAGTGTGGTTTGTTTTTTATATAAGGTTTTTGCACTATGGCAGTAAAACAAATCCCTGTAACAGTAAGAGGCGCTGAGCTACTGAAAGAAGAGTTGTTGCGCTTACGTGGTGTAGAGCGCCCAGAGGTTATCTTGGCGATAGCAGAGGCGCGCGCTCAAGGTGATTTATCTGAAAATGCTGAGTATGAAGCCGCAAAAGATCGTCAAAGTTTTATTGAGGGTCGCATTAGTGAAGTTGAAGCTAAGCTCTCTAATGCTACGATTATTGACCCAAAAACATTGCACGCAGATGGTCGTTGTGTATTTGGCGCCACGGTAAGAATTGAAGATTTAGAAAACAACAGCATTATTACCTATCAAATTGTAGGCGATGATGAAGCTGATATTAAAAATGGCAAAATATCTATTAGCTCGCCAATCTCGCGTGCGCTCATTGGCAAGTCTGAAGGAGATATTGCTGAGGTTGTTGCGCCAGGGGGCGTTAAAGAGTATGAGGTTTTGGAGGTGAGGTACATTTAATGACAAATAGTTGGTTGGATAAGATCAGTCTGATTATTGCCACTTTTTGGGTGGGCGCTTTATGGACGATAGGCATTGCGGTTTGTATGCTTTTTCAAATGCTGCCTGAAGGCTCTCTAGCAGAGCGCATCGCTGGCGTATTTTTTACTTATTTGGCTTACTTTGGATTTTTTTCAGCTTTTTGGTTGCTCTTACATTCTTTGATTAAATATGGTTTGTCTTCGCTAAAAAAGTCTTATTTTTGGTCTATATTTTTCATGTTGGCATTGGTGTTTGATAGCCACTTTGGCATTGCGCCTATTTTGGCGCAATTTAAGACAGATATTTTTCCGGTTGAGATGCTTCAGGGGATATATGCGAGCAGATTAACCGCATGGCATGGCATCGCGAGTATTGCTTATTTGTTGCAGTGTTTGTTGGGTATTGTCGTTGTGTTGCAGGCAAGGCAGTAATATAAAGCTACTGCTTGATAAAGTGCTAACGGGTTGATTGATTTATTTGGTGCGTGGTCAATTTTTAATTCAATGATATTTTTGGCTTGCTTGTAGACGCCCTGTAAATGACTAGTTGTTTGCCAATATGATGCACTGCCACTGCCTTCGTTTTTTCACAAATATCTACTAAAATTTTTGCGCGCAACTCTCTATTATCATCCATTACTTTTATTTTAATCAGCTCATGTGCATCTAGGCTGATATTGATTTCTTTCAATACATTTTCAGATAAGCCGTTATTACTTATCATCACAACGGGGCTTAGGCGGTGCGCAAGTGCGCGTAAGTGGCTAATCTGTTTTGAGTTCACGACGAATTTTCTTGATTGATTTGATTGGTATAGGCGAGCATTTTAACAGATGAAACTAAAACCTTCTAGCAAAGCCTGGATGCAAGAGCACATCAACGATACTTTTGTAAAGCGTGCGCAGAAAGAAGGCTATCGAGCGCGCGCGGCTTATAAGCTGATAGAAATTGACGATAAAGATAAGCTCATTAAGCCTGGCATGGTGATTGTGGATTTAGGCGCTGCGCCAGGGGGTTGGTCGCAAGTGCTTGCTCAGCGTTTAAAAGGGCAGGGGCGTATTATTGCTTTAGATTTACTAGAGATGCAGCCGATTAAAGGGGTTGAGTTTATTCAGGGCGATTTTCGTGAAGGCGAAGCGCTGAAGTTATTAGAAGAAAGTCTCAATGGCAAGCAAGTAGATCTTGTGATTGCTGATATGGCCCCCAATATCTCGGGTATTGCTGCCGTTGATCAGGCGGGCGCGGCTTATTTAACTGAGCTTGCTTTAGAGTTTAGTCGAGACTGGTTGAAACCAGGCGGTAATTTCTTGGTCAAGGTATTTATTGGTGAGAGTTTTGAAGACATTTTAAAGCATATGCGCACAATGTTTGATAAAGTCGTAACACGTAAGCCCAAGGCATCAAGAGACAGAAGTAGTGAAGTTTATTTGTTAGGGCTAGGGCGCAAACCTTAACTTAGGCTAGGTGCAAGCCTCATTTGAGCGGCTGTAAATCTGCATTCTGCAGTTTATTCGTGATAAACTCTAAAGGCTTACATTTGGCGAAAGCTTGAAATAAAACAGCCTATAAAATGTAAAAGTAGCGTGTGGTTAATTGAGTTTGAGCAACATTTCTCTTTAAAGCTAAGGAAAGATATTTTGAATAATAATATATTTAAAAGCATTGCCATTTGGTTGGGTATTGCCATGATTCTGCTCATGATTTTTAATATGACGGGCAATAAAAATAGTGCTGATAATCAGATTGTTTACTCTCAATTTATTCAAGAAGTTAAAGAGGGTCGTATTGCTAAAGTGCAAATTGATGGGCGAGTACTGCGCGGCACTAGACATGATGGCAAAAAATTCAATACTTTTGCGCCTTCTGACCCGTGGCTGGTTTCTGATTTACTTAAAAATAAAGTGACGGTTGAGGCTAAGCCAGAAGAGGAGCAATCATTTTTAATGAGTGTTTTTGTCTCATGGTTTCCAATGATTTTATTGATTGGTGTTTGGATATTCTTTATGCGCCAAATGCAAGGTGGCGGTAAGGGTGGAGGTCCATTCTCTTTTGGTAAAAGTAAAGCAAGACAGCTCGATGAGAGCAATAACTCAACAACATTTTCTGATGTAGCTGGTTGTGACGAGGCCAAAGAAGAGGTGACTGAAATTGTTGAGTTTTTGCGCGATCCAACTAAATTTCAAAAGCTGGGGGGGCGTATTCCTCGCGGCATCTTAATGGTGGGGCCTCCTGGCACGGGTAAAACCTTGCTTGCTCGCGCGATTGCGGGCGAGGCGAAAGTGCCATTTTTCACTATTTCAGGCTCTGATTTTGTTGAAATGTTTGTCGGCGTGGGTGCGTCGCGCGTACGCGATATGTTTGAAAATGCTAAAAAAAATTCACCCTGCATTATTTTTATTGATGAGATTGATGCGGTTGGGCGTAGCCGTGGCTCTGGCACGGGGGGTGGCAATGATGAGCGTGAGCAGACCTTAAACCAAATGTTGGTTGAAATGGATGGTTTTGAGAATAACTCCGGGGTGATTGTGATTGCCGCAACAAATCGCGCTGATGTTTTAGATAAAGCGTTGCTTCGTCCTGGTCGCTTTGATCGTCAAGTCATGGTGTCATTGCCTGATATTAAAGGGCGCGAGCAGATTTTGATGGTGCATATGCGAAAAGTGCCGCTTGATGCAGATGTTAAAGCCGATATTTTGGCGCGTGGAACCCCTGGTTTTTCAGGTGCAGATTTAGCTAACTTGGTGAACGAGGCGGCGCTTTTTGCGGCGCGTCGCAATAAGCGCACGGTGGATATGCAAGATTTTGAGGACGCTAAAGATAAAATTTTTATGGGTCCTGAGCGTAAATCAATGGTGATGCGTGAAGAAGAGCGCCGCAACACGGCTTACCATGAGTCGGGTCATGCGGTGGTGGCTAAATTACTGCCTAAGGCCGACCCTGTGCATAAGGTGACGATCATGCCGCGCGGCTGGGCATTGGGTTTAACCTGGCAATTGCCTGAATTTGACCGCATTAGCAATTACAAAGACAAAATGTTAGAAGAAATTTCGATTTTATTTGGCGGGCGTATTGCTGAAGAGATTTTTATGCACCAAATGTCAACGGGCGCTTCTAATGACTTTGAGCGTGCAACTAAGCTTGCGCGGTCAATGGTGACCAAATATGGCATGAGCGAGGCGCTTGGTACCATGGTGTATGCAGGTGACGAGCAAGATTCTTTTTTTGGCAGCATGAGTTCTAAAACGGTATCAGAAGCGACTCAGCAGAAAGTTGACGCTGAAATTCGCCGTATATTAGATGAGCAATATGCTATTGCGCGTAAATTGCTTGAAGATAACCGTGATAAGGTTGAGGCAATGACTGCTGCGTTGATGGAGTATGAAACCATTGACGTTGATCAGATTGCAGACATTATGGCTGGAGTGCCTGTGCGCCCGCCTAAGCCTACACAAACTAAATCTAATCCGCCGTCTGATTCAGGCTCAAGCGGCTTAAGACCTCATCCTGCGCCGCAGCCTATTGCGCAAAATAAGTAACGGGTGATTTTATTAAAAGGGCTAGGTTTCTAGCCCTTTTTTTGTGATATTTAAATTAAGTATAATGGTTTATGCAATCTAAGTTTGAGTTCTCGTGTGGTCAATATCAGCTTCGGCTTGATCGGCCTCATGTCATGGGTATTGTCAACGTTACGCCAGATTCTTTTTCAGATGGAGGACAATACGCCTCTGCTGATTTAGCGGTGGAGCGTGCGCTTAAATTGGTTGAAGAAGGTGCTGATATTCTCGATATCGGTGGCGAGTCTACTCGTCCAGGGGCTGTTGTTGTGAGTGTGGATGAAGAGTTAAATCGCGTGATTCCCGTGATTGAGGCTTTGGCTAAATACTCAGCAGTGCCCATTTCAATTGACACTTACAAGCCCGAGGTGATGCGCCAAGCTATTGGGGCGGGGGCTGATATTGTGAATGATATTCGTGCGCTGCAAGAGCCTGGCGCTTTAGAATGTGTTGCTCAAAGCAATGTGGGCGTATGCTTGATGCATATGCAAGGCACGCCACAAACCATGCAGCTGCATCCACATTATCATGACGTGGTTGCTGAAGTTAAAGCGTTTTTAGTGGCAAGATTGAACGCATCGGTGTCTTGTGGTATTGCTAAAAACCGCCTTTTGCTAGACCCGGGCTTTGGTTTTGGTAAAACACGCGCGCATAACATTGCTTTAATGCAGCATTTAGATGCGTTAAGAGAAATTGGCTTGCCATTGCTGATTGGGCTTTCACGTAAGTCTGTCTTGGGTGCGATTGTTGGGGGTGATGAATCAGAGCGTTTATATGCAAGCATTGCAGCTTCAGTGGTTTCTGCAATGAAAGGGGCTAAAATCTTGCGTGTGCATGATGTTAAAGCGACGGTTGATGCCTTAAAGGTAGTGGCAGCCATTGAGTAATAATTAAATCGAGTAATAAATAAAAAGTCAGGCAATTATTAAAATAAGTCAGCATGAATCGAGAATGAATGAGATGAGTAAAAAATACTTTGGCACAGATGGTATTCGAGGCAAAGTGGGTAAGCCGCCGATTACGCCTGATTTTGTGATGCGTTTAGGCTATGCCGCCGGAAAAGTGCTGACTTCGGTGAGCAGTAACTTGGCTAAAGGGGCGCATCCCGCTGTACTGATTGGTAAAGATACGCGTATTTCTGGTTATATGCTCGAGGCCGCTTTAGAGGCTGGCTTGTCCGCCGCTGGGGTTGATGTGTTGCTTACAGGCCCCATGCCAACGCCTGCTGTGGCTTATCTTACGCGGGCACTGCGTGCGCAGGCGGGCATTGTGATTTCGGCCTCGCATAACCCTTATGATGACAATGGCATCAAATTTTTTTCAAGTGAGGGTGCTAAGCTTGCAGATGACATTGAGCACGCCATTGAAATAGAGCTCGATAAGCCCATGCAGGTGATGGAGTCAGCCAAGCTAGGCAAGGCGAGGCGTATCGCCGATGCTGCGGGTCGTTATGTTGAGTTTTGTAAAAGCACATTTCCCAATGATTTAGATTTGCGCGGCTTAAAAATAGTGCTCGATTGCGCGCATGGGGCTACTTATCATGTAGCTCCTGATGTGTTTCATGAATTGGGCGCTGAAATCGTTGCGATAGGCAATCAACCCAATGGCTTAAATATCAACGAACAGCATGGTTCAACCCATCCGCAAGCATTGCAAAAGGCGGTTATTGAGCATCAGGCAGATTTAGGCATTGCTTTTGATGGTGATGGCGATCGGGTGATGATGGTAGATGCAGAAGGTCGGTTGTTAGATGGCGATCAATTGCTTTACATTATTGCTACGGGTTTGTATGCACAAGGGGCGCTGCAGGGCGGTGTTGCTGGCACTTTAATGACTAATTTAGCGCTAGAGCACGCCTTAGAAAGAAAAAAAATTCCATTTGCACGAGCCCAAGTGGGCGACAAATATGTGCTTGAGTTATTAAATGAACATCATTGGAAGCTTGGTGGCGAAAACTCTGGACATATTTTAACGCTCAATCAACATACAAGTGGCGATGGCATTATCGCCGCGCTGCAAGTGCTAACCATTTTAAAACAAAGTGAAAAAACGCTTGCAGAAATGAGCGCTGAATTGGTGTTGTATCCGCAAGTGTTGATGAATGTGGTGATTAAGCGCCCGCTTGATTTAATGCATCCGCTCATTGGGCAGGCGGTTAAAAAAGCTGAAGATGCGCTTGAAAAAACTGGCAGAGTGTTGTTACGGGCTTCGGGCACAGAGCCTAAAATTCGCGTGATGGTGGAAGGTCAAGAAGCCGCTTTAGTTCACAAGCTGGCAGAAGATATTGTGGCTGTTGTGATGGGGCTTGCGAGCTAAGTTTCTTTAAGTAAGTCCGCAATGCCTTGCCGCACCTTGATTTTATGGTATTGGCAATACGTTTGCCAATTTGGCACTTCTGTCCAGCCGCTTAAAAAAACAAAATCTAAGCCTGCCGCCACTGCCGCCTCATAATCATATTTGCTGTCACCTAAAAATAAAGCGGGAAAGGAGATATTGCCTGTTTTTTTCTCTCTAGCAAGCACTTCGTCTTTATTGTCAGGACTTCCAAAAAGGCCGCCGTCAAAAAGTTGAGCGATATTGCGTTTGGCAAATAAATCACGAATCTCTTGCTGGTCACCGCCAGAGACTATCATCCAGTTAGCCTGCGGCGTGGCTTTTTTTAATTCATATAAGCCTTCTGCGATATCGCATTCTATTAAGCCCGCCGCTAATGAGGCGCTAAATGTATTTAATAAGGCTTGAATAGCCGCTTCAGTAACGGGTTGAGTGAGTATTTCACGCAGGTAATAATCAAACTTATGGTAGCGTGAGATTCCGCCCAAACTGATATGGTAATCCACGAGTGCTTGGGCCTGTGCATTGGTTGCGCCTAAGTTTTTTGCGGTGCGAAAATAAGCATTGGTTTTAACGCTGTTAGAATTCAGTATGACGCCATCGCAATCAAAAACGATGGATTGATATTGTGTGAGGTTGAGTCTCAAGCGGTTATTTCCTAATCAATAAGCTTTAAAAAAGAAAAAGGCCAGGCACGCGCCCAGCCCCATTTTTAATTTGAATGATGTTAAGGTCACTAAAAAATTAAGCAGCCTTGATAGCGCTTGCTTCTTTGGCGAGCTTGGTAATGTGCGCCCAATCTTTACGTGCCACAGCATCAGCCGGGGTGAGCCATGTGCCACCGCATACCACGACGTTTGGCAATGCTAGAAATTGCGGCGCAGATTCAACTGTAACGCCCCCTGTAGGGCAAAATTTAACATCACCAAATGGACCAGAAAAGCCTTTAAGTAAGTTGATGCCGCCCACAGCAACTGCAGGAAACAATTTTAGAAAGTAATAATCATCGGCATTTGCCGTCATAATTTCTGAGCCCGTTGAAACGCCTGGCAATAAGGGCAAGCCGATTTTACGGGCATATTGACCTAGCTCTGTCGTGTAGCCAGGGCTCACGGCAAATTTACAGCCCACATCAAGCGAGGCTTGTGCATCTTTTAAATGGCGAACTGTGCCTGAACCTAAAATTGCATCGGGCACGTGTTTTGCGATTTGCTCCATCGCCTGCAAAGCGCAGGCAGAGCGCAAAGTAACCTCAAGCACGCGAATGCCGCCTTCGAGCAAGGCTTCAGCCATCGGCACGGCATCTTCAACCTTGTTAATCACAATCACTGGAATGACAGGGCCCGCCGCAGCTAAATCTAATGTATTCATGGTGTTTTATTTTTTCTAATTTAATGTTGATTTAAGTAAGCTATTTTTGAAATTTATAGCCAAGTAATTGCGCCTTCTTCGGCAGAGAGCACGTTTCTGCGCATACCGCCAAACAATTCACGACCTAAGTCGTGGGCATTGTGATGACGCTTAGTATCGGAAAGCTCTGAAACTTGACGCTCAGCCCATTCATCTTCGTCAACCAGTACATTCACCATGCCAACTGTTGCATTTAAACGAATGATGTCGCCATCACGGACTTTAGCCAAAGGGCCGCCAGCTGAAGCTTCTGGCGTTAAGTGAATGGCGGCTGGAATCTTGCCTGATGCCCCGCTCATTCGGCCATCTGTCACAATGGCTACTTTAAAGCCTTTGTTTTGTAGCACTGCCATTGGCGGGGTGAGCTTGTGTAGCTCTGGCATACCATTGGCTTTAGGCCCTTGAAAGCGCACCACCGCGACAAAGTCTTTTTCTAATTCGCCCCTGTCAAAGGCGGCTAGCAATTCTTCTTGCGCATCAAACACAATAGCGGGGGCTTCAATAATGTGACGATCTTCAGGCACAGCCGATATTTTAATCACACTGCGACCCAAGTTACCTTTGAGTAAACGTAATCCGCCAGACTCATTAAAAGGCGCGGCCGCTGTGCGAACAATCGTCTCATCGCTACTTTGTTTAGGTAGGTCTTTCCACACCAAGTGAGCATCTTCTTTTACAGGCAGTTTGCCATAATCACGCAGCCCGCCATGTGAAACGGTCACTACATCTGGATACATATAGCCTGCATCAATGAGCTCGCGAATGATAAATGCAGGGCCGCCAGCGGACTGAAACTCGTTGACATCGGCTTTGCCATTTGGGTAAACACTGGCTAATAATGGTGTGGCTTTTGCTAAATGGTAAAAGTCTGTCCAGTCAATCATAATGCCTGCTGCCCGCGCAACTGCTACCCAATGAATGAGGTGGTTTGTAGAGCCGCCAGTAGCCAATAAAGCCACCATTGCATTGACGATGACGCGCTCATCTACAAGCTTTCCGATTGGGCTAAAGTGCTCTTTTTTTGTGTTTTCTAATACTAATTTTACCGCTTCTCGCGTGAGCATTTCACGCATGCCGTCATGCGGATGCACAAATGCGGCGCCAGGAACGTGCAAGCCCATTGCCTCCATCAGCATTTGGTTGCTATTTGCCGTGCCATAAAATGTACACGTGCCCGCGCCATGATAAGCGGCAGATTCTGATGCGAGTAGCTCATCTCGTCCGACTTTGCCTTGCGCATATTGCTCACGTACTTTTGATTTTGTGGTGTTGTCAATGCCCGTGCTCATGGGGCCTGAGGGCACAAAAACACAGGGCAAATGTCCAAAATGCAAGGCGCCAATCAGTAAGCCTGGAACAATTTTGTCGCACACGCCTAGTAACAAGGCCGCATCAAACACATCGTGCGAAAGCGCAATCGCGGTACTCATTGCAATGGTATCGCGGCTAAATAATGAGAGCTCCATGCCAGGCTCGCCCTGGGTGATACCATCACACATTGCGGGCACGCCGCCCGCAACTTGTGTTGTTGCGCCATACTTACGGGCTTCATCATGAATAATTTCAGGGTAATTTACATAGGGCTGATGTGCCGATAGCATTTCGTTGTAGGCCGTGACAATGCCAATGTTAGGTGCTTTTTCAAATACCACGCGCAATTTATCATGGCTTGGCATTGTGGCAAATGCGTGTGCAACATTGGCACAGCCTAAGCGGTCAGGACCTTTACGGCGGCTTAGCATAGCATCTACACGGTGTAAGTAAGCAGCACGTGTTGGGCGGCTTTTTTCAATAATGCGTTCTGTTACTTCTGTGTGAGATTGCTTCATTTTATGATAACCAAAGATAATGATGTATGAACCCAATTATCTCCAATGCGGCGCTTATCGTCAAACGAATGGTGGCTACTATTCGCGCATATACCAATTAAATATCTAAAAATTGAGGCATAATCAGATGCTTGGCTCATGACACTCAAAGCGCATACACCTAAAGTTTTATAAGGCGCGGTTTCAAGATTTAATTTTCAAGGTTTAATTTTCAAGATTTAATTTTCAAGATTTAATTTTCAAGGTTTAATTTTCAAGGTTTAATTTTCAAGGTTTAATTTTTAAGGTTTAATTTTTAAAATGATTCATTTTAACTTTAAAAAAATTTGGTTAAAAATTTCAAGCGTTTGTGTTAAAAAACCAAAGCAGCAAAGCTGGCAGCGCCAACAAGAAAAGTTTAAAAAACGCTATCCGCACTATACAATTGGCGCGGCAAGCTATGGAATGCCCGTTGTGTATGACTACGCTGAAGGTGCTACATTAAAAATTGGTGCTTACTGTTCAATCGCCAGTAATGTACAAATTTTTTTAGGTGGGCAGCACCGTATTGACTGGGTGAGTAGTTACCCTTTTCCATTTTTTAATGAAATGGGGGGGGGCTTTAAAGCGACGTATGGTGGCAGTCGTGGTGATGTTATTATTGGTAGCGATGTATGGCTATGTGCTAATTGCACGATTTTATCTGGGGTGACAATTGGACATGGTGCGGTGATTGCAAACGGCGCTTTGATTAGCAAAGACGTGGCGCCTTATGCTGTGATGGCGGGTAACCCTGCACAATTGATTAAATGGCGCTTTGATGAGCCAACCAGAAAAGCGCTGCTGGCAACCAACTGGTGGGAATGGTCAGAAAATGAAATCGAGCAGGTACGAGAGATGCTGTGCAGCGATAGTGCAGAGGCGATTATTCAGTATGCTACCTTAAGAAAATAGCTAAAACTGATAAAAATAAAACTCAATCATTTAGATTAACTTTAATCTTAAAGCAGACAACATTTCACGATTGGACTCAAATATCGATGGCACATCCTCAACAAATAAAATTCATGCAGCTGGTTAAAAAATACTTTCTTGATGAGCGTCACAGCCCGTCATTGGGAAAAAGGCACATACTTGAAATAGGCTCTTATGATGTGAATGGCTCAATCAGAAGCTTTTTAGAAGACGAGCATACTGAATATGTTGGTGTGGATTTATGCGAGGGCAAGGGGGTCGATATGGTGTGTTATGGACATGCGTTAAATTTGCCAGATGAGCGCTTTGATGTTGCCCTAAGCTGTGAGTGCTTTGAGCATGACTCGCATTGGGCGAGCACGTTTAAAAATATGTGCAGAATGACTAAGGCGGGTGGAGTAATTGCTTTTACTTGCGCCTCTTTGGGGCGTGTTGAGCATGGTACTGTGCGGTCAAATGCAGAGCATTCGCCAGGTACGCAATTTATGGGCCTTGATTATTATAAAAATTTATCAAAAGAAGATTTTTACAGTGAAACTGATATTCACTCGATATTTTCTGAGCATTATTTCTTTTTTGAAGAATCGAGCTATGACTTATATTTTGTTGGGGTTAAAAAGGGTGAAAATCCTTCTGCCAAGCCGCTAGATAACAAACCGCTAGATAATTTTTATGCAGAAATTGCTTTTCAAAATTTTGCCTGCGCTTATTTAAATAAAGTGCGACCTTTTCGCGCTTTTGTTAAAAAAATAGGACGTGGTTTTTAGTGGATTTTAAATAGATTTGAATGAGTTATTAACGTATGAATAATTTTTTTTCTAAACTTAGCAGTGTGCACTTTCGCCCATCATTTGAGAGTTTATACAAGTTAAGCGTGGTGATTTCGCCGACTTTTCTTCTGACGGTTTCTGGCTGGATGACGCGTATTGTTGCTGTTTGTGCTTTATTGGCACTCTACGTTTTTTTTAAGCACAAGCGTGATATTCAAAAAAACGCATAT
The DNA here is from genome assembly GCA_031538905.1 of Methylotenera sp. GTDB lineage: Bacteria > Pseudomonadota > Gammaproteobacteria > Burkholderiales > Methylophilaceae > Methylotenera. Next base: position 22,569 of record JAVKLV010000047.1, on the reverse strand, counting down.
GCGCATCAAAATGCCTTTGATATCAAACTGCTGAGCATTGTGTTTGGCTTGCCTATCGTCGCTATTTTTATCAGTCAGGCATTTCGCGGTGAGTTTTCTTGGGCGTACTACGATAGCCCAATGCACCTTTTGGTATGCGTTGTTGTGATGTGGGCAATGTTGAAAAGTGATGCGCGTTTAGTTGAGCGGATGAGTTATTTTTTTCCGCTAGTGACTTTACTCGCGCTAGTTAACGTTCTTATCAACCCCAATTTATTTTGGGGGGCTTCTAGGCTTGCCACGCAAGCGGTAGATCCGCTCATGTTTGGCAGTTTGAGTCTTACATTTGGGTTGATGAGTCTTATCTCCATCAAGCTGCACCGCAATCACTCTACATTACTTATTTTGTATAAATTGATAGGTGTGGGTGTGGGTGTGTATTTGTCGATAGCCTCTGGCAGCAGAACTGGCTGGCTGGCAGTGCCCGTTATCGGATATTTATGGATATATTGTGAGCGCGCGCAGTTAACGCGACTTGCAAAATTAAGCGCGGTTTTAGGGGTGCCGATTTTTGTGATTGCCAGTTTCTTTTTGTCAGATACCATTCATCAGCGCGTTGATGTGGCGGCACAAGAAGTATTGAGCTATCAGTGGCATGAGAAAAATGAAAATACCTCAGTCGGCGCTAGAATGTCATTTGCTCGCATCGCCGTTTTTTTGTTTGAAAAAAGGCCGCTAGGCGGATGGGGTGATGGAAACTTTGAAAGTGTCATGAACGCACCTGAAATCAACTTCGCAGATATCAGCACAAAGACAACCGCGCTTCAAGCAGGCTTTCATAACGACATTACAGCCAATATGGTGAGATCGGGCGTTTGGGGCTTGATCTCGACTTTAGCTTTATTTTTTGTGCCGGCAATCTTTTTTGCAAAAAACCTTGCGAGCGAGGACAGGCTCACTCGAAGTGTTGCCTTTCTTGCGATTTCATTCTTAATTTGTCAGTGTGTGAGTAGCTTGAGTATGGAGATTTTTAATTTGCGTTACTCTGCCTCGTTTTATGGCTTGATGGTGGCTATTTTCTGCGGGCAAATTTTATTTTTGAAATCAAGAAATACTATCAATAGTGTTGGTGAGTCGCAATGAATAAAGAAAAATACGCCATTACCTTCGCTTGTTATAACCAAGTTCAATACACAAAAATGTGTATTGAGAGCATGGTGAAACATGGCTTAGATTTAAGCCGCCTTGTTGTTGTTGATAACGCGTCTAGCGACAGCACGTGTGAGTATCTTAAAACTCTTTCTTTGGGGGGCTTGATTCTTAATCAAAGCAACTTGGGTTGTGGTGTTGCTTGGAATCAAGGCGCACTTTTCTTGCAGTCCGAATGGACAATTGTTATGAATAATGATGTGATTGTCAGTGCAGGCTGGATTGAAAATTTGATAGAAACCGCGGAGAAAAATAACTTAAAAGTTATTTCGCCCTCGATGATTGAAGGTGAGCTAGATTATGATTTTGATGATTTTGCTACAAAAGCTGGTATTCAATTGCGAGAATCTCTTCGGTTAGGCACGCGGCACGCGGTGTGCTTGGCTATTCACCAGTCTGTATGGCAAGAAGTTGGGTACTTTCAGCCTATTCCAAAGTTGTTAGGATATGAAGACACGATATTTTTTCACGCGCTTGCAGAAGCAGGCGTTGCCACAGCGATTACTGGCGCTTCATGGTTGCATCATTATGGCTCAGTCACGCAAACAGCCATGAAGCTTGAACGTGGCCTAGCAAAAAAAGATAATTTGGGCAGTCGCTACAATTACCGCTTGCTAAAACAAAGCTGGCTTAAAAGAAAGCTTAATAAACTAAAGCGCAATAAGCAAATTAAAGCTTGGCGCAATGATGAGTTAAGCCAGTTTGGTATCACCATGCACGGCATTAGAAAAAATAATACATTTAACTGGAGGTAATGGTGCGTGAAGAGAATGCATTAGGCTTATCTGTCATCATTATTGCAAAAAATGAGGCCCATGCCATTGGTAAATGCCTTCAATCGGTTGCTTGGGCAGATGAAATTATTGTGCTTGATTCAGGGAGCACAGATGAAACTATGAGTATTTGTCAGCAATATGGGGCAAAAGTCACCGTGACTCATGACTGGCCTGGATTTGGCAAGCAAAAAAATCGTGCCTTATCTTTGGCTACAATGCATTGGGTATTGTCTTTAGATGCCGATGAAAGCCTCAGCCCTGATTTGCAAGATGAAATCAAAAAAGTGATGGCTGGCAATGCGGATAACAGCTACCGTATGCCGCGCAGCTCTAGTTATTGTGGTCAGTTTATTCAATATTCTGGCTGGTCGCCAGACTACATTACACGCCTATTTAAGCGTGGTCATGGGCGCTTTAGCGATGACTTGGTGCATGAGCGCTTGATTACAGAGCACCCCACGCTGACATTCAAAAATCCCCTTCTACACGTTAGCTACGTTAGCTTGGATGAGGTTTTAGATAAGATAAATCGTTATTCTGGCGCAGGTGCAGCAATGTCATTTTCTCGTGGCACATCATCCTCACTTGGCAAGGCGATTACGCACGGTCTTTGGGCTTTTGTGCGCACTTACTTTATTAGGCTTGGCTTTTTAGATGGAAAAATGGGCTTTATACTGGCAGTTTCTAATGCTGAAACAACCTACTATCGCTATCTGAAGCTTGCATTTTTACAAGCGCATAAAATATAGCTTGAGCGCATGCTGAGTAATGCATTGTTAGGGGCGATAAAAATGAAGCCTCCCAAAAAAATACTGGTGATTATCACCCGCAGAATGGGCGACGTATTACTTACAGCGCCTTTAATTCGCACACTTAAATCGGCTTGGACGCACGCTGAGCTTGATGTTTTGGTGTTTGAAAATACGCGCGATGTTTTAGCTCATCACCCCGATATTCGCCAAGTGATTGCCTTGCCAAGCAACTTAAGCAGCCTCGCAAAACTTAAATGGAACCTTAGTTTGTGGAATCAGTATGACTTGGCAGTTTCAGCCTTGCCGAGCGATCGGGCGACTTTTTACGCTTGGCTCGCGGGCAAAACAAGAGTGGGTCTCTTAGAAGAAAAATTAAATCAAAACTGGAAAAAACATTTACTGCATGGCTGGGTGATGTTTGATAACCTGAATACTCACACAGTGAGCATGGGGCTAAAGCTTTCAAGCCTGTTAGGCTTGCCGCCCAAATATGATATTGACGTTTTTTGGAGCAAACAAGACAGTGATTTTATTGATAAAACCCTCCAAGGCTGTCAAAAAATGGCGGTGCTGCATCTCTACCCCAAATACGCTTATAAAATGTGGCATGCTCAAGCGTGGATTGAAGTGGCATCGTGGTTGCACGCTCAAGATATTCAAGTGGTGCTTACCGGCTCAAGCGACCCGTCCGAGATGGGTTATATTCAAGCTTTGCAATCAAAGTTTCCTGCCTCTACCCTGAATCTTTCTGGGGTCTTGAGCTTTGCGCAGCTGGCCTGCCTGATAAAAAAAGCGGCAATTTACATTGGCCCTGACACAGTTGCAACGCATCTGTCTGCAGCAATGGGTACGCCAACTGTTGCCTTATTTGGACCAAGTAATCCAGTCAAATGGGGCCCTTGGCCCAAAGGCTATCATGAAGATAAAAGTCCTTGGGTTATGCAGTCCCCAATACAAAGAAATGCTAATGTTGTTCTGTTGCAAGGTCAGGGCGACTGCGTGCCGTGCTTTTTAGAGGGCTGCAATCGCAACCTCAATAGCCGCAGTCGGTGCCTAGATGAATTGAGTGCTCAATGTGTTATTGATGCGATTAAAGAGTTCTTATAATGCGTATTCTCTTGGTTAAAATGTCTTCTATGGGCGATATTATTCACAATATGCCATTGGTTCATGATCTTAAGGTTCGCTACCCAGTAGCCACGATTGACTGGGTTGTAGAAGAATCTTTTGTTGAGCTCGCCAAGCTTAACCCTTTGGTTGATCGTGTTATTTCTGTTGGAATGCGCCGCTGGAAAAAGGCGCTGTTGAGTAAAAGCACTTGGCTTGAATTTTTGAGATTTAAAAAGCAACTACAAAGCACTCGTTATGATGTTATTTTGGATACGCAAGGTTTAATCAAAAGCGCTTTGATTGCTCAATTGGCACATGGTAAAAGCTATGGTCAAAACGCACACACTGTCCGTGAGCGCTTGGCTGGCTACATGGTGAGCTCGCCTTTGGATATTCCGAGAAATCTTCATGCCATTACCCGTAATCGCTTAGTGGGGGCAAGGGCTTTTAATTACGTGATGGATGATCAAGTTGTACATTATGATATGCAGTTTAACGCGGAGGCAGATGTGGGCTTAGAAAATTTAATGCCAAATAACTGCATTCTGTTGTTTCATAGTACAGCTAGACTTGCGAAGCATTGGCCTCATCAGCATTGGATTTCATTAGGACAACATTTAAATGCTCAGGGTTATGCCTTGGCTTTGCCTTGGGGGAGTCAGTCTGAAAAAAAACGCGCAGAGCTGATTGCTCAATCACTCAAAAATGCAGTGGTATTGCCTCAGCTTAGTATTGTAAAGCTCGCTAGCTTGATGCGTCATGTAGTTGCCTGTATTGGCTTAGATACGGGTTTAACGCACATTGCTGTTGCTTTAAATGTGCCAACTTTGGCGATTTTTACAGACACGCACATTTGGCAAGCTGGCACAAAGCCGTCGCCAGAAGGCTGCGCTATGACGATTGGCGCCAAGCCAAGCACGCTTGATGCACACGCTGCGATTGAAGCATTTAACAAGCTGATGGCAATGAAATCTCGTTGAACTTAAAGCGCAAATAAAGCCAGTGACCTTTTCATGATAAAGCCGAAGTTGAAATTTTTTTTCACATTTGTTGTAATCAGCATTCTGAAATTATTGCGATTTTTGCCTTTGTCTTTGATTCACGGGCTTGGCGTAGTGCTTGGTGTGATGAATTATTTATTTAACAAAGATCATCGCGAACATAGTATTCGCAATCTTGCACAATATGGGCTCACTGACCGCACTGCGAATTTAAAAAAATTATTATTTAAAAGTATGATTGAAAGTAGCAAGGGTGCGCTGGAGACGTTTGCTATTTGGCTCAAGCCTCAGGCAGAAATACTGCCTTGGGTGCGCGAGGTGTTTGGGTGGGAGGCGGTTGAAGCTGCGCTGCAGTCAGGGCAGCCCATTATTTTTCTTACGCCGCATCTTGGTTGTTTTGAAATTACGTCTTTATACTATAGCTCAACGCTTTGTGGCGCGACGCACCCAATCACGGTGCTGTACCGCCTGCCTCGTCAAAAATGGCTATTGCCGCTGATTGCCAAAGGTCGGGCGCGCGGAGGTATTACTTTGGCATCGGCCGATGCTTCTGGCGTAAAGCTTCTATTGCAAGCGCTTAAACGTGGCGAAGCGGTGGGTATATTGCCCGATCAAGCACCGCTTTCGGGAGAAGGTGAGTGGGCGCCATTTTTTGGGCGTCAAGCTTACACAATGACACTTGCATCAAAATTAGCTAAAAAAACTGGGGCGCAAGTTTTGTTGGCGTTTGGTGAGCGCTTGAGTTTTGGGCGCGGCTATCATATTCATATTCGGTCTGTGAATGCGGGGGGCATTGATTCTCCCGCATTATTAAACGCCGAGCTAGAGGCCACTATTGAGCAATGTCCGCAGCAATACTTATGGATGTATGACCGTTACAAAGTAAGAAACCAAAGCCCACCCACCCCAAAAGTTTAGTCATCTTGCAGTAGTCGTTGCCACTCAATACTCAAAAAAATAATACAAAAACTTGATATTGAATAAAGCGTCCCCATTGTCTGTACATCGTTTTAATAATTACTGATAAATCATTAGGAATACTTCATGACTGAACACACTCAAGATGTACCAAGCGACCATGAAAGCACTGAAGCCGATTTTCAAAAAAATAGCGCTACCAGCTTATTAGAAACCCGTGTTGCTGAACTAGAAGCCCAGCTTGCAGAGGCGCAAGCTACGGTTTTATATGTGAAAGCCGATGGCGAAAACATTCGCCGCCGCGCGACAGATGATATTGAAAAAGCGCGTAAATTTGCCTTAGAGAAATTTTCAAACGAGTTGCTGGCGGTAAAAGACAGCTTGGATGCAGCGCTGTTAATTGAGGCAGCTGATGTGCAAAGTTATAAAGATGGCGTGCAACTGACAGTAAATCAATTATCGGCAGTGTTTGATAAATTTAATGTGGCAGAACTTAACCCATTAGGACAGGCGTTTGACCCTAATAAACATCAAGCGATTAGTATGATTGAGGGCAGCGGCACCCCGAATACCGTAACGCAGGTTTTGCAAAAAGGCTACACATTAAATGACCGCGTGTTGCGCCCCGCATTGGTGATGGTTGCAAAGTAAATGAAGCCAATCGCGATACATCATTGATTTACCACACTTGAAATAAAAAAAACAATCACCACAATAGCTTTGAGGCAGACATTTAACGCTGCCAATGACTGCAAATATAGGCAAATATAATAGGCAAAGGAAGATACATTATGGGAAAAATTATTGGTATTGATTTAGGCACAACAAACTCTTGCGTCGCTGTGATGGAAGGCGGCAAGCCTCGCGTTATTGAAAACGCTGAAGGTGCGCGAACCACGCCCTCCATCATTGCGTATCAAGAAGATGGTGAGATTTTAACAGGCACGCCGGCAAAGCGTCAGGCGGTCACTAATCCTAAAAATACACTTTATGCGGTGAAGCGTTTGATTGGACGTCGCTTTAAAGAAAAAGAAGTGCAAAAAGATATCGGCTTAATGCCTTACACCATTACAAAAGCAGATAACGGTGATGCGTGGGTTGAGGTGCGTGGTCAGAAAATGGCGCCACCACAAATTTCGGCTGAAATTTTACGTAAAATGAAAAAAACCGCCGAAGACTATTTGGGCGAAGAGGTGACCGAAGCGGTTATTACTGTGCCAGCTTACTTTAACGATAGTCAGCGTCAGGCTACTAAAGATGCTGGTCGTATTGCCGGCTTAGAGGTTAAGCGCATTATCAATGAGCCCACCGCGGCCGCATTGGCATTTGGTTTAGATAAACAAGAGGGCGATCGTAAAATTGCAGTGTACGATTTGGGCGGCGGTACATTTGATATTTCTATTATTGAAATATCAAGCATTGATGGCGAGCATCAATTTGAAGTGCTTTCAACCAATGGTGATACCTTTCTTGGCGGCGAAGACTTTGACAACCGTTTAATTGACTTTTTGGTAGAAGAGTTCAAAAAAGAAAATGGCGGCATGGATTTGCGTAATGATTTACTGGCGAAACAGCGCTTAAAAGAAGCTGCTGAAAAAGCAAAAATCGAGCTATCTGGCGCACAGCAAACAGAAGTCAACCTGCCTTACATCACTGCTGATGCAACAGGCCCTAAGCATTTAGTGGTAAAAATTACCCGCGCGAAATTAGAGTCATTGGTTGAAGATTTAATTGAGCGCACAATGGCGCCATGCCGCACAGCTATTAAAGATGCTGGGGTTTCAGTTGATAACATTACGGATGTTATTTTGGTGGGCGGTCAAAGCCGTATGCCTAAAGTGCAAGAGAAAGTGAAAGAAATCTTTGGCAAAGAACCGCGTAAAGATGTCAATCCTGACGAGGCTGTTGCTGTGGGCGCTGCAATTCAGGGCGGCGTGTTAAAAGGTGATGTTAAAGATGTGCTACTGCTAGATGTAACACCTTTATCATTAGGTATTGAAACGCTTGGCGGCGTAATGACGAAAGTGATTAAGAAAAATACGACGATTCCGACCAAGGCATCTCAAACATTTTCAACCGCTGACGATAATCAAAACGCTGTCACCATTCAAGTCTTGCAGGGTGAGCGCGAATTGGCTTCGGCAAACAAATCACTGGGTCAATTTAACTTGAGCGACATTCCGCCTGCTCCACGTGGGGTGCCACAAATTGAAGTGACTTTTGATATTGATGCAAATGGCATTTTGCACGTATCTGCAAAAGACAAGGCAACGGGCAAAGAAAATAAAATTACCATTAAAGCAAACTCTGGTTTATCTGAAGCTGAAATTAAGAAAATGGAAGAAGATGCCTTAAAATACGCTGACGAAGACCGCAAATTGCGCGAACTTGTAGATGTGCGCAATGCCGCAGATGGGATGATTCATTCGGTGAAAAAATCACTGACTGAGCATGGTGATAAGCTTGATGCTACTGAAAAAGAAGCCATTGAAACGGCATTAAAAGAGCTTGAAGAGGTTGTGAAATCTGACAACAAGGCCGAGATCGAGGAAAAGACAGAAGCTTTGACTAGCGCATCACAAAAGCTTGGTGAAAAAGTGTATGCTGAACAACAGGCTCAAGCGAACGCTGGAAATGCACAGCCAAGTCAAGAGTCTGAAAAAACCGTTGACGGCGATGTGCTGGATGCGGAATTTGAAGAAATTAAAAAAGACTAATTATTAAGAAGTAGGGCTGATAGGCTGGGGTAAGCAACATTTTTCCTCAGCCTTTTGTGTTTATTTAACCCCCGTTTTTAGATACTGAAATTATGGCAAGCAAAAGAGATTATTACGAAGTGCTGGGTGTAGGCAAGGGCGCATCAGAAGAAGAAATTAAAAAGTCTTATCGCAAGCTGGCGATGAAATATCACCCTGATCGTAATCCAGATAATCCAAAAGCTGAAGAGCAGTTTAAAGAAGCTAAAGAAGCTTATGAAATGCTTTCTGATCAGCAAAAACGTGCAAGTTATGATCAGTATGGTCATGCGGGAGCTGAGCATGGCGCTGACGGCGGGTTTGGTGGAGCGGGCTTTAGTGATGCGTTTGGCGATATTTTTGGCGATATTTTCGGCGGCGGTCGTGCTGGCGGGCAACGTAACAACGTTTATCGCGGGGCAGACTTGCGCTACAACATGGAAATATCGCTTGAAGATGCGGCAAGGGGCACGGAATCAAAAATTCGCATTCCCGTGCAATCAACGTGCGAGCCTTGTAAGGGCTTAGGTCTGCGTGCAGGAACTCAGCCTGTCACCTGTAATACCTGTGCTGGTCATGGTCAGGTGCGGATGCAGCAAGGTTTTTTTTCGGTACAGCAAACTTGTCCAAAGTGTCGTGGCAGTGGAAAAATGATTAAAGACCCTTGTCCAAGCTGTAATGGCGCAGGAAGAACCAAGCAAAATAAAACGCTTTCTGTGAAAATTCCTGCCGGGGTAGACGAAGGCGATAGAATTCGCTTAAGTGGTGAGGGTGAGGCAGGGGTAAATGGCGGTCCAACCGGTGATTTGTACGTAGTCATTCATTTAAAAGAGCATAAAATTTTTCAACGTGAAGGTGGAAATTTGCACTGCGAAATGCCTGTTAGCTTTAGCACGGCTGCGCTTGGCGGTGAAATTGAAGTGCCAACGCTCGATGGTTCGGCTAAAATGAAAATTCCTGCTGAAACACAAACTGGCGGCGTTTTTAGATTGCGCGGCAAAGGAATTAAACCCTTGCGTCAATCTGAGGCAGGGGATCTTATGGTGCACATTGTGATTGAAACGCCCGTTAAACTTACAGAAAAGCAAAAAGAGTTACTGCGCGAATTTGAATTGAGCACTCAGGCTGACTCTGATCACCATAGTCCGAAAAATAAAAGCTGGGCAGACAAAGTAAAAGAGTTTTTTGATTAGGTGGATTTGGTCTCACAAAAACTGGCTGATGCATTAAGTTGATTGAATAGACTTGCATTTGCTTTTATGCGGCAATTCTTTTTTGATTTGGGAGCTTTAAAATAAAAGTTTAAACTGCCTCTGTTTGAAGGGAGTGCGCTTCTATAGTGAGTTTTAAGATTTTTGAATGAACGCAGCTTCTTCGTTTAAGTGTACTCAATTACGGCGTATGGCGTATAATGTGACTTTTAAAATAACCGTCAATTTTAATCGGGCTACTTCATGAGTTTTGATGACATTTTCTTTAGGGTTAGAAATTTTTTGAGTATGCTTTTGAAGTCACAATACAAAAAAATTATTCTTTTAATATGCTTTTTATTGATAGGTCAAAACGCTTTTGCTAAAGCTTTGCCTGTCATCGATGCAGAGTTGCAGTCGATTATTGATGAGGATATTAAAGATGAGCCTGATTTGCAGTCTGCGACAAGTGCTAGGTCTCAAGTAGCACCAAAGCCTCCAATAACTTCAAAACCTCGTGCAGAAAAATCTGCGCCCAGCTTAAAATCTAAAGAAATCCCAGAGCCTGCTGCAGCGGTAAATCTAGATCGTGCTACCAAATGGCTATCGTCAACTCTAAATCCCTCCCAAAAAAACTTTGGAGAAGATGAGGGTATCCCGATTTTTGATGAAAAGGATTTTGACACTAAGTCTGTGCCTGGAAATGAAAATGCTTTGAGTTTTGGTCAGCTTTTAAAAATGGCGGTATTTGGCCACCCGACAGTTGAAGGCAAAAAAATTGAAGTTGAAGGTGCTGAAATGAAGGTTAAGTCGGCAAAGCTTTTATTTTTACCTGAGCCTTCTGTTGGAACAACTTTATTTCAGGGTGATTTATCTAACACGGTGACGCTTTCTCAGCCGATTTGGACTGGTGGTCGGCTCACGTCGAATCTCAATTCAGCAGATATCAAGCGTCAAATAGCCATAATAGATGTTGCTGATACTCAATTTAAGCTGGGTTTGAAGTTTGTTGATCTTTACCAATCATTTTTAGCTCAACGTTTTCGCCTTGCGATATTGGATAGAGGGTTACGGCGTCTAGAAAAGTTGCAGGCAATGATGGAGAGAAGAGTGGAGGCTGGAGTTTCTTCAAAAATAGATTTAAACATGACTAGATCTAGGCTTGAGCAGATTAAGACTGAGAAAGAAGTCACTGCATCAAGGCTTAAGTTGATTTTGATTCAACTGTCATCTTTAACGGGCGCGCAAGTGTCTACTGAAACGGTTGATGCTGAATATGAAATTCCTGGCAATATAGATCTTAAAAATGCGGAGCAGCGTGCCATCAGCTCAAATCCATCGGTTATTCGGGCGCAGGCTGAACAGCGTTTGGCTTTTGAGCAAAAAAATCTTGCCGAAGCTTCTCAGTGGCCAACCTTATCTTTAAATTCAGAATATCAGCGCAGTCAATTTAACGGATCTTCAGCGCAAAAAACAAGGCTATTTTTTAATTTGTCATACAAGCCGGGTGCTGGGTTTTCTTCTTATGCCGATGTTTCTGCTGCATCATACTTAGTTTCGGCCGCTAATCAGTTGACTGAGGCGGCTGAGTTGAGTGTTTCTGATAGTGTTAAAGCTGAAGTGGTTAATTTGCAGACCTATAAAATGCAGCTCGCGAGCCAGTCTAAAGCAAGTGCTTTGTCTAAAGAGATCTTAAATTCTTCTACCCGTCTTTTTGTTTTGGGGCGTCGTAGTTGGTTAGATCTTTTAAATTTTGAGAAAGAACTAATAGTGAACCAGCAGCAAGAAACTGACTTACGAGCTCAGATTATTGCTTCTCAGCATAGACTCAATATCATCACTGGTGATTTCTATGGATCAGGCTCAGCTAAAGGAGATGCCCATGATTATGAATAATATCAATAACGCCAAGGATTATGGGTTGCCATGGCTTTTGGATCGCTTACCTGTTGCGAGCTTGAATTTACAAAAACTTGCGCCTAATGAGCATGCTGAGTATGTATCAAAAGTGGCGCTCTTGCAGCAATCTGTTGATAACCGTTATTTAACAAAGCTGGTGGATGAACTCATTGTTAAAATGGGTGGGCGAGCGAGTCGTTGGCAAGAGAAAATTACAACGCATTTATTTCCTCTATTGGGGGTGGATGTAAATTTTGGTGTTTTCATTTTGCTTTCTAAAACTCATCATGGTTTTTGGATTGTTGAGAACGTGACCGGACGGCAAGTGCTTCAAGAGCTTCCAAAGGGTGCGCTTTATAGCACGATAGATATTGCCCGTGTGTCAGATAGATATGAGTCTGCCACGACTGTGTTTAAAAAGGCCTTATTAAGTAATAAAAATTACTTTTGGCATGCGGCAGTCATCACCGTTGTCATCAACCTTATTGCTTTGGTAACTTCGCTTTATAGTATGCAGGTATATGATCGGGTCATTCCTTCGCAAGGTATTTCAACATTATTTGCACTTACTTTAGGTGCGGTGATTGCTATAGTGATTGAAATGATTGGAAAGCTTGCTAGATCATCTATTGTTGATGGTGCGATTAAAGAGCTTGACACATCGCTTTCAAATAAGATCTTTGAAAGATTGCTACGTGTGCGTATGGATCAATTTCCTCCAAGTGTCGGCACGCTGTCGGCGCAGCTAAGAAGTTATGAGATGATTCGTTCATTTGCTATGTCGGTGACGCTTTATATTTTAGTTGACCTGCCTTTTGCATTTCTTTTTCTTGCAATTATTACAGCAATTGCGGGGCTTTCTGTTGCAAGTGTGCCTTTGATGGCTTTTTTCCTCTCTCTTTTTGTGGGGCTTGTGTCACATAAAAAATATAAAAAATACGCGGCTTTAAGTCAAAATTCTTCTAATAAGAAATTAGGGCTTTTGGTTGAAGTGATTGATGGTGCGGAGTCTGTGAAAGCTACCGGTTCGGGTTGGCAGTTTTTGGCAAGGTGGAACGCCTTAACAAGAATGAACGTTGAAGAAGATTTAAACTTAAGGCATCAAAGCGAGACTTCGGCTTATTTTGCGGCCACTGTTCAGCAAATTAGTTATGTGATGCTAGTTGGCTTGGGCGCTTATATTGCAAGCACGAGCAATGCGCTCACCTCAGGGGGCATTATCGCGTGCTCAATTTTGTCTGGTCGCGTACTTCAGCCAGTGAGCATGTTGCCAGGTCTTATGGTGCAATGGGCGAATGCAACAACTGCAATGAAAAGTATTGATGGCGTTTTCTCCCTCAAGCAAGACAATCATGATATAGAAAGACCCGTGTCTATAGAGTCTTTGACTGGTCGCATTAGTGTTGAAAACTTGGCATTTTCTTACCCAGAAAGAACTCAAGGCGTTAGTATTGCTAATCTTCAGATATTGCCAGGTGAAAAAATTGCAGTGATTGGTGGCGTTGGATCTGGAAAAACCACATTTTTGAAATTACTCGCTGGTCTATACGTTCCTCATCAAGGTCGATTGAAAATTGATGGATTGGATATCGAACATATCAGTAGAACGCACTTGAGCAATAAATTAGGATTTCTGCCACAAGATTTACGCCTCTTTGGAGGTACTTTGCGTGACAACTTATTAGCTGGGATTATCGGGGTCACTGAGCAGCAGCTCATTGAGGCCTGTAAATTAACAGGCTTGATTCATATTCTTTCATCAAGCGCTAAGGGTTTAGATTTACTTATTTCCGAAGGTGGCGGGGGCCTATCTGGTGGGCAGCGTCAAATTATCGGGTTGACTCGACTGATATTATCTCGCCCTGATATTTGGTTGCTAGATGAGCCTACCGCTTCAATGGATCAAGCCTCTGAAAGCGTTGCAATAAAGGCGCTGACTGAATCGGCTAAAGATCATCAGACGGTTATTTTGGTGACACATAAGCCTGCTTTATTGCAATTGGTAAGTCGTATTATCGTTATCAATAAAGGTACAATTGTCTTAGATGGTCCGCGCGAGAGTGTTTTACAACAGCTCACGCAAAATCCAGAAGCTCCCCCTAACCCGACTCCGCAGGTGGTCATTAAGTAGCATTGTTGTTTAATGCTATGGTTTATCGATAGCTGCAAGAATTAAGTAATATGGGAAAATATCAATGAAAAATAACGAAAATAAATTTTATGAAGTGAAATTTTCACCGGCTTTAGTCACGATTTGGTTGCTTTTTGTAGCCTTGGTAAGCTTATTGGCTTGGGGAAATTTTGCAAAAATTGAGCAGTCATCAAGGGCTATGGCGCAGGTGATTGCGAGCTCACGTACGCAGTTTATTCAAGCGGCGAATGATGGTGAAATCGCCCGCATTTATGTTTCTGAAGGCGGCAGGGTTAAAAAAGGTGAGATATTAGTACGTTTAGACCAAGTGCAGGCGAGAGCATTGGTTGCAGATGCGCAAGGTAAGGTTGCAGCACTAAAAGCAACCCTTGTCAGATTGAGGTCTGAAGTTCTTGGGCGCCCATTGGTATTTCCTGAAGAAGTCAATAAATATCCAAGTTTTGTTAGAAATCAAACGGATCTATTTAATGCTAGACAAAAAATGGTTCGCGAAGAAAAAAGATCAATGAAAGAAATGCTTGAAACAACGAAAACTCAGTTAAAAATGACTGAAGCGTTGTTAAAAACAGAAGATGTTGCCGAAACAGAGGTATTGAGCTTGCAAAGGCAAGTGTATGAGCTAGAAGGTAATATCACTAATCGTACTAATAAATACTTTCAAGACTCGCAAGCTGAAATGACTAAAGCTGAAGAAGACTTGGTGACGCAGGAGCAGTTGTTAGCAGAGAGAACTGAATTTTTAGATAGAACAGAAATTTACGCACCAACAGATGGCGTGGTAAGAAATGTTCGATTAACAACCCCTGGTGCAAGAGTAAGGGCTGGCGATGTTGTGATGGAAATTTTGCCAACAGACAGCAAGTTAATTGTTGAGGCAAAATTAAAGCCCAGTGATTTGGCTTTTATCAAAATTGGTGCAAACGCGGCTGTGAAACTTGATGCTTATGATTACACTATTTACGGGGTTTTACATGGCAAGGTGAGTTTTGTAAGTCCTGATGCCTTAACCGAAGAGAGTAAAGAAGGTTCTCATGTTTATTATCGGGTTCATGTGGTTGTAGAAGACATGAATGGCTTGAAGACAACAGGTGGCAAAAAGATTGAAATTCAGCCAGGCATGACCGCTCAGGTGGAGATACGTACAGGCTCAATGTCTGCGCTTAATTACTTTACCAAACCAATTACAAAAACACTTTCAGGTGCTTTTAGTGAGCGTTAATGTTTTAAAGTGCTCGTGCTTGATGAGTCCACCCATCCCATTTGCATTGCTATAATTTTTATGGGGTGAAAAACCTCAACTTTTAAATTAGCTTCGCGTACACCATGAGCAATGTGTAAGCTGCAGCCAATGTTTGAGCTCGCAAGCATGGTTACCTTGTGGTGCGCGATAGCATTTATTTTGTCATCACGTAATTTGTTCGCCATTTCTTGTTGTGTCAGCACATAAGCACCTGCACCACCGCAGCACTGACCATTTTCTGGAAGAGCTGTGATGATTGCTTCAGGTATTTTTTTAAGTAGCTGATAAACTGCCTGATGACCTTTTTGCACATTGCGTAATGTGCATGGATCTTGCACAAAAATGCGTGCTTGCATGGGTTTGATGGCAATCTCTGACCAATCGCACTGTATTAAAAATGTGCTGATGTCTTCAATTTTGTGTGTGGGTAAGTAGTCATTTAAGCCAGCACCACAGCCGCTCGCAATGCTAATAATAGGGATATCTTTTCTGAAATTTTGTTGATTTTTGAGGATGAGGTTTTTTGATTCTTTGGCATCGCCCATTTGTCTAGCGATATTGCCACAACAAGTTTGTTGCTTAGGAATATGTACGTCATAACCTAGTGTATTGATTACATAGATAGCTGCTTTTAATGTGTGCGTATCTATCGTGCTGCTGGCGCAGCCTAAAAATAAGCTTACAGCGCCTTTACTTGGAGCGCTGGCAAAATACTGCGTTTTCCAAGCCGTTGGTTTTTCAATTTGTGGCATTAACCGCAGTGCAGGACTCAGCTTTTTGAGCCACGTATCGAATGTGCTTTTTTGAGCCAACCAAAGCCCCCAGCTGAGCGATTTTGCGAGCTGACGATGACGTATAAATGGTTTTGCTAGGGTAAAAATAATTGATTTTTTTTGATTAAAAATTGCGCGCGTTAAATCTATAAGCGCACCATACTGCACGTTATTAGGGCAGGCGTTTTCGCAGCTTCGGCAACTTAAACATAAATCAATATGTTCATTAAAGCGGGGATTATTTGGAATAATTTCTTGCGCTACGGCGCGCATCAATTGAATTCGCCCGCGCGGAGAATCCGCCTCAGAGCCGGTTTTTTTGTACGTTGGGCAGTGTGGCAAGCATAAGCCACAAGTGACGCAGCGGTCTGCTTCTTCAATGAGCTTATTGATAGATAAAGTCATTTTGATATTATAGGCCTTGCTTTGATGAGGCAGTATGACCTGAAGAAACCAGCCCTGCAATTAACAGCATTTAACATGACGCTTAATTGGTTGACATAAAAAATCCGCCTTTTTTATAAAGGCGGATGAGAAGATGCTTTAGAAAGCTACTTTTTTGTTGCAGCGTCTGCTTTTGAGGCTTCAGGTTTTGCCACTGTAGTAACCACTACTGGTTTGCCTTTTAAAAAATTCATTGCTTGTACAAATTGTAAGTCATCTTTACTTGCAGGCTCAATAGGACCTGTTTGCTCAGCATATTTTTTCTCATTAAGTTTGCTTTTTGCGGTATCTTTAGTAGCTTGTATTTCTGTAGCATTTTTACTGACACCTGCTTGTGGATCTTTTGGGTTTGATAAGTGACCCGTTAAATCAGCCTCATGAATGTTATAGGATTGATCTGTGCCATCTTCAACAACATAGTCAGGCTCAATGCCTTTGGCCTGTATCGAGCGACCTTTGGGCGTAAAATAGCGTGCGGTAGTGAGTTTGATTGCTGCGCCATTGTTCATTGGCATAATGGTTTGTACAGAGCCTTTGCCAAAGCTTCTGATACCAATGAGCGTTGCACGTTGGTGGTCTTGTAATGCCCCAGCAACAATTTCAGAAGCTGAGGCCGAACCAGCATTGATGAGTACGACCATTGGTACGGTTTTGATGTCTTCAGGCACGCTGCGTATGTAGTCATTTTCAGCAATTGCTTTTGTATAACTAAGCAGATCAGTCGGGCTAAGATTATTTTTAGTTAAATACTCATTGATGAGACTACCGCTGACGTAATTTTTAGGGTTAACTGTCAGCTTCATTTTTGAGTCGGCAGCGCGCCCTTCGGTGTAAACCACTAAGCTGTCTTTTGGCAAAAACTCTGCAGAAACACCAACAGCAGCGTTGAGTAATCCACCTGGATCATTGCGTAAATCTAAAACAAAGCCTTTAAACGGACCTTTATTTTCTTCTCGCATGGTTTTGATTGCTTTTGCTAAATCTTCCCCCGTATGCTCTTGAAACTGCGTCACGCGAGCATAAGCGTAGCCAGGCTCAGTCATTTTGTACTTTACGCTTTTAGTTTTAATAATGGCGCGTACCAGGGTAATGACGAGAGGCTTAGGCTCATTTTTACGTAATACAGTGAGTATGATGGGCGTGTTAGGCTTGCCGCGCATACGTTTTACTGCATCATTTAAGCTCATGCCTTTTACGGGGGTGTCGTCTAGCTTGGCAATTAAATCGCCACTTTTGATGCCCGCGACAAAAGCGGGGGAATCCTCAATGGGTGAAACCACTTTAACCAAGCCGTCTTCCATGCCAACTTCAATGCCTAGGCCGCCAAACTCCCCTTGGGTTGAGGCTTGCATCTCTTTAAACATATCGGCATCCATATAAGTGGAATGCGGATCTAAGCCAGTGAGCATGCCGCTAATTGCTTCGGAGATAAGCTTTTTATCTTCAACAGACTCAACATAATCGCTTTTAATTTTGCCAAACACTTCTGAAAAAGCCCGTAAATCCTCTATGGGAAATGCTGGCTTAGTCATTTTTTCAGCAACTGCAGAATATGCTAAGCTAAGAAGAAGCCCAAGTAATAAGCCCGAGCTAACTAAACCGATTTTGTTTACAGCCCTATATTTATTAGCATCTTGCATCGTATGATTTCCGTTCTCAAAAATAATGTCATCGTCATTATGACAAGCTTAGTTTTAATGGTTCTACCTTGCGCTTAAAATAATCTCAAATTTATTTTAAGCGCCATGAAAATAATGGATTAGACAGCTGTCGTTTGCGCTTAACTCAACTTACTCTTAGTAAATTGTTTTAAATGGTTTGATATCAGGCGCTTAAGCTCTTTAGTATAACATTTACGCACTCATTTCCAACGATGTTTTAAACCCAAGTGCTTTTGCAATTCCCAACAATTTTTAGAAGAAATCGACTTTATGTTGGATGGCTTGGCAGTATACTTGCCATGAATGATGTTTAACTTAAAGTAAATAGCAAAAAATCCACTTTCGTAATCAATACTTAACGTCATAAGCTATATTCAATTATGAATGGATCTATCATCACAACTACTCACCATATTGTAACATGACGCTTCAAAATTTTTTAACTGTTTCAGATCATAATCGTGATGTAAGCGGTATGAAATACGTTTACCCTGTGGTTTCGCGGCGGGCGGGGGGGGTATCGATTGGCATCAATTTGAATGTAAATAACGCCTGTAATTGGCGCTGTCTTTACTGCCAGGTGCCGAATTTAGCGCGTGGAACACCGCCGCCAATTGAGCTTAATCTTTTAGAAAAAGAGCTCAAAGCTTTTTTGGCTTACGCTTTGCATGGTGACTTTATGGAGCATTACGTGTCCCAGCCTGATAGGCACCTTAAAGACATTGCATTTTCTGGTAATGGCGAACCCACAAGTGCAAAAGAGTTTCCAGAAGTGGTTTGTTTAACAGAGCGTATTTTGCGCGAATTTGGCTTGCTAGGGAGTGCGCTAAAAGTACGCTTGATTACTAACGGTAGCTTGATGGATAAGCAAGCAATACTTGATAGCGTGAAACATTTAGCACAATGTAATGGTGAAGTGTGGTTTAAAGTGGATGCAGGAACTCAAGCAGGTTTTGCAAAAATTAATGATGTGCACTTAAACCCAGCAAGTCATATTGAGCGCCTCAAAAAATGCGCTACACTTTGCCCGACTTATATTCAAACTTGCATGGTGGCGATTGATAATCAACCGCCTCAAGAAAGCGATTTGGCGGCTTATCTCGCGTTGATTGAGGAGGCGAAAGATGTTGTGCAGGGCGTACATTTATATGGCCTTGCACGCGCATCTTATCAGCCAGAAGCGCAAATCCTAAGTCGTTTGTCAGAAGACTGGCTTGAGTCGCTGGCACAAAAAATTCGTGCGCGGGGGCTGGCGGCTTATGTCAGTATGTAAGTTTAGTGCGCGTCAGCTAAAAACCCAGCCACAGCCCGTTTAAATGGCGTGAGTCGGTTGCCTAATCGTATAGCGCTTGCCCTAATTATTTTTGCAGGCAGGCTGTTGCTTGCGTATATTTTAGCGATCGCGTGTGTTGCAATAAATAGCGGTTTGGTGTCACGCTTATGCGTGCGTTCATAACGTTGCAATACACTGTATGCCCCAATGTCACTGCCTGCAGCCATAGCAGTTTTAATTTCGGCAGATAAAGTTGCAATGCCTTTTAATCCAAAATTAAAGCCGTGCGCTGTGACGGGGTGCATTCCTACTGCGGCATCGCCTGCTAAGGCAAAGCGTTTAGAGATCAGGCGTTTTGCATATACGGTTACCAGCGGGTAAGCGTGGCGAGTGGATGCTAATGTCATTGCGCCTAGTCTGTGTTTAAATCGCGCTGAAACTTCGCGATTAAAGTCTTCTTCTGCCATTGTCATGAGCGGGTTCATTTCGTCAGGGGGCAGCGTGATGACTACAGAAGAACGCGCGCCATTCATAGGCAAAAGCGCGAGG
This sequence comes from Methylotenera sp., assembly GCA_031538905.1. GTDB lineage: Bacteria > Pseudomonadota > Gammaproteobacteria > Burkholderiales > Methylophilaceae > Methylotenera. The sequence continues at coordinate 2,908 of JAVKLV010000047.1, read as the reverse complement.
GTTTGCCCGTAATCAAACCACTCCCACGCTGTGTGCTGGTGCGGAACGGGGTGTTCCATCACGCAAACCATCATGGTTTTTCCAAAGTCATGCATATCGGCGGCAATGCCCATTCTGCGCCTTGTTTCTGAATAACGGCTATCTGCCGCGATGAGCAGTTGCGCCTGGATTGTTTCTCCGTTATTTAAGCTCACTTGCACGCTGCTGTCATCGGCGTTTATTGTAGTTGCCTCAACGTCGGTTTTAAGATCAATGTTACTTAAAGGCTTTGTAGCCAAATAGGCTGCTTTGCGAATAAGGTGGTTAGAGATTAAATAACCCAGCTCAGACTTTTGTGTATCATCATGGCCGATATTAAGTGAAAGTAGCGATGTACCATTAAACACGCGTGCATCTTTCAGGGGAGAAATCGCCTCTTTGTCAATATGCTCCCACAAGCCCAGCGTTTGCATCAATTTCATTGAGTGATGTGTGACCGCAATTTCGCGACCATCAAAAGCTGGAGAAGAGATAGAGTCTTCAGATTGGCGCTCTAAAACTACAACGCTTAAGCCACTTAGGGCAAGCGACTTTGCTAGTGTGAGGCCTGCTGGCCCTGCGCCAATAATAATGACATCAGTATTTGTGAGCATAATTTATGGTGTGGTTACTTGAGTTTTTGAAGGCTTTAATCCAGTCGCTGCATGGTTTCTTGCAAGCATTGCAGGGGTCATGCTATCGCGCTCTGCATTTAAGGTTTTGTTAATTTCGATGCCTTTGCGGTAATAATCTTCAATCACTGTGTCTGACCTAGAAATTGCTAAATAGAGTGTAATAAAAGAAGCTATGACGACCAATAACGGTCCGGCAATAATGAGCCATACATAGCCAAAGCTCCACCAAGGTTTTATGTTGTCTTTTGTATTTAATTCATTTTTTTTCATGTATATGTTACTCAATATGACACATATTTATTTTGTTTTGTTGCACAATAAATTATCTTGGTACAAAAAATACTGATTTTTCAGTGACTTTCTCTTTATTTTCTAATGCCTCAATTTCAAAATTTATTTTATGGGTGCCAGGTTCAATGGTGTCATCATCAAGCTCTAAATTAACGATGACCCACCGAGATTCGGCGGCATTCACTATGACAGTATGTTCGTCATTGTCAGTTTTTTTGTCTTGCTCTGTCATATCTATTTCAAGCCCTTTTAAGCCAGTAACCCGCACATGGTAATGCTGCTCTTCTTCAGTTGCATTCATAATTTGTAAGCGATATATGTTTTCTAGTTTACCATCGTCATTCAGCCTTGACATGACCCCGCGGTCACGCACCACATCAACCCTAAATGGCGCTCTAAACCATAGGCTTGTGACTAAGCCCACAATAAGCGCTGATAAAATAACGGTATAAATCAGCACGCGAGGACGTAAAATCCTTTTAAACATTTGTTGATATGACCAATTGTGCGTTATCGCATTTTGTGTCGAGTATTTTATCAGTCCGCGTTCATAACCCATTTTATCCATGACGGTGTCGCACACATCCGTGCAAGCGCCACAGCCTATGCACTCATATTGCAAACCCTTACGAATATCAATGCCGGTGGGGCACGCTTGTACACACAAACTGCAATCAATACACGAACCTAGGTTTTTAGATTTTACTTCATCTTGGCGTGAGCGATCGCCACGAGGCTCGCCACGCGCTTCATCATAAGTCACGACCAAAGTATCGTCGTCAAACATCACGCTTTGAAAGCGCGCATAAGGACACATATATTTGCACACTTGCTCACGCATAAAGCCAGCATTGCCGTACGTGGCAAAGCCGTAAAAAAACACCCAAAATGTTTCCCAGCCACTTAGGTTGAGATTTAAAGAAGAATAGATGAGATCTCGAATGGGCGTGAAGTAGCCCACAAAGGTAAAGCCTGTCCATAAGGCAAAAATACCCCATGCAAGATGTTTGGCGGTCTTTCTGCTTAATTTTTTTGAAGACATTTTAGCTGTATCAAGCTTCATGCGAGTAGCTCGATCGCCTTCAATTTGTCTTTCTATCCAAAGAAAAATTTCAGTGTAAACCGTTTGCGGGCAAGCATACCCACACCACAGACGACCCGCAATCGCGGTGAATAAAAAAAGCGAAAGCGCGGCAATGATGAGAATTGCCGTGAGATATATCAAGTCTTGTGGGTAGAGGAGTAGCTTGAAAATATAGAAGCGCTTGGCTTCCAAATCAAACAATAATGCTTGGCGTTCACCCCATTGTAGCCAAGGAGTGCCGTAGAAAAAAAGCTGAGTGAGCCAAATGATTACCCAGCGCCATTTTGTGAAAAAACCTGAAACACTGCGAGGGTATATTTTTTCTTCAGACTTGTAAAATGAAATGACTTGTTCGTTTGAATGGGTCATTTTTTCAGATTTTTCTGCGCTAGGTAAATCGTTCATGCAAATAACTTTCTCTGTGTTATACCAATGACATCATAGGCATGATATGACTTAACGCTATTTTTTATTTGATAACCCCCACACGTAGGCCGCTAAAACGTGAATTTGAGCGGGCGTGAATTTATCTTTCCAAGCCGGCATTTGATTGACTTTACCCTGATTGATGCGCTTGATGATTGCCGTTTCTCCCGCGCCATGAAGCCAAATGTGATCAGTGAGGTTTGCAGAGCCAACTTCTTGGTTACCTTTTCCGTCAGTGCCATGGCAAGCTGCGCAGCTTGCAAACTTTTCTTTACCTAAACCTGCGCGCCCTGAATCATGCATACTGCCTGACATGAATCACCCCGAGTTTCGTGGAGTGCATTTGGTTAAAGTAAAACAGCTTTACTTGTGTTTGTAGCAAGCTCTTTATAATAACATTCTTCCGCTTCCGCAGGAGGAACGTGTCCGATAGGTTCTAGCAAGCGCTGATGAT
>JAVKLV010000046.1:0-13019 GCA_031538905.1 Methylotenera sp. | reverse complement strand
GAGCTGCAATTTTGCCCACAATGCCAGATGAACATATTGCATATGAACCAGATAGACCTGTAATTGTATTTTGTGGTTTAGATTGAATGCCTAGTTGACCACCTTCGTTATTGGTAGGTAAATAAGTTGTGTTGGCTGTTGCATTGTCTGTAGAGCCTGCAGCTAAGCCTGCAAGACGAACGTGCTGCCAAAAGTTATAGCTTTCAGTTGCAGCTGTTGCGCTCCAAGCACCGTCTATGCTGCCATTTCCGTCGCCATTTGTTGGCGCTGGTGTAACGCCCGCGCCAACGTGGGCTACAGCAGACTTGTCGTCGCCAGGCAATGCTTTGAATTTATCTTGGAAGCTATAGGTGTATACCTGAATGGCTCTAAAGTCACTGGCTAAGTTTTTAACTTTAGCGCTTGTGATTAGCTCTTGACCTTTTAACACGCCACCTAAGAGTAAGCCGATAATCACTAATACAATCGCTAACTCAATTAATGTAAAACCTGCTTGCTTTTTCATATTGCTCTCCTCACTAGAAATTACTTAAAAATGATTGATTAAATAACTGATTAAAATAATTTTTTTAAAATTTTAACCACCACTAGCTATAAAGCAATTATTATGCCAATTTGTTAACTATTGTTTCAAATTATTGATTTATATGTAATTTTTATTATGCTTACCTTTTATTTAGATGGATGCTTGGTGGGCTTTGGCGGGTTGAAGTGTCAAAAAAATGACATCATTGTCTGTTTTTTGACTTTTTATTTTTGAAATGAAGTTATTTTTAAATGCTTCGGCGCGTGATCAAAGCGGGTGTTAGGTTGTGATAATTTTTTTAGCGCTACAGCCGAATTGATCGCATTGCAGATAGCTGCCTTGCTCATACCAGTCGCCTAGCACCCACCTTGTGATCGTGTGACCGTCTAATTTAATATGATGTTGATTTGGTCTGTGCGTATGGCCGTGAATGAGCAACTCTGGATAGTGATGTGCTTTTAATAACGCATCAATGGCAGATTGGTTCGCATCCATAATGTGCATGGGTTTTTGAGATTTTTCGTGTGTGCTGCGCGTGCGAATAGCTTCTATTTGATTTTTTCTAACGAGCAGGGTCTGGCTCAGAAAATTTTCTTGCCACTTTTTGTCGCGCACTTGTTGTTTGAATTTTTGGTACTCTAAGTCATCTGTACATAAACTATCACCATGGCTTAGCAGCGTGGTTTTGCCATGTAAGTTAATTTTGCTGGGGTCTTTTAGTAAAACCATTCCGGTGGCTTTGCTAAAGTCGTCAGAAATTAAAAAATCCCGATTGCCGTGCATGATGTAGAGCTTAACGCCTTGATCAGCAACACGCTTAAGGGTTGAAATGATGGGCTGATAGAAGCTATCTTCAAGGATATCGTCGCCTGCCCAGTATTCAAATAAATCGCCCAAAATGTAAAGAGCGCTTGCTTTTGAGGCGGTATTTTCTAAAAAGTATAAAAATGCAATCGTAATGTGTGGGCGACTTGCGCATAAATGCAAATCGGAGATGAGTAGACTGTGCCCTGATAAGTTCTTGTCTAATTTATCCCCGATATTGTTCATGCTAAACGGCACAATCTAAGCTGTGTTTTTAGATTAAGCAGTTTTAAGTGAGGCTGATTAACAACGACTTGCTTTTTCAATGACAACATTTTCTACTGGAACGTCTTGATGCCCTTTTTTGCTGCTGGTTTTTACTTTTTTAATTTGATCGACCACATCCATGCCTGCTGTTACTTTACCAAAAACACAGTAACCCCAGCCGCTGCTAGTGGGAGCGGTGTGATTTAAAAAATCATTATTACCAACATTGATAAAAAATTGATTGCTCGCAGAATGTGGAGCAGAGGTGCGTGCCATGGCAATCGTGTATACGTCATTAGCGAGGCCATTGTCTGCCTCGTTTTTAATTTCATTAGCTGATTCTTTTTGATTCATTTCGGCATCAAAGCCGCCGCCTTGAACCATAAAGCCATTGATTACACGGTGAAAAATAGTGCCATCATAAAAACCTTTATCTACATATTGCAAAAAGTTTGCAACGGTAATGGGTGCTTTCTCGGCATTCAACTCTAGGGTGATTTCGCCAAAATTTGTAAGTAGTTTAACCACACAATATCCTTTATAAAATTTTACAGATAAAGCCTATTTTAAGGCTTTGTTATTCGTTGTACTTGATAAATCATAATGGGTGATTTAGGCACGTCATAATATGCGCCGACATTAATGGTTGGCGTCAAGCCAATTTCACGTACTACCTCCATGCCCTTTGTTACTTTTCCAAAAACGCAATAACCAATTAAATCAGGCTCTGGACCTTGGTAGTTAAGTGAGGTGTTGTTTCTAAGGTTGATGAAAAACTGGGCTGTCGCTGAGTCGGGGTCTGCTGTTCTAGCCATTGCAATAGTGCCTGGCTCATTCTCTAAGCCATTAGAAGCTTCATTGACAATGGGCGCTCGTGCTTGTTTTTCAGACATATCTTTATTCAAGCCGCCCCCTTGAATCATAAAATTATTGATAACACGGTGAAAAAGCGTTTCTTTGTAAAAACCAGAGTCTACGTATTTTAAGAAGTTGGCCACCGTTTTTGGTGCTTTTTCGGGATAAAGTTCAACGACAATGTTGCCATGATTGGTTTCAAAAACAACTTCTGGATTTGCTGCAAATGAGGTGCTGCTGACGAAAAATATAGCCGTTAACATTGCCCGTGTTAAATAAGTATAAAATTTATTCATTATTTTTATCATGTGCATATTTCGGGTAATCAATCGATGTGTAATTATTCAATTTAAAAGAGCTGATTATTGGAGAAAGATTTTTTCTGTAACTTAAGGCGCGTGTTAGCGACTATGCTTCGCCTTCGTAGATAATCTTCCAAGCGTTATGTTCTTGTATCCAGTATTGTCTTTTCCACATTTTATTGCTCAAAGATGGGCTTCTAAAGTCTTGCACAAAATCTACTACCATAAGACTTTTAGAGCTTTCTGGATAAGAAAATATGCTCATATTACTAATGTTTATATCAACTTTTGGTCGACTGGCTTGCACCAAGGTTTTATGATTAGCCCATTGTTTAAAGTCAACGCCATTGCTAGAAAATGCCTCAGAGTAGTGCGATAAATATTTTGAGGTGTCTTGTGATTTCCAGTCTTTGAGCCAGCTGTCGATTTCTGTTTTTAGGCGATCTTTATCCGCACTGGAGTTGTCAGCGTCTACCCACTTTAAGTTGTTAGCGATAATAACTGGCGTTTTTCCTGTTTGCAAAATTGGAGCGATGGCGTTTAAATCTTGATTACTTAATACCACGCAGCCATCGCTGGCGTTTGGTGGGCGGCTATATGTGCTGCTGTATGTGCCATGAAGCCAAATGCCAGAGCCATTTCTATTATGCTTCATATCCCATTCATTAGGATAGTTAAGTGGGTAAGCGCCGTCGCCGTACATATCGGCTAGGGGTTGCGTTAATTTTTGCTTGGCAAAATAGACGCCAATAGGTGTACGCTTGTCGCCTTCTGTTTTCTTGTCTACTCCATTTTTTCCGACGGTAACATAGTAATCGGCAACATAACTTAAGCGATCTCCCTCATTCTTGTACAAGTACAGACGAGATTTATCCGTATCAACCACAATGACGTGGCTTTGCAGTTCGTTTGGGGCGAGCAGTAAGTCGGGAAATTTGGCTGCGTTTTCATTAGATGAGTAACGCTCAAGCCTTGCTTTGGCTTCCGCCTGAAGATCTTTTACAGCCTCAGGTGGGTTGATGTTGGCGCTGCCAAATGCTTGCAAATATCGTGCTTGTGCCATGAGCAGGTCGCCACGGATAAGGTGAGCTAATTTAAAGTTGGGTGCTCCTTGAATAAGCTCATCAACCGTGTTAAGTGCTTGCTTATTTTTTCCTTGCGAAATTTCAAGCAGGCTTTTTACGAGTAGGGCTTCGGGTAGAGAGGCGCTGACTTGTTGCTTCGATTTATTTGATAAGCGACTCGGGTCGTCATTATTGACCGCTGTTGCATTCCACGGCGCAAAAGTAATGGCCGCTAATAGTAAGTATGTTAAGCCTTTATTTAAATACATTTTTAACAAGTCGCCTTATTCAAAAGCATCAATGAGGCCGTGGCTAATAACACAAAAAATCAAGCGCGTGTTGCTTGCGCCTGATTTTACGTTGATTGAATAAAGCTGCATTGCAAACTCTTTACACAATAACCAAAGCTGCTTCCTGATGCTTACTTACTTGCAAGCTCTTGCTCAATAAACCAGTTATTACCTTCTTTTTGCATTACAAGTGTTTTACTGGTGAAGATTGGCTTGCCATCAGCACGATAAGATTGCTTAAATACCACTCTTACATTGTTGACATCCAAAAACTTAACTTTGATGTTAGATACTTTTACCTCAATTTTAGCCGGCTTGGCAATTCGTTCACGGCGTTGCTCTTCCCAGTCTTTGCGGCTTTCGCCTTTGGCCGGCTTAAACCCTGCGCCATAGCTTGCGAAGTATTGGTTAAGATTTTTTGATGACCATGATTGCGCCCAATTATTGATAGCTGCAATCACTTCTGTATCATTATTTTTTGCTTGCTCGAGATTTTTAGTTTCCGAAGGCTTGCTGTCTGCAGGACGGATTGGATTAGTGATTTTGGCGCTCGCTTTTGAGTCAATCACTGTTTTATTTCCTGTGCCAAAAAGATCCTTAATGAGCTGAAGTTTTCCTTGAGCGCGGGTGTTGCTGGTATCTAATTGCAACGCTTTGTCGTAAGCGTCAGAGGCCATGCGGGCATAAATGTCGCCTAGGTTTTCATGTGCGGTTGCATAGCTTGGGTGGGTTTTTATGGCTGCTTCTAAAGCTTTTCTAGCTTTGTCAAACTGACCTTGGTCAGCATAAAGTACAGCTAAATTATTGTAAGGTTCTGGTAAGTTTGGAAATCTTTCAGTAACTTCTGTAAAAACCCCAATGGCCTCATCTCGACGACCTTGCTCGGCAAGAAGAACGCCTTTCATAAACATGGCTTGTGCATTTTTTGGGTTTGCTGAGAGGTAGTTGTTTACTCTGTCAATGGCTTGCCCTACTTGACCTTGATCGGCCATTTGTGAGATATCATCGAGTTCGCCTGCTTGAGCAAGCGTGGTCAATAAACTAAAGCTTGCAATCATGGCGATGCTTGCAAACAAACCGTTTGGCAAAGAAATATATTTATTCATTGTGATATACTTTTCTAGTTAACTGACAAAGCGCAATTCTATCAATAGCTTTGCTAACATCCAATAGCTCATTCGTGTTTATTTCTATAATTTTGCAAAAAAATCTAAATTACTCTTTGAGTATTGATCATTATTTAACAAGTGATTATTCAGCGCACTTACTTTTAATTAGATTATGCTAAAAATTTACAATACCCTTGCACGCCAAAAGCAAACATTTACGCCTATTGTTGCTGGAAAAGTCAGTATGTATGTATGCGGCATGACAGTTTATGACTATTGCCATTTAGGTCATGCGCGCGTCATGGTTGTTTTTGATATGGTGAGCCGCTGGTTGCGCGCTTCTGGCTACGCAGTGACTTATGTGCGCAACATTACCGACATTGACGACAAAATTATTAAGCGTGCCAATGAAAATGGTCAAAGCATTAGCGAATTAACGCAATATTTTATTGATGCAATGAATGAGGATGCTGGGAAGCTTGGCATTATTCAACCCGATATTGAGCCTAAAGCAACGGCATTTATAGGTGATATGATTCAAATGATTGCGGCCTTAATTGAAAAAGGTTTTGCTTATGTCGCAAAAAATGGCGATGTGTTTTATTCAGTCAATCACTTTGCAGGTTATGGCAAACTCTCGGGTAAGTCGCTAGAAGACTTACGTGCGGGTGAGCGGGTGGAGCTTGATAGCTTTAAAAAAGACCCGATGGATTTTGTGTTGTGGAAAGCGGTTAAGCCTAATGAGCCTAGCTGGGATTCTCCTTTTGGCGGGCCTAATGGGGGTAAGGGTAGACCGGGTTGGCATATTGAGTGTTCGGCAATGAGTGCCCATTATTTGGGCGCGCAATTTGATATTCATGGCGGCGGGCAAGACTTGCAATTTCCGCATCATGAAAATGAAATTGCTCAATCTGAGGCTGCGCATAACCATAGCGGACAGCCTTGCAAAATGGTCAATTACTGGATGCACAATGGTTTTGTGCGCGTAGACAATGAAAAAATGTCTAAATCATTGGCTAATTTTTTTACCATTCGTCAGGTGTTAGAAAAGTATGATGCTGAAGTGGTGCGATTTTTCATATTGCGTGCGCATTATCGCAGCCCGTTAAATTATTCCGATCAGCACCTAGAAGATGCCAAATTGGCGCTCACGCGCTTATATACAGCGTTGCGTGGTCATGTGGTGTGCGATATCCCAATCAATTGGCAGCATCCGCAAGCCGTAAAATTTAAAGAGGTGATGGATGACGACTTTAATACCGTAGAGGCGATGGCGATATTATTTGATTTGGCGAACGAGCTTAATAAGACCAAATCGGCAGAAACGGCTATTTTGCTTAGGGGTTTAGCGGGCATTCTTGGCTTACTCGGGCGAGACTCTGATGCTTTTTTACAGGGTGCTGATGCGCCTGGTGAACTCAATGTAGAGGCTTTGATTGTTTTACGCAACGAGGCGAAACGGGCTAAAAATTTTGCAGAATCTGACCGTATTCGTAAGCTATTAGCCGATGAGGGCATTATTTTAGAAGATTCGCCACAAGGCACAAGCTGGCGTCGTGCTTAATGGCTTAGATATATGGCTTAGAGATACATGATCTAGATAAAGCGTGAGTAATTTAATCCAACATTAACAAAGAATTTAATAGGAAATTTGTTATGCCAGTAAAGCTACTTTCTCCAGAAGCGGCATCTTTATTGCCCGTTAGAGGTATTCAGTTGGGTTTTGCAGAAGCGGGGGTGCGTAAGCCTGATCGTAAAGACCTGCTTGTTATGACCTTGGCGAAAGGGACTAAAGTCGCTGGGGTATTTACGCTCAATCAGTTTTGCGCTGCACCTGTGATTTTATGTCGAGCGTATCTTGCACAAAAAAACGAGATTCGCGCTTTATTAGTGAATACGGGGTGTGCTAATGCAGGCACAGGTGAAGATGGCTTGAATAGGGCTAAAGAAACGTGTGAAGCCTTGGGCGCTTTATTGAATGTGCAAGCAAGCCAAATTTTGCCATTTTCAACTGGGGTAATACTCGAGCCGTTGCCAGTAGATAAGGTTATTGCGGGCTTGCCAGCGGCGATTAAAAATCTCAAAGAAGATAATTGGCTCAATGCCGCTCAAGCCATTATGACCACAGATATTGTTGCTAAAGGCACTTCTCGTCAGGTGAGGTTTGGTGAGAAAGTAGTCACGATTACCGGTATTAGCAAAGGTTCTGGCATGATTCATCCCAATATGGCCACCATGCTCGCTTATATTGCTACCGATGCGGTCATTAGCCAACCTGCGCTCGAAAGCGTGGTGCGTTATGCGGCGAGTAAATCATTTAACTGCATTACGGTGGATGGTGACACATCAACGAATGACAGCTTTATTTTAATGGCAAGCAATGTTGCAGGTCATGCTGAAATTCATGAAGACAGTGCTGATTTTATTGCTTTACGAGATGCTATCACCGATGTAGCGATTGAGCTTGCGCAAGCTATTGTGCGTGATGGCGAAGGCGCAACTAAGTTTATGACGGTGAGCGTTGAAGGTGGTCGCGATGAGGCTGAGTGCCGTAAAGTGGCGGATGCTATTTCGCATTCTCCTTTGATTAAAACGGCATTTTTTGCCTCTGATCCAAACTTGGGGCGCATCTTGGCTGCGATTGGTTATGCTGGCGTTGATCATTTGGATGTGAATAAAATAAAGCTTTATTTGGGGGATGTACTGGTGGCTGAGCACGGTGGTCGAGCGGTCTCTTATCTAGAGGCGCAAGGTTCAGCGGTGATGAAAGAGCCTGAAATTCTCGTGCGCGTTGATTTGGCGCGAGGTGAGGCTTCTTGCACGGTATGGACCTGTGATTTTTCTTATGATTATGTGAAAATCAATGCGGATTACCGATCTTAGGCTAATAATTTTAGCCGCTTGATGAAGCCTTAATGTATGGAGTTTCATCATATTACTCAAGCCGCAGTAGGGGTTATTCAGCGCAAAGACGGATTTGTTTTGCTGGCAGAGCGCCCTGCTGGCAAGCCTTGGGCTGGTTATTGGGAGTTTCCTGGCGGAAAAGTTGAGAGGGATGAAAAGCCCGCGCAAGCTCTAGTGCGTGAGCTTGATGAAGAGCTTGGCATCACCGTTAAATCTTATTACCCATGGCTTACGCGCAGCTTTGATTACCCCGCCAAATATAATGCACAAGGTGAGTTAGAGGCGCTGGCTAAAACTGTCTTGTTACACTTTTTTATAGTGACCGAATGGGAGGGTAAGCCGCAGGGTTTGGAGCGCCAGCTTTTATCTTGGCAATCGCCCGATTTTCCTCAGGTTTCACCGATTCTGCCAGCTAATAATCCTATATTTTCAGCATTAAATTTGCCTCATGTTTATGCGATTAGCAATGTGGGGGAAATGGGCCGGAGACTCTTTTTTGAGCGGCTAGACTTGGCGTTAAATAATGGTTTAAAAATGATGCAAGTGCGTGAAAAGCAGCTTTCAACACAGGATTTATCGACACTTTCTACACAAATTGTTTCTAAAGCCAAGCCCTATGGTGCAAAAGTTTTTTTGAATGGTTCAGATGCAGCATTAACTTTAAGTTTGGCGTTAAAGGTTGGTGCCACGGGCATACATCTTAGCTCTGGTGCGTTAATGCAACTAAAAGCCAAGCCAGTAGAAATTTTATGTGGGGCATCTTGCCATAATGAAGCTGAACTCGCGCGTGCTGCAAGGCTTGGCTTGGATTATGTGATGTTGTCGCCTGTCGCTCAAACACAAAGTCACCCGAATGCTCAAGTGCTGGGCTGGGACAATTTTGCCGCACTAATTAAAACTTATGCTTTGCCAGTTTACGCGCTGGGTGGAATGCGCATAAAGCACTTGCATCAAGCAAAGTCGCTGGGTGCGCATGGTATTGCAATGTTGCGTGAAGCTTGGGGTTAGTGGGCTTGGTGGCTGCCCTCTTCGGGGGACGATTGGACAGTGACTTTTACCGATTGTTTGTAGTCAGTGACTTTTTTGGATGATGGATGACTTAATTTAAAGTGCAAAATGAAGTTAATCTGCTCACCAGTGGCAAGCGGTTTTTTTAAACTCAACAGCATGAAATGGGCGCCGCCAGGCGCAAGCTGATAGGGTTTACCTGCAGTGATTGCGAGCTTTTCAAGCATACGCATTTTCATCACGCCATTTTCGATGGACATATTATGAATTTCAACCCTGCCTGCAACATTGGTTTTAATATCTACAAGCGTTAAATCCTGCGTGCTTAGTAGATTCATGTAGGCGGCGCCCACTGTTTGCCCGGGGTGCGTGTCGCGCACCCATGCATTGCTAATAGAGACTAAGTTTTGAGAAGGCTGTTTTTGAGAAGCTTGAGGCTCTTGAGCTGCTGCTTGAGTGCCACTTAATGCCAATGTGACTAATAATAAGAGCTCACTTAAGTGCTTATTTAAGAGATTTGATTTTTTCATGTGATTAACTAGATTTTTAGTGATTAACAAAGTCATCGTTATAAAATTTTGGCTCAAGCGGCTCTTCTTTTATTTGCACAGGAATGGCGTATCCCTCGGTTGCCCAAACGCCTAAATCAATCATTTTGCAACGTTCGCTACAAAATGGCCTAAAGGCGTTTTCAAGTGAATACTCAGATTGCTTTTTGCAATAAGGGCAATTGACTAAACGATTTTTAGTGGTTTTCATACGTAAAAACAGGCTGATATGCGGATGAGTAAAAAGTCAAAATGTTAAATAATGCTGATGAAGTATGAGCAATGAGCCGCGAGTTATTACAAGTTGCAAATAGTAAGCGAGAAGTTCACATCTTGATCATGCTTTTGCGCTTTTCGAGTAAAATCTAAACTGTTAAAGTTGATGTTGATAGCGTATTTGTTGGCGCTTACTTCAGGAAAATAGTTGGCATGATCTGGAATGATGATTTGTAGCATTTGAGCGGGCTTGCTGCTACCAAGCATTTGTTGATATACGCCATTGGGCGCTAGTAGTTGAGTGGTTTTTCCGCTGCCGCGTAAAATGCGCAAAATGACGACAATAGTATCGTACATTGGGGTGAGTTGGTTAAGCCAGCTGTTCAGGTCATGCTTACGCTGGCTTTCATCAAGCGCGAGCCAAAAATGGTATGAGGGCAAATCAAACTCACAGACACCGCCAGGAATGCTCGTGCGCTGTTTAATGCTCATGAGCCACTCGTTTTCTCGTAGCGCTTGCCCGAGCTTTGCACTTTCAGTGCGTAACGCGTCAGCGACAGCATCAATGTCGTTTAAAAGATTATTGAGTATATTGGCTGAAATTTCAGGATTGCCTTGCAATGCTTCCATTGCGACTTTTTGCCGACTGATTTCTTGCATCAATTCTGACTTTAAGTCTGGCCTATCGACGACATCTAAAATCTGCAGTAGCGCAAGTAAGGCGTTGTGATGGTGGTGTTGATGACCACCATCAATGTTAGTTAAAACTTTAGCGAACAAATTTTCTATGCGTAAAAATGTGCGTATGCGTTCATTGAAAGGGTATTGATAGCTGGGCATCGTTAAATTATCAAATTTATTTACTATTTATGCAAGTTTTAATGAAGTTATCATGTGTTTTCGCTACTTTTTCTTGCAAATTGGTGAGTGTGCCATCGTTTAAAATAACTGCGTCAGCAAGCGCTAATCGCGCGCTTCTTGCGACTTGTGTATTCATGATAGCTTTGATTTCTAATTCACTCATATGGCTTCTTGCCATTGCCCGCTTAATTTGCAGGCTTTCATCACAGTCGATCACTAAAGTTTTGCTGATAATGCTGTGGTAGCGGCTACTCTCAAATAAAAGCGGGATCACCAATAATTGATAAGCTGGCTGTATTTTTATTTCATTTTCGGAAATTTGCTCTAAAGCGCGCGTATGAATGGCTGGGTGTAGCATATTTTCAAGCTTGAGCCGCTCGCGATGCTCTTTAAATACAAGTTCGCGTAATTTTGGGCGATTAAGCGAGCCGTCCGCATGAATAAAATGTTCACCGAAAACATGGCGAATCTCTTGTAATAGCGGGCTTTGTTTTGAGGTTAATTCATGCGAGATGATGTCGACATCAACAATTGGCACGCCTAATGTTGCAAATTGCTTTGCAGCTTCGCTTTTGCCTGAACCTATGCCGCCAGTGAGTGCAACTATCATGCGATTACTTGAACTATTAAATGAGCAGTTGCGAATTCAAAAAAAGCGCCAAAATCCCGCCGATTGCTAAAAAAGGGCCAAATGGTATTGGATTTGCACGACTGCGTTTGGTGAAGGTAACTAAGCCAATGCCTATTGCGGCGGCCAAAGTTGACGACAATAAAATCACGGCAGGCAAGCTTTGCCAGCCAAGCCAGGCGCCAATAGCGGCAAGTAGCTTAAAGTCACCATAGCCCATGCCCTCTTTACCTGTTGTCAATTTAAATGCCCAATAAACTGACCATAAAATTAAATAAGCGGCGATGGCGCCAATGACTGCTGATGCTAAATCAGTGAAGCCGTGATTGAGGTTGAAAAAAAGACCCAGCCAGAGTAGTGGAAGTGTAATGTCATCAGGTAAAACTTGTGCGTCAAAGTCAATAAAGCTGAGTGCAATGAGTGAAAAAATGAATATCCAGGCAAAAAATGTGAGGCTGGTGTAGCCAAATTTCCAGCTGACTAAGCCAATTAAAACGCCAGTGAGGGCTTCGATGAGGGGGTAGCGGGTGCTAATGGCTCTTTTGCAGGCGCTGCATTTGCCTTTTAATACAAATAAATAGCTTAGGACTGGAATGTTTTGAATTGCTGTAATCTGATGCCCGCAATGAGGGCAGGCAGAACGTGGTTTTGCTAGCGTTAATGGGCTGTGCGTAATGGGCGCTTTGCCTTGTAACTCAAGGCAGTTTTGATGCCACTCGCGTTCTATTATTTTTGGCAGGCGATAAATGACAACATTTAAGAAACTGCCTACTGTTAAACCTAAAATGACTGAAATGCCAATGAAAGCGGCGGGATTGGCTTGAAAGAAGTTTGAGATATCAATGAATTGGCTTAGCATACGCGCCCTAAAAAATGAAATGCTTCACAAAGTGACGTAGCATTATATGCTGATTGTCTGATTGCGCGCTTAATCGCCATGAGGCAGTCCTTGGAAAATTTTAATTAAGCGTGCTTTCGGGTGAAAAAGAGTCATGTAAGCATTTGCTCTTGAAAAATGGATAAGCCGCCTCAAATATAAACTGCATATTATAATGAACCCATTTTATAATAAGCGCAGCAATAATCAATGAACGTGATCTGCAGTTAGGATGCAAAATGACGGCAATAAACCCACATAACATAATGGATCTTTTACAAGCCGAGCTTAATCACCCTGAGTGGGACGAGCCCATTATTTGCCGTGTAGAAGTCGATTTGCCTGCTTGGCTTTCGCAATTGACGGGCGCTAGAAACTGGGTGGTTTATTCAGAAGAAGAAGAAGAAAACTGTGTGAGCTTTATCATGTGTCAAGATTTTAAGCAGGACTCAAAAGAAGCCCCTCAGTTAGCTGAGGTTACTTTGTATCATAATGGGTATGCGATTGTGGATGTGGATGGAAAATCTTTGTTTGATGGCTCGTTAACTTCAGGCAAGAGTGACTGCACGCACCTTACTTACTATCATGCAGACAGTGGCGAAAAAATCACTTTAAATTAAAATTTTGGGGCTGTCCTAGATAACACATAAAATGTTATAAGGACGTCATGAGAAAGAGCAGATTAAATTCAGCTAAGCAGTCGAGGTTAATTGAACATTTTGTTGCTGGCACAACGGCTAGATGTGCAGCAGATTTGATT
>JAVKLV010000045.1:0-10972 GCA_031538905.1 Methylotenera sp. | reverse complement strand
TCTTCTATAATCGAATGCGCAGGCATTCAAGTTTAGGTTATATTGCACCAGCCCAAATGTTGAAATTATTTGAGCAAAAAGCAAGCAAGTTAGATATGGTTGTCTGAAATGGCGGTGTCCATTTTATTCGACAGGGGTCATACACACTTAAAAATAATGTGATAAAGGAAATTTAAAATGGATCCAATATGGATATGGGGCACTATCGGTTTGGTTTTGCTAGTGATAGAAATGGCAAGCAATACTTTTTATGTACTTTGGTTTGGTGTGGCGGCTTTTTTCTTGGCTTTCGTTTTATGGCTTGACCCCAGCTTACCGATAAGTCTTCAATATGCGGTATTTTCCGTATTGTCTTTAGGCGCGCTGAGTATTTGGAGGCGATATTACCAGAAAAATGCTCGCCACTCTCGTGTAGGTCAATCGCAAGGCGATGAGATTGGGCGGCTTGGCACTGTCACTCAAAAAGTGAGCCCAAAACAAAATGGCAAAATTCGTTTTGCTCAAGGCTTAATGGGTAGCCGTGATTGGACAGCCATTGCTGATGAAACCATTGAAACTGACTCTGAAGCAAGGGTGATTGCCGTAGTTGGAAACACTCTCAAAATCTCTAAAAAGTAATTTTTAAAACTACTTTTATCTCCAGCGCTGACATACTCCACTCACTTTTGTTTATGCGCGCCATGAAAATCATGGCATGACATACAAGTGCTGGCAATACGCTTGGCTTTAGGGCTGTTGCCGGAGTGACACCGCAAACAAGTTTTTCTATCGGGCATTGCAACATCTGCACTGGTTTCAGATTTTTCGACATCATGGCAAGATTGACATTTTTGCGTTCGATGCGAAGCATGATTAAAATGCGCTCTGCTAAACCAATCTTGATTGATTCTTAATGGCATGATTTTCCAGGGTAATGCATCGCCTTTTTTGGTTTCTTGTATTTCATGACAATAAGCGCAGCCTTCTACTTTAAGTGACTGCGCATAATCTGCCAAATGCTGGGGTACTTGAGATTTTATCGCGTTTATAACATTTTGCTCTAAGCCATGGGGTACGCTAATCACAGCATTTGGAGGACCTAGCTTAAGTTCGCTCTCGTGACAGCTTTGGCAGTCGCGCGCATAAACAACTGGTTTAAAACGCATTTCTTTGCCTTCTTGCTGATGACAATCAGTGCAAGATAATTCACGTATATCCCATACGCTGCCCGCACCCTGCACTTTACCAAAGTGCTGAGAATGAGGAAATTTTAAGCCTGATTTTTCTACTAAGCGCTTAGTATCTGCTTGTGGAATGCGCTCAATATCTTTACCGTTTCTCAAAAAGCTTAACTTAAAAGCGGGGTGATCACGGTCAAAGTCATGCACATTTGGCAATTGAGTATTGGCATTGACTGATTTTATATCGCCGTGACATTCAACACATTTTGCATTATCTTGGCGCGCTAAAGAATAGGGCGCTTTATGCTCTTTGTGGCATTCTACGCAACGAATCCCATCTGAAAAAATCGATTTTTTATTAAATACTTTTTGCTGCAAAGCCTTATCTGCAATATGGGGCGCATTGTCTTGGTGACATTTTAGGCAAGCCTTGTCAGTCACTTGCTGCATTAAATTTTCATGACAATTAAAGCACTGCGAGCCAAAATGCAAATGGGCGTTTGAAATATGCCCAGGGCTCCATCCCCTGTCAAACCCCCATGGCAAGCTTGCCATGCTAGCTTGTAATTTAGGCAGCAAATTTTGCGCTAGGGGCAACACTAAAAACAGCAAAACAATCAAAAATGCCATCCAAATGGCAAGCTTACGCTTAAACGCTGATGCGCCTTTTAAAGGCTCATGCGTGAGTGCTTTAATCGCTTGAAAATCATCGGGTAATTGATGAACCAACAATAAAGAAACCGCAATATCAAGCTCTGGCGGTGAGGGCTCTACAGTGAGTAAATAAGGTCCAATGCTAATTTTTTTGCCTTGTGTAAGCGCTATTTTCTTTAAAGCCCTGGCGTCCACTTCTAGCTCACCATGTATCGCCACCAAATATAACTGCCCATCATCCAAACGTTTAATCAGTGCATGATGCATCGACAAACGGGGATCTAATAAATGGATATTACACTCAGCAGCGCGCCCTATCTCTAAGTTCTCAGCCGTAATGGTGCGATAACTTCGCACCGGTAAGTTGCGCTTGTTATAAGAAGTGGTGATTAAAAGACAATGAATCATGCGTTACCAGTATAAAAATACAGCAGCAATATGTGCCAGCATGGCGGCAATGAGCGCCACAGTGAATGGCAGGTGAAAATACAGCCAAAACCCTATTCGCGCCCGATACATTAAATCTTGTCGCGCCCGTATAACTAAAGATTGCCGTCTTACCATAATAGAATAAAGCTCGCGGTAAGGTTTACGCTGCTCAACTGGCAAATCGTTGCCTAAACCCGTGAGCTTTTGCACAGCTTTTTCTGTTGCGCAATCAGCCCGATAGCCTCTAAGCTGCTCTAATAAACGATTGCCGATATACGTTTCTCTACACGCATGATCAACCGTAAAGTTAATTTCATCAGGCATCGTCAGTGCAATCTTGCGGGCTAATTTATCAGTTTCTGCAATACGCAGTAACAAACCATCTAGGCTATCTTCGCCCATATTTTCTGTCATCAAACGCGGGTAAATCATATAAGCATAATTGCCAAAAAATCCACTCACTACAACCACCAATAAAACAACATACGTCAATGTATGAATGTTGAGCCCAAAATGAAATCCGCTATGCAAGGTCACTAAAAACGTAAGCGCAGTACCCAAGTAAATATGCGCTGACAACCAGCCTTGCATACTGCCACTGCTGCGATAACGGCGTTTACGTACACCGTACCATGCCATCCAAAACAGCAATAGCGCAGAAATCGTACCTAAACCATAGCCTAACCAGCTTCCACCATAATGTCCTACCGCTGGCTCAAATAAAAAAAAGGCCGCAAATGCAATTAAAATAATGATTACCGCTATTTTAAAATAGCGGTAATTTTTATAATCAAACATATTGTGACGCTGCATCAGTTGACTCTTTCTAGTTTTCTTGAGATGCCGCCAAAGTAACACTGGCTGGCTGGCCGCCGGCATAGTTAAGTAATTCTTCAGGATTTACACGTAAAGCCGCCCCCACTGGACAAGCCCGCACGCATACAGGGCCTTCTGCAATGTCTTTACACATATCACATTTAACCGCAACCTTACTGCCATCAAACACTGGCTCAGCTTTTGGCTTAATGCCAAGCAACATTTGCCAGATTGTGCGCTCTGGCTGATCTTGTATCACGGCCATCTGAATGACATCGTAAGGGCAGTTTTGTTGACAATTACCACAGCCGATACAACTATCGTCAATATACACTTCGCCATGCGGCGCACGGTGAATAGCATCTGGCGGACAATCTTTCATACAGTGTGGGTGCTCACAATGTCGACATGAGGTAGGTACGCGAATGTTTGCAAAAATAGGCCCTGCATCCCGATCTAAACGCGTTGTGCCGCCGTGCGTTGATGCACAAGCCTCTTCACAATGATTGCAACGCACACAAAGCGACTCATCAATGAGTAAAACATCAGTTGCCTCTCCAACGCCTTGCTCGATTAAAAACGAAATTAAATTTGAAGATTTTGACTGCGAGTCGCTCATGATGCCATTGTCGGCGACAGACTCTAATTGTTGACGCTTTTCTTGATTTTGCAAATGCTTTAAATAACGCGCATCTAAAGCACTGCGTATTTCCGGGTTACGGGCAATAATGTCACTCATGCGCCCCGCATCAATAAATACCGCCTCTGTTGCTACTGCGGCTTGTACAGTTGCATAGCGCGGCTCACCAGAAACCAAAGACATTTCACCTACATAATTGCCTGCTGCCACATAAAACAGCACCACCTCTTTGCCGCCAATCATGCGCGAAACCGTCACCGAGCCACTTTGAATCAAATAAAGCCCATCGGCCTCATCACCCTCATGAAATAGCACCTCACCCGCCGCATAGCTTTTTAATATCGCATGACTTGCCACATCATTGAGCTCATCTTCAGAAAGAGACAAGCCAATGCACATATGCACAACCCATTTAATGGCTACTTCATTGAGTACGCGGCGCACAGACTGAACAGACTCAATAAGCTTTTGCATCACGCGGCGCGGTGTTTCTATCAATACGCATGGCGTGATTGCACGCACGGTTCCAGCACGACGGCGCCCTGAAACCAAAGCCATTTCACCAAAAAACTGCCCCGCTTTAAGGCGCGCATCCGGCGCTTTGTCTTCATCAATTAAAACGTCTAACTCGCCTTCAACAATAAAGAAAAATGTTGTGCTGTAATCGTTACGTTTAAAAATAATATCGCCTGCTGCGGGTTGTAGAATGTTGCTCTCTAATATCAGCTCGCGTAATTTCAAAGTATTGAGCATTGCGAGTAATGGCACACTTTTACGGATTTTTTCCAAAACATCATCCACACCGCGATCACTACAAAAGCTCGCAAATTTTTCACGCAGTAAAGCAGTATCAGCCGCCTCTACTTCATTGCCCAAAATATACTCAATAACCTCATAACCCTGATTAATGCCCTGCTTAATTAAAGGATAGCCCGCCAACGCACCAATAATATAAAGCCCGGGGACGCTTGACTCATAGTGTGTTGAAAGTACCGGAAGCGCTGCCGGATCAGGCGTAGAAAAACCAACACCAAACGCTTCTAACTGTGGCCGTGAAGGCAGGGCGCCAAGCCGTGCAATAACTCGGTGACAAGGTATTTGCTCAACCCCTTTAGGCGTATGAGCAAATACGGTAATAGGAAAATCACCTTGCTCATTCAACTCTATTGATTGAGGTCTGGTTTGTACCAGCCAATCTAAGGCGCCGCGTTTACGGGCATCTATTAACTGATTAAGATTACTTTCTTTACAATGATTAAAATCTTCTGCGCGATTTAAAATAATAATTTGATTGCGACCTGTTAAGGCTAAGGCATTCTCCACCGCACTGTCACCGCCACCGATAACAACAATCGTTTCATTTTGATAAGCTTTCGGGTCATCTAATTGATATTGGATTTGCGCTAAATCACCGCCTGGAATTTCAAGCTTACGCAAGTTTCCTTGCACACCTGTGGCTAAAACCACATGATGAGCGCTCAGCTTTGTGCCATCTGCCAAAGTCAGCTCTAATAATTCTGCACCGCGATGAATATCCACTACTTTAGCGTGATAGCGCACATGAAGATGGTGCTCTGCGATAGATTTTTCCCAGTTATCTAAGACATCTTCACGTAGTGACGCTGCAAATGGCAACGCGCTTCGCAAGGGAAGCGCACGCGGTTCAGACATCACCAATTTACCACGAAGATAACTGCGAATCGTGCTTGCGGCAGCCTCTGCTGACTCTAACAATACGTAAGAAACATTATTTTTAGCCGCCTGAATTGCCGCCGACAAACCGCTCGGACCCGCGCCAATAATAATAATACTGAAGTGCTCTACCGAATGAGATGTTATCTTGCGCGCTGTCTTTTGCATAAACTCTCAATAATCACTGGAAATCGACTACACATATCAATCAAAGGTTCATCGCACATATTGATAGTAGGCGATTTTTGAATTTATCAAATACCACTTAAGCTTAACGAGAAATTTTGCTGATAATTTCATCTAGCTGATCTAAATTTGCATAAGTAATTTTTAAAGTTCCAGCACCTTTTGCCCCCGCCTGAATGCTCACTGCTGCCCCTAAATTATGACTCAATGCCTCTTCCCACTTTAAAAAATCATGGTTTACTGGTTTTGTTTGTATTGGTTTGTGAGGTGCATCAATGTTTTCTGTGGCTAAGTTTTTGACTAAATTTTCAACCTCACGCACAGATAAATTGTTTTGCGCAATGTTTTCAGCCAGTACCAGCTGCTGCGACTCACTTAAGCCAATTAAAGCCCGTGCGTGCCCCATATCCAATCGCTTCTGCATGAGCATTTCTTGCACTGAGGGACACAAAGTCAATAAACGCAGTAAATTTGAAACCGCAACACGTGAGCGCCCAAGCGCCAAACCAGCCTCTTCATGCGTCATATTAAACTCGTCGATTAAACGATTGATGCCTTGCGCCTCTTCAAGAGCATTCAAGTTTTCACGTTGAATGTTCTCAATTAAAGCCATCACCAAAGCCGCTTCATCACCAATCTCACGCACCAACACCGGCACTTCTTCTAAGCCAGCCATTTGGCTAGCACGCCAGCGCCGCTCACCTGCAATAATCTCGTATCGCTCATCCTCAATACGACGCACCAAAATTGGCTGCATGATACCCTGCGATTTAATAGATGCAGCTAAAGTTTGCAAGTCAGCATCGTCCATGTGGCTACGCGGCTGATATTTACCCGCTTGCAACTGTTCTATTTTTAATAAAAGTAATGAATCTGCCTCGCCAACGCTGCCCATGTCACCCGCAAGCAAGCTATCTAGGCCGCGCCCTAAGCCCCTATTTAAATTTTTTAACTTAGTCATTTTTTTGTCTACCTTGCATGACTTCTTTTGCTAACTCTAAATAAGCCAAAGCCCCTTTTGAAGATTTATCATAACTCAAAACAGGCACACCATAACTTGGCGCTTCGGCTAAACGGATATTACGCGGAATAATCGTTTGATACACTTTATCGCCAAAGTGATCAATCAACTGGGTAGAAACTTGCTGCGCCAACATATTGCGATTATCAAACAATGTGCGCAATAAGCCCTCAATTTCGAGCGTGGGATTTAAACGTGCACGCACTTTTTTAATGGTATTGACTAAATCCGACAAGCCCTCCAAAGCATAGTATTCACATTGCATTGGAATCATTACCGCATGAGATGCGGTCAATGCGTTGACGGTAACCAAATTAAGGGCGGGCGGGCAATCAAGCAATATAAAATCATAAACAACCCCACCTTCGGCGCTGACTAATTTTGCAATTGCAACTTTTAAACGATTTTCTCGGGCTAATTGATCAACCAGCTCAACCTCGGCGCCAGCCAAATGACGGTTTGAAGGCGCAACATCAAAACCACCTTTTTCGCTTGTTACAATTACTTCTCTAAGTGACTTCTCGCCAATTAACACATGATAAATACTATGCGCAAGATGCGCCTTTTCGATACCACATCCTGTGCTGGCATTACCTTGCGGGTCAAGGTCTATCAATAAAACACGCTGACCTAAGCTTGCCAAACTAGCAGCCAAATTAACGCAAGTAGTGGTTTTACCTACGCCGCCTTTTTGATTGGTAATTGCTAATATCTTCATTATCGACCTTAAATAACGCTCAATTTAAATACACTGCCTTGCTCATTAACCTATTTACTTGCGCTTAAAAACACTAAATGGCGCTCTGCATTTAAACCGAATACTCTTAAAACCTCAATTTTACGCACGCATACATTGGCCAATTTAAAATCTGTATGCTCAAACTCACGCGCTGGCATCAAGCCCTTCATGGCAAGCCATTGACCACCTTCTGCCAACAAATGATTTGTTAATTTCACAAACAAACCCATTTCAGAAAAAGCGCGCGAAATAATCACATCAAATTTGATTGGTTTTTTAAACATCTCTACACGCCCAGGCTCTACCTGAAAGTTACTTAACCCTAATTCGCCTTTTACCTGACGCATAAAAGTGGTTTTTTTTGCCACAGAATCAATCGCACTCACTTGCAATTCCGGCAAACAAATAGCTAACGGAATACTTGGCAAACCAGCCCCTGCCCCAACATCTAACAAATTCGCGGGCGCTAATGCCTGCACGTGTGCGAGCACACTCAAACTATCAAGCAAATGCAAAGTCACCATCTCAAGCGGATCGCGAATTGCCGTCAGATTGTGTATTTTGTTCCACTTATCAATGAGCAATAAATAAGCAATCAACTTTTCTTTTTGAACCGAATCAATCTGCAAACCCATGTCTTGCAAACCGTCCTCTAGTTTTTGATACAAGCTCGCTTCTAAAATCATCACTAATTTAAGCGGCTAAATCTGACACTGATTTACGCGATTTACGCTTCAAATAAACCAGTAACAATGAAATAGCCGCAGGTGTAATGCCCGAAATACGACTTGCCTGCCCAATGGTTTCAGGTTTTTGAGTATTCAGTTTTTGCTGTGCCTCAATTGGCAAACCGTGAATCTGACGATAATCTAAATCGGCTGGCAATTTAATGCTTTCTTGACCGCGACTACGCACCACTTCATCATTTTGACGATCTATATAGCCTTGATATTTAGCAGAAATTTCTACCTGTTCACGTACTGCTGGATCAGCCTCACCCAAGCCCGCTTCACCTAAAGTCAACACAGCCTCATAACTCACCTCTGGGCGGCGCAATAATTCAAACAGACTGTACTCATGCTCAAGCGGCTTGCCAAAAATCTCAATCATTTTTTCTGTGGGCACGCTCGCAACTTGTACGAAAGTTTTTTTCAAGCGCACCTGCTCACGATCTAGCGCTTCTTTTTTACGACTAAAAGCCTCCCAGCGCACATCATCTACCAAGCCTAATTTACGCCCTATTTCGGTCAAACGCATATCAGCGTTATCTTCCCTAAGTTGCAATCTATATTCTGCTCGAGAAGTAAACATACGGTAAGGCTCTGTCACGCCGCGTGTAATTAAATCATCAACCAAAACACCCAAATACGCCTCATCACGCGCAGGACACCACGGATCCTTATCTTGGGCGTAAAGCGCGGCATTTGCGCCAGCCAGCAAACCTTGAGCACCGGCCTCTTCATAACCTGTCGTACCGTTGATTTGCCCTGCAAAAAATAAGCCCTGCACAACTTTTGTTTCCAGTGAAGATCTTAAACCGCGTGGATCATAATAATCATACTCAATAGCATATCCAGGCCGCAAAATATGCGCACTTTCTAAGCCGCGCACCGAGCGCACCAAAGCCAATTGAATATCAAACGGCAAGCTGGTTGAAATGCCGTTAGGGTAAACTTCATGAGTGGTTAAACCTTCGGGCTCTAAAAAAATTTGGTGCGACTCTTTGTCCGCAAAACGATGGATTTTATCTTCTACACTGGGACAATAGCGAGGACCCACTCCCTCAATCACGCCCGTATACATGGGCGAGCGATCTAAGCCACCGCGAATAATATCGTGTGTGTGCTCATTGGTATGGGTAATCCAGCATGGGCGTTGTGCAGGGTGCTTTGAAGCATCACCCATAAATGAAAAAACTGGCACAGGGCTATCGCCAGGCTGCTCTGTCATCACAGAATAATCAATCGTGCGTCCATCAATACGGGGCGGCGTACCAGTTTTTAACCTACCAGCAGGCAAGCCTATTTCACGCAAGCGAGACGCCAAAGAAATGGCCGGCGGATCTCCAGCTCGACCAGCGCTGTAATTTTGCAGCCCCACATGCACTAGACCACCTAAAAATGTACCTGCTGTAAGCACCACCGCCTTAGACTTAAAGCGAAAGCCGATTTGCGTCACCACACCCACCGCCCGATCACCATCTAAAATAATATCATCCACAGCCTGCTGAAATAACCAAAGATTTTCTTGGTTTTCTAAGCGATATCTAATCGCAGCTTTATACAAAATACGATCTGCCTGCGCTCGGGTTGCCCTAACGGCTGGACCTTTGCTGGAATTTAAAATTCTAAACTGAATGCCCGCTTCATCTGTAGCAGCAGCCATTGCCCCACCCAGCGCATCTATTTCTTTTACCAAATGACCTTTACCAATGCCACCAATGCTTGGGTTGCATGACATTTGACCTAAAGTTTCAATGTTATGAGAAAGTAATAGGGTTTTTTGCCCCATTCTAGCGCTCGCAAGCGCCGCCTCAGTGCCCGCATGACCGCCACCGACAACAATTACATCAAAAATATCAGGAAAATTCATTTAATAAAACCAATCAAGCACTCACGGCGTAAGTAGCGCAAAATCATTCACCACGCAAAAGTTAAGATTTTACTTTAATCACGCCCTTTAGTCATGTAAAACCATAGGATTAAAAAGACTTAAAATCATTTATTTAGGCATGAAAATTGTGCTTATTATCTAAATAACATATTTTATTAACAATCTTGACGTATTATTTGTTTGACAAAAATCAATGCAACTTGAATTAAAGTGATTTATCATGTCGGCATTGGGTGCAATTATTTTAAAAAGTAACTATTTACAATAAAAATGGAGTTCAAATGAAAAAATTAAGTATCGTTTTATTGGCCTTGTTGGGTTTATCAACCACAACAGCACAAGCCAGCATTGAAAATGCTAAAAAATTAGTGATGATTTATCATACGCAAGCAATTAGTCAAAACAAAGAATTCGCTGGTCCATCAGCCGAAGAAGGCAAGGCTTTTTACAACAACAAAGTAAAAGCTGCTAACGGAAAAGAAGTTGCTTGCGCATCATGCCACACAGAAAATCCAGCAAATAATGGCAAAAATGTGGTCACCGGCAAAGTAATTCAGCCGCTATCTCCCGCAGTAAATACAAAACGCTTCTCTGACTTTGAAAAAGTTGAAAGCAAATTCACGCAGCACTGCGTTGATATTTTAGGTGCAGATTGCACGGCCGCACAAAAAGCCAACTACATTAGCTACGTTTTGACCGAGAAAACACCAACAACTAAAGCAAAAAAATAAGTTTAAAGCATAATTTTAAAACGGTGTTTCACGTGAAACACCGTTTTTTTACGCCCTAAATTTAAAAGCGTAACAACGCTTTACTTTACGGGATTTGCAAATATATTTATGGGGCTGTCCTATATAACTAGCCAATATATTGTTTAACCAATTGTTTTAATTGTAATAACTGTGCTTGCGGTGTTGGGTTATTAAAACGCCACTCGCACTCCTTCAAAAACAGCTCAAAATTAGCCTTTGGAACACCATTAAATTTACGCATATGTCGCTTGGCTTGGTTCCAAAAGTTCT
>JAVKLV010000044.1:0-16814 GCA_031538905.1 Methylotenera sp. | reverse complement strand
CTTCTATAATCGAATGCGCAGGCATTCAAGTTTAGGTTATATTGCACCAGCCCAAATGTTGAAATTATTTGAGCAAAAAGCAAGCAAGTTAGATATGGTTGTCTGAAATGGCGGTGTCCATTTTATTCGACAGGGGTCAAGCATTTTTCGCACCCTAGGTGCAGTCATTTTAGGACTCCTTGGATTAGTCTTAATGTCCAGCAGCTTGCAACAGTGCTTTGCAACGGCGACATCAGGGATAGGTGATGCAGGCAACAACTTTATCTCTAGCCTGAATCTCAATGGGCTACGTGGACAATTTGTCATCGGCTTGACACTGGGCATTGTGTGGAGCCCTTGTGTTGGCCCAACGCTGGGAGCTGCCATTGTGCTGGCAAGTCAAGGTGTGCAACTACCACAAGTAGCCCTGCTGATGGGAATTTTTGGGTTAGGAGCCGCTTTACCTGTGGTCATATTGGCTTTCATTTCGCGCACCGCCATGATGAAAATGCGCGGGCAATTGATGCAAGCTGGAAAAACCGGCAAAACAATCTTTGGGCTGATGATGGTCACCATAGCCGCCATGATTTTAAGCGGCGCAGATAAGCCACTAGAAGCATGGCTTGTGCACATTTCACCCGATTGGCTCACCACCTTGACGACTCGGTTTTAATGCTGGGGCAAATATTTTTTCATGAAGCAAGGCTGTCAATAATTTTGCATAATCAGTCGTTTTGTAAAAATGACTGATTACTTATATTGACTCGCTAAAAATTACTTTTTATAAGATCACTTGGTGCGCTTGCGCGTCGGCATGATAACTACTTCTTACCATTGGCCCACTTGCAGCATGATTAAAACCCATTGCCTGGGCTTTGTGTTTAAGCCTTTCAAAAACAGCAGGCTCAACGTAACGCATGACCGGTAAATGATGCACACTGGGCTGCAAATACTGACCCAAAGTGAGCATACGCACATGATGCGCGCGCAAATCTTGCATGACAGCTAAAATCTCTTCGTCCGTTTCACCAAGACCTAACATGAGACCAGATTTTGTTGGAATGTCAGGATACATTTCACTAAACTTTTTAAGTAGTAGTAAAGAGTGCTGGTAGTCTGAGCCAGGTCTGGCCTGCCTATACAAGCGAGGAATCGTCTCAAGATTGTGGTTCATCACATCAGGTGGGGCATTTTTCAAAACTTCAAGCGCAAGCTCTAAACGACCCCGAAAATCAGGCACTAAAATTTCAATTTTAATGTTAGGCGAATGCTTGCGTACGGCCTGAATGCAGTCAACAAAATGCTGGGCTCCCCCATCACGCAAATCATCACGGTCTACGCTAGTAATCACCACATAGTCTAATTTCATTTGTGCAATGGTGCGGCCTAAATTTTCTGGCTCATGCACATCAGGAGGCAATGGCTTACCATGCGCAACATCACAAAATGGGCAACGGCGCGTGCAAATATCACCTAAAATCATAAAAGTTGCCGTGCCACGACTAAAGCACTCGCCGATATTTGGGCAGCTCGCCTCCTCGCACACAGTGTGCAATTGATTGGCGCGTAAAACTTCTTTTATTTCTTGATAACGCGCAGAATTTGGCACTTTCATGCGAATCCACTCTGGCTTACGCAGCATCGCTTGTGGAATAATTTTAATCGGAATGCGAGAGGTTTTAGCCGCATCAATTTCTTTTATGCCAGCCATTTTGGATGATTTTATATCAGTCATGCGCTTGTCCATTGACTAAAACTTGTGTGAGTTTTTTTACCAGCAATTCACTTATGTCCGGCAGATTGGCAACAATGCCTAAATCTTTAGTTTGTGTGACTTTTAATCCAGCATAGCCACACGGGTCAATACATTCAAAAGGGCTTAAATCCATATCAACATTTAAGCTTAACCCATGGTAGCAGTAATTATTTTTAATGCGTAAGCCAAGCGATGCTATTTTGGCTTCATTCACATACACCCCTGGCGCATCATTTTTTGCAACAGCACATTTGCCATACTGGGCCAGCACATCAATCACAGCCGACTCTAACAAGCTTACAAGGCTGCGAATGTTAAGGGCGTGTCGACTTAAATCGAGTAAAAAGTAAACAATAAGCTGACCTGGCGCGTGATAGGTGATTTTTCCGCCACGGTCTGTTAAAACAAGTGGAATATCATCACGCGCTGGCAAACGTACATTTTTGCGATTCAAACCCAGGCTGTATACAGGATAATGCTCGGCAAGCCATAGTTCATCAACACAATGCGGTGTGCGCTCGGCGGTGAATTGTTGCATTGCACGCCAAGTGCTTTCAAAGTCGCTCAAGCCGATATGCCTTATTAACAATGCGCTTGGTTCTATTTTGGCGGCTTGCATCTTGATGCGAATTTTCAAGCTACAAAGAATTTTAAAGTGCGAATTTAACGCGCGGATGGGCGCTTAATAACTGGTAAATTTCATCTAACTCTAATTGAGAATTGACATAAACCGTGCAATTTAAGCTGACATACTTACCCGCCGTGCTGGCGCGACTTTGAATGTTTTTTTGACTAAAATCAGGCAATTTAGTCTGTATCAGCGCGGTCATCAGCGCTGCAAAATCATTGTGCGCCTCACCCATCACCTTAATTTCAAATTCACAAGGAAAATCAATTAAAGGAGCCGCGCTACGAGCCTCTATTTCAGTCATTTTCTGTGGCTTATTGTAAAAGCAAGCGGACCGAATCCCATAACCGCCCAAAAAAACTCGCACTGGCAATGGCTTTTGAAGCAACTAATGGGCGAGTTTCAATTACATCGCCATTTAAAGTAAATTGAATACTCCCAATCACTTGCCCTTTGGCAATAGGTGCAATAAGCGGCGGCGTATTGACAACGATTGCTTTCACATGAGCATACTGACCTTTAGGCAGAGTAACAAATAAATCTTCGTCAACGGTCGCCGCAATGCTGTTTTCAGCACCCTTCCAGACTGTGGGCTGTGAAATTATTTTTCCATGTGGATAGACGAATTTTGTTTCAAAATACTGAAAACCATAATTAAGTAGCTTTTGACTTTCAGTGGCGCGCGCAGCATCTGTAGCCGCTCCTAACAGCACTGCAATACGACGTGTGCCATCCCGTTTGGCAGAGGATATTAAACAATATCCAGCGCTTTCTGTATGGCCTGTTTTCATACCATCAACACTGGCATCAAGCCACAATAAACGATTGCGGTTTGGTTGAGTAATTTTGTTATAGGTATATTCTTTAAGCGCGTAAAGGCGCTGATATTGATCAGGAAAATCATGTATCAACGCTTTTGCAAGTATCATTAAATCATTGGCTGTGGTGTAATGGTTGGCATCTGGCAAGCCTGTCGCATTCATATAATGCGTGTTCTTCATGCCTAACTTTAGCGCCTCTTTATTCATCATGTCGGCAAATTGCGCCTCTGTACCCGCAATACCCTCAGCCAAGGCGATAGAAGCATCATTACCTGACTGAGTAATCATGCCATGCAAAAGCGCATCAACCGTGACAGGCTGATTAGGCTCAATAAACATTTTTGAACCCTCGGTTCTCCAAGCTGCCTCACTGACAGGTAAGGTTTGTGTGAGCGACAAATGCGCATTTTTAAGCGCTTTAAAACTCAAATAAGCCGTCATAATTTTAGTTAATGATGCAGGCTCAACACGCATATCGCTTTTTTCAGAAGCAATCACATAGTCACTATTAAAATCTTTGAGCAAGTAAGCTTTTGCCGCTAAATTCGGTGGTGGCGCTAGGTGAATGTCGTCCGCGCGCACGGGCATTGAAACAGCCCATGTCATGACCCCCGTTGCAAGAATAATCGAGAGATTGTTGATGAGGCTCATTTTTAAAAGAGAATTTTTTGTTTTTTGCATAGCAATTTTTGACTTAAATTGATGATTATTGAGTGGTGATGTGCGCGGCGATATTTAATTGCTTACGAATGCTATCAACTAAATGCTCAGCATCTAATTTATTACTAAAAGCGCCTAACCTAACGCGATATAAGCCGTCATTATACACCTTAGTGACACTCAGGTTTTGAGCCAAACCCAAACCTTGAATTCTTTGTTGCAGTTGCTCACTATTCATTTCACTCTTAAACGCACCAACTTGTACGTAGTATCGTGTATCAATAAGACCGTCGGCTGGCCCTTGCCCAGCTTTTTCTAAGACAGGGAGGTCAGACTTAGCTTCTGTAGGCGTGGCTTCTATCTGTTTGGCTTTTACTGGCTGCACTGAAGCTAAGACATCAGCAGGTTTTGACACCGCGGCTAAAGATTGATCATTATTCATTTTGCTCAAGGCTTCAGGGCTTGTGTCTATCATCTCCACTTCAACTAAGCCACTGCCCGACCCAATTAAACGCAGTTGATAAGCGGCCGCATAGGATAAATCAATCAAACGATCACGCTTAAAAGGTCCTCGGTCATTGATACGCACAATCACAGACTTGCCGTTGGCAGGATTACTCACTTTAGCGTAACTTGGAATCGGCAAAATAGGGTGTGCGGCAGTCATGGCGTACATATCATAAATCTCGCCCGTAGAGGTTTTTTTGCCGTGAAAGCGCTTGCCATACCAAGAGGCGATGCCTTGTTTTTTATAGGGTGCATAACGGGTCATGGGCGTGTACTGCTGACCAAGCGCAACATAAGGCTTATTCGCACGTTTATATGGCAGCTCATATTTTAAAGTAGCCCCTGGAATACTATCTAAGTTTTCAGGCACATTGTCGCCAGGTCCGTCATCTAAGTAATAGCCGCCAGCGCCAGGTTTAGCTTCAGGCTTTACTGGCGTTTCTTTTTTAGAGCTGCTTGCAGAAT
This sequence comes from Methylotenera sp., assembly GCA_031538905.1. GTDB lineage: Bacteria > Pseudomonadota > Gammaproteobacteria > Burkholderiales > Methylophilaceae > Methylotenera. The sequence goes on along the minus strand of JAVKLV010000044.1, from coordinate 11,998 downwards.
CAGGCTTAGCTTGCACAGAAGGCGAGACTGGCGCTTTTTCGGCAGAGCTCATCGGAGTATTGGTTGTACAACTCGTAAGCGCAAGACTTAGAGACAACATAAGCCAAAAACACAAACCCTTTAATTGACGACTAAATGATGTCATATTGCCTTAGGTAGAAACCAGTTTTTTATGCGTTTGTATGCTCATTAAAATACCTAAGCTTAAACATAGCGTCACCATCGAAGTGCCGCCATAGCTAATCAGCGGTAACGGCACCCCAACCACTGGCAATATGCCGCTCACCATCCCCATATTGACAAACGCATAAGTAAAAAAAGTAAGTGTGATACTGCCAGCCAATAGCCTAGAAAAAGTACTTTTTGCTTGCGAAGCAATGACTAAACCCCGCAGAATAATCAGCAAAAATAAACCCAATAATAGTAAGTTTCCTAATAAGCCAAACTCCTCGCCAAATACAGCAAAAATAAAGTCGGTGGTTCTTTCTGGTAAAAAATCTAATTGTGTTTGCGTGCCTTTGAGCCAGCCTTTTCCAGCAGCTCCGCCCGAACCAATGGCAATAATGGCTTGTATGGTATGGTAGCCAGCGCCCAGCGGATCTTGCGTGGGATCAAGCAAAATTGAGATGCGCTTTTTTTGATAGTCATGCAGCATAGTCCAAAGAATAGGCGTCGATGCAAAAAATGTAATGGCACTCCCCAGCAGTAATTTCCAGCTTAGACCTGCAAGAAATAAAACATAAAAACCCGAAAGCAAAATGAGTAAAGACGTGCCTAAATCTGGCTGTTCCATAATGAGCAAAACAGGGATCAATAAGAGGCCCCCGCCAATGACAAAATTGATCATTTTTGGCTTTTTCTCTTGCTTAGAAAAGTACCACGCCAGCATCATGGGCATGGCAATGCGCATCATTTCAGAAGGCTGTATTTTAGTGAACCCAAGATTTAACCAACGCTGCGCACCATGACTAATCGAGCCAAAAAACGCAACTGCAATCAGCAACAAAAGCCCGACAATATAAAGCGGAGGAGCAAACCGCTCGAGCTGATGAGGAGGAATATGCGTGACCGCGCACATACAACACAAAGCCACCAATATATTCACGCCCTGCCCAGAGATACGGGCAACACTTTGCCCAGACGCACTGTAGAGTACAAATAAACCAATCATCAGAGCAAAAAACAAACAGCCCATTAAAAATGAATCAATATACTTAGAAAAATACTGTAATAGCTTGCTAATCATGCAAATCTTCTTCAGGTTTTATTTGTGGGTCACTCACACCAGCAACACCCCCTAAGGCATCTGCCGCTTTAGCAACTTCAGGCTCTGGCGTTTTCCCCAGCAGATAATAGTCCATCACTTTTCTGGCAATAGGACCTGCGGTTGAGCCACCATGCCCACCATTTTCTACAATGATTGCAATGGCAATGGTAGGATTTTCAGCAGGTGCGTAAGCAATAAAAAGCGCATGATCGCGATGACGCTCATCCATGTTACTGGCGTTATATTTTTCATTTTGTTTAATACCCACCACTTGAGCTGTACCAGTTTTTGCGGCAATAGCGTATGGTGCATTAGCCCCCACACTCGCGGCCGTACCCCCTGGCATCGTCACATCTATCATGCCGCGCCTCACAAGTGCTATATTTTCCAGCTTGAGCGGAATCTTATCTTGCACAACCAAGGGCAAAGTGTGCGTTTCGTTGCTAATGGTTTTTTGTACTTTAGCGACTAAATGCGGCTTCATCGCAACGCCATCATTGGCGAGAATTGCCGTGGCCTGCGCGAGTTGCATGGGCGTCACCAAAGTATACCCTTGGCCAATCCCCACAATAATCGTCTCCCCTTGATACCAAGGCTGTTTATAGCGGCGCATTTTCCATTCGGGGGTTGGCAACAAACCTTGAATTTCACCTAGCAGATCAATATCTGTTTTGCGACCAAAATTAAAATGCCCCACAAAGCTGGTTAATCTATCAATACCAAGATCAAGCGCCAAGCCATAAAAAAATGTATCACAAGAAACGGTAATAGCACGCTGTATATCAACAATGCCGTGCCCATCAGGCTTCCAGTCTCTATAGCGATGCTCACTATTGGCCAATCTAAAGTAACCAGGATCGTTAATAGAAAATGGTAAAGCGCGCTTGTCATTCTCTAAGCCAGCCATGGCAACAAAGGGCTTAAATGTAGAGCCCGGAGGATAAATGCCGCGAATGGGGCGGTTAATAAGTGGTTTATCTAAGGACTCATTGAGTAATCGCCAATTATCTGCATCAATACCATCTACAAATAAATTAGGATCAAAAGTGGGCTGACTCACATAGCTTAACACCTCGCCTGTTTTAGGGTTAATTGCAACTAAAGCACCACGATAATTACCAAAAGCGGCTTCTGCAATTTCTTGCATTTTGCTGTCAATCGTTAAAATTAAGTTGCCCCCAGGCACTGACGGACTGGTAGAAACAACCCTAACCGCACGACCGTCGGCATCTGTTTCAACCTGCTGAAAACCTAATGTTCCATGCAAATAAGCCTCGTAAGACTGCTCAAGACCGGCTTTTCCAATATGGTCAGAGCCCTTGTAGTTTGATAAGTCTCCATTTTTTTGGAGCTTAACCAAGTCTTTGTCGTTAATACTGCCAATATATCCAATCACGTGCGAACCAAGCTTACCTAAGGGATAGTGCCTAAACAATTTAGACTTAATTTGCACCCCTGGAAACTTGTAATGATTAACGGCAAATTTAGCAGCCTCCACTTCATTTAAGTGGGTGCGAATGGGGATACTTTCAAAATCTCGACTTTCTTCTCTAAGCTTATTAAAGCGCTTGCGATCAAGCGTATTGATTTCAACAAGCTGGCTAATTTCGGCAATGGTTTTTTCAAGATCGGGCACTTTAGAGGGCGTAATCTCTAAAGTGTAGACAAAAAAGTTATGCGCCATCACTACGCCATTTTTATCAAGAATTAAACCACGATCAGGCTGAATAGGCAGTAAGGAAATTCGGTTATTTTCTGCCAAAGTTTGATAATGTTTATTTTGCTTAATTTGCAGATAGTAAAAGCGCATAGCCAGCACGCCAAATAAGGCAATCACAACAAAAGCAGCAAAGCAAAGCCTCAGCTTAAAATAATGCTGCTCATGCTGAAAATTCTTAAGTTCTGCGTGCATCGCGATAGTAAGCTTGTATTTATGAGCTGTCGCGTGCGCGGCTGCCAGCATTTAAGTGAATAAAAAAAGCAGCTTGCCATAGAAAAATCCCCGTCAGGCTTGGCAAAAAGTAGTCCCAAGTCACATTATCAGCACCAGAAAAAACTTTAAGTATGAGCATGATCATCTGCGCGATGATCAGCAACAAAAGCACATAAAATAGTTGCTGCGTGAGGCTAAATAAAACCAAGCGCCGCTGGTATGTGACTGCAAAAAATGCAGTGATGGTATAAGCCAGTGCATATTGACCAAAGATGCCGCCATTAGCCAAATCAACAAAAATTCCCAAGAACCAAGCCGTGCCGACATTGCAAAGATTTGGGGCGCGTATCAGCCAAAAAATAATCACTAGCAATACAAAGTCTGGGCGCACTTTTAAAGCCACGCCAGACCACGGAATAAACAGGCAAAGAAACGCCAAAGCGAAAGATAAATAGAGTGACTTTAACTTACTGGGCAGCATGAGGCGTACTTATTTGAGTGGGTTGATGAGGCGCATCACCTAACTGATTAGGCAAAACATTGGCTTGACTAGGTGCGACTCCTGGCACGCCAACAAGCTGCGACTGAGGCGGAGCATCATGCCGAACTTCTTCTGTGAAAACAGGGTCAGCAACTTGAGCTGGCACGACAATGCCAAGCAAAAGCACTTGCTTATGCTTTTCTACCCCTCCTGCCGGAATGCACACAATATGCGCAAAGGGCGATCCTGGCGTGAGCTCAATTTTAGCAATGGTTGCCACTGTCAAGCCAGTAGGATAAATGCCATCAATCCCTGATGTAACAAGCTTGTCGCCCTCTTTAATGTCCACATTAGTCGGCAAATAAGGTAAATCTAACGTATTATCACGACCATGACCAAAAGCAATCACGCGTAATCCGTTGCGCTCAACCTGAACCGGTATCGAAAGTGATTTTTCAGTAATCAGCGTGACCTCACTACTAAGCGGATAAATGCGGGTGACTTGACCAATCACGCCAGCTTCATCCACCACCGCTTGCCCTGCCACCACATGATGTCTAGCGCCACGATTAACAATAATTTTTTTAGTGAATAAATCGCGACTAACATACATAATTTCGGCGGAGATTGTGGTTTGGGCAGCAGACTGATCCGCTTGCAATAACTGCCGAAGATGGGCGTTTTCAAGCTCGAGTGCGTTAAGTTTTTGAAGCTTAACCGCCTGATTAAGCGCCTCTTTTGTCAGCCTTTTATTTTCATCAACCAAATAAACATGCGTAGACAAATAGTCGCTCACTTCACGATAAGTGCGCGAAGGCGTAATGGCCAAAAGTTGCAACGGATAGAGGATGACTTGCATATTTTGACGCACACTGGCGAGATACTGCAGGCGCGAGTCAACCGCCATTAAAACCAAAGAGAGAGTCGAGAAAAAAACCAAACGCGCAAGCGGGCTTGAGCTTCGCACAAAAAATGTTGGTGGAGGGTTTTGCTCTAAATTATGATTAAAATGGTGCGGCATTATTGAGGCAGAAATCAGCTTTTCTTTTTTAAATGGCTCAAGCTTAAGATAACTCAGCCTGACTTAAATTTGCCCTAATTCTTATTGGTTAGATTTTTTAACTTTTTTTATTATTCTAGCCTGTAAAATTACCAAGCTGACCATGCGAGTTCATTACACCATCGAGCATTAGGTATCGGACTTTAAATACCAAGTCGCTCGCAAGCTACTATTCAGAGGCGAATATATTGCCCAGTTGATCCATTTGCTCCAAAGCCATGCCACAACCGCGCGCAACACAAGTTAGAGGATCTTCAGCAATAATCACCGGCAAACCTGTTTCCTCAACAAGCAATCTATCTAAGTTACGCAATAAAGCACCGCCGCCTGTCAACACCATGCCTTTTTCGGCAATATCAGCGCCAAGCTCTGGTGGGGTTTTTTCAAGCGCCGATTTAACTGCACCAATAATTGCATTTAAAGGCTCAGTCAACGCTTCTAAAATCTCATTGCTAGAAATGGTAAATTTACGAGGCAAGCCTTCTGCAAGATTGCGCCCCGTTACCTCCATCTCTAATAAAGTGGATCCAGGAAAAGCAGAGCCAATCGTTTTTTTAATGTTTTCAGCGGTAGGTTCTGAAATTTGCATACCATAATTGCGACGAATGTAATCAATAATGACTTGGTCAAATTTATCCCCGCCCACGCGCTCAGATTTAGCGTACACAATACCACCAAGCGAAATCACCCCCACTTCAGTCGTCCCCCCGCCAATATCAACGACCATTGAGCCTGTTGCCTCTGAAATTGGCATACCAGCTCCAATTGCCGCCGCCATAGGCTCTTCAATGAGAAACACCTGCTTGGCCCCTGCTCGTTCGGCAGATTCTTTAATCGCACGGCGCTCAACCTGCGTTGACCCCACAGGCACACACACAATAATACGAGGACTTGGTGAAAACCAGCGCGCATCATGCACGCGGCGGATAAAGTATTTAAGCATTTGTTCGGTAATGGTAAAGTCAGCAATCACGCCATCTTTCATTGGGCGAATGGCCTGAATGTTAGCAGGGGAGCGGCCGAGCATACCTTTGGCTTCAGCCCCCACCGCAAGTAAGATTTTTTTTCCGCCCAAGCCGCCTTCTTCAAGACGAATGGCAACCACCGAGGGCTCATTTAACACAATGCCTTTACCTCGAGAGTAAATCAGCGTGTTTGCCGTGCCTAAGTCAATGGCAAGATCGTTTGAAAAATAACTCGTTATAAAACCAAACATGATGTATTCCCTGTGGGTAAGCGCAAAGCCTGTAAGTGAGCGTAAAGGTGATTGAGTGCAAAAATTATAATGATTTAAGTATTTTAAGTGCCACTAAAATTCAAACCACAATGCTTAATTAAACTTTAGCAAAGTATCTTTAAAATTGCAGGTATAATACCGCATATTGCGTTGAAAATTAAGATGTAATATCAACTTAATTACAAAAAGAATTCACCCCAAGTAACGCACTTTTTCACCTTAAAATATCGCTGTTAAATTTTGGATAAATGAAACATGGCTTTAAGCATTGAAGACATCAAAAAAGTCGCCCATTTAGCTCGTATCGAAGTGAGCGATGCCGATGCGGCGAGTACGCTGAGCAAATTGACTGGCATTTTAGCTTTAATCGAGCAAATGCAAGCAGTTGACACAAGCGGCATCGTTCCTATGTCGCACGCCCAAGACCTTAGCCAGCGCCTGCGCGAAGACGTAATAAGCAAAACCAATCAACGCGACGTATTTGAAAAAAACGCACCGCAACTAGGCAACGGCTCAACCGAGCCTGCTGTTAAAGATGGTTTATACCTTGTACCCAAAGTGATTGAGTAAAAACTTTAAAATTTAAGACTTAAAATATGATCAATAGCAGCTTAAAACAGCTTGGCGAAATGCTTCAAACCAAGAAAATTTCCAGCCTTGAATTAACGCAAACATTTTTAAACAGAATAAAGCAATACAACCCAACCCTTAACGCCTACATCGCTCAAGATGAAAGCAAAACCCTGCTGCAAGCAAAAGCCGCTGATGCACGCATTGCCAGTGGCAACATCACGCCTTTAACGGGCATTCCAATTGCGCAAAAAGACATTTTTTGTGCCAAAGACTGGCCAACCACCTGCGGCTCTAAAATGCTTGCTCATTTTATAGCACCCTACGATGCTCATATCATCAGTCAATTTGATCATGCAGGAGCGATCAATTTGGGTAAAACCAATATGGATGAGTTTGCAATGGGCTCATCAAATGAAACCAGTTATTTTGGCGGCGTAAAAAACCCTTGGAGCCTTGATCACGTTCCAGGCGGCAGCAGTGGCGGCAGTGCAGCGGCGGTTGCAGCAAGGTTATGCGCAGCTGCAACTGGCACAGATACGGGCGGCTCTATTCGTCAACCTGCCTCACTTTGCGGACTCACGGGCTTAAAGCCTACTTATGGCGTAGTTTCACGCTATGGCATGATTGCTTTTGCATCATCGCTAGACCAAGCAGGGCCCATGGCGAAAAGCGCAGAAGACTGTGCATTGATGATGAATGTGATGGCAGGTTTTGATGCGCGCGACTCAACGAGCTTGCATCGTGACAAAGAAGATTACACCCGCAAACTTACTCACCCAACTCAAGACAAACCTTTGCAAGGCTTAAAAATAGGCTTACCCAAAGAGTATTTTTCTGAAGGCTTAGAAGCTGGTGTTGGCAAAGTCATTGAAGCTGCAATAGATGAATACAAAAAATTGGGCGCTCAAATCGTTGACATTTCATTACCAAACACTGGTTTATCTATTCCTGTTTATTACGTACTCGCTCCGGCCGAAGCTTCGAGTAACTTATCGCGCTATGATGGGGTGCGTTACGGTCACCGTGCGGCGCAATACAACGACTTAAACGAGATGTACAACAAGAGCCGTGCCGAAGGTTTTGGCGCAGAAGTAAAACGTCGCATTTTGATTGGCACATACGTACTAAGTGCGGGCTATTACGACGCTTATTACTTAAAAGCACAACAAATCCGCCGCTTAATCGCCCAAGATTTTGTTGAGGCTTTTAAGCAGTGTGACGTCATCATGGGGCCCGCCGCACCCTCAACTGCATTTAAAGCAGGTGAAAAAATAGATGACCCCGTCACCATGTATTTGCAAGATATTTACACGATTTCCACTAATTTGGCGGGTTTGCCTGGCATGAGTATTCCGGCAGGTTTTGCGGGCACTCAACATGGGGTATCACTGCCCGTTGGCTTGCAAATTATTGGCAATTATTTTGATGAGGCACGTATTTTGAACGTGGCGCATCAATATCAACAAGTGACAGATTGGCACATGAAAATGCCAGAAGGAATTCGATAATGGAATGGGAAGTCGTTATTGGGTTAGAAACACATACCCAACTCAAAACAAACACCAAGATTTTTTCAGGTACCTCTGTCAAATACGGTGCAGAGCCAAATACACAAGCCTGTGAAGTGAGCTTGGCACTGCCGGGCGTATTGCCGGTACTTAATCAAGAAGCCGTGCAATGCGCCATTAAATTTGGTTTAGCTATCAACGCCCATATTGCGCCGCGCTCAGTGTTTGCACGTAAAAATTATTTTTACCCAGACTTGCCCAAAGGCTATCAAATCAGCCAGCTTGAACTACCAGTGGTAGGTCAAGGCGCGGTCACGATACAAGTACCCGCTACGGGCAAAAATCCAACTTATGAAAAAGTAATCAATATCACGCGCGCGCATTTAGAAGAAGACGCGGGCAAATCAGTGCATGGCGCTGTTGAGGGCATGAGCGGCATTGACTTAAATCGCGCTGGCACGCCGTTACTTGAAATCGTCACCGAGCCTGATATGCGCTCAGCGGCCGAGGCCGTAGCGTATGCCAAAAAATTGCATGAATTAGTGCAATGGATAGGCATTTGTGATGGCAATATGCAAGAAGGCAGTTTTCGCTGCGATGTGAACGTGTCTGTGCGCCCCAAGGGGTCAGATAAACTAGGCACGCGCCGCGAAATTAAAAATTTAAATTCATTTAAATTTATGCAGCAAGCCATTGAGTATGAAACACGCTGGCAAATTGAAACACTTGAAGATGGCGGAAAAATTCAACAGGCCACGGTGTTATTTAACCCTGACACGGGTGAAACCCGCGCAATGCGCAGCAAAGAAGAGGCGAATGATTACCGGTATTTTCCTGACCCTGATTTATTGCCGCTCGTTATTTCAGAGGCCGACAAAAATGCTGTAAAAGCCCATATGCCCGAGCTTCCAGAAGCCATGAAAGCCCGCTTTCAAAGCCAGTACGGGCTATCTAGCTACGATGCCAGCGCGCTCACGGCTTCACAAGAGTTAGCCGCTTATTTTGTCGCCACGGTTGATGCAGGGGGTGAGGCAAAGCAATCTGCAAACTGGATGATGGGCGCACTCGCAGCCAAATTAAATGCAGCTGATATCGGTATGAGCGCCTCACCCATTCAAGCGCAACAACTCGCTCAACTATTAAAGCGCATTAGCGATAACACCATTTCTAACAATGCAGCCAAGCAGGTGTTTGATGCGCTTTGGCATCAAGAAGGAAGCGTCGACGATATCATTGCGGCTAAAGGATTGGCACAAGAGTCAGACAGCAGCGCGGTTGAAGCAATTATTGATGATGTGTTAGCTTCCAATCAAGCCATGGTGGCTGAATTTAAAGCAGGCAAAGAAAAAGCGTTTAATGCCTTGGTTGGTCAAACCATGAAAGCCTGTAAAGGCAAGGCAAACCCCACGCAAGTAAATGAGATTTTAAAGAAAAAACTCGCTCACTAGCCGCATTAAGTATCACGTCATCTTACTAACTCATATGGCCTTAGAAACCACAACTCAATACCCAGACGAGCATTATATGCACATGGCATTAAGCGCCGCGCGAGAAGCCGCCGCAAATGGCGAGGTGCCAGTGGGGGCTATTATTGTAAAAAATGGGCTCATTATTGGGCGCGGCAGAAACTCACCCATCGCCACACACGACCCAACAGCGCACGCAGAAGTGGTCGCTTTACGCGATGCCGCAAAAAATATAGCGAACTATCGCCTCGCAGGATGCTCTCTTTACGTCACGCTAGAGCCTTGTGCAATGTGTGCAGGGGCGATTTTACAAGCAAGAATTGCACGCTTAATTTATGGGGCGAGCGATGCTAAAACTGGCGCGTGCGGCAGTGTTGTTCATTTAATGAACGAACCAAAATTAAATCATCACAGCGAAGTCACTGGCGGCGTGCTGGCAAATGAATGTGCGGCAATTTTGTCTGATTTTTTTTTAGCAAAACGCAAAAAAATAAAATGAGCCTCTCATTATTAAGAGTAGCACTTTAAAAACCAGCATGAAGGGTGCCACTTTAAAAGGCGACTTCGAAATAAAAAGGCGTAAAATAAGCAAAAAGCAGGTAGTATGACTCAACAAAATACAAAAAAACAAAGCTCAAGCTACTGCTTAATCGCTGATTGCGTCAGTAAATTTTACTGAGCTTATCCATTCAAAAATGAACAGCGTATCAATTTTTTTAAGACAAGGTTTAAATACTCATGCAAAAATTTAGCGATATTCTGCACACCATAGACGATGCTTCGCACGTTCAATCTATTGAGCTTTTTAACGCAGCAGGCCGCTCTGTTGGAGTGATCGAAAATAAGCCTGGCAGCCAAGGCTCGGTTAAAGTTTACTACCACTTGTACCGTATGTATGGAGAGCTTTCATTAGATGCCGCAGTTGAAGGCTTGAGCCTATTTGCAGAGCATACCGCCGATGCAGAAAACTGCCCGGGCAAACACCCCAATGTAGATCGGCTATTGAATTTGCTTGAAGATGAAGAAGCGCTGAAAATAGTGGTTATTGAAAAATAAACACCGCATACACCCGTCTCCCAACACCACGCCTCATTTAGAAAATATAAAGCAACGGTCTCAATTTAGCCGTTTTAGGTCTATTCACTCGTTAGCGGTTTAATTTCAAAATCATGAGTAATTTCAACACTGCGACTCAGCATAATTGAGGCAGAGCAGTATTTTTCAGCCGATAACTTCACTGCACGCTCCACCTGAGCTTCATTCAAATTGTCACCAGTGACAACAAAATGCACATGAATTTTGGTGAATACTTTAGGCACTTCATCTGCACGCGTTGCATCAATCTCTGCCACACAGCGCGCCATGGGCTGGCGCGCTTTTTTGAGTATTGTCACAACGTCAAACGCCGTGCAAGCCCCCATACCAATCAAGAGCATTTCCATTGGGCGCATACCAATGTTACGTCCGCCATTTTCAGGCGCGCCATCTAACACAACAGCATGACCTGTTTCAGACTCGCCAACAAAACTGACGCCGTCTATCCATTTAACCTTCACCTGCATGACTTTCTCCTGTAAGTGGCTGCTGATAAGCTTTTTTACGCTCATTTAACTCATGAAGACTTTAAACTACAACCACCTCATCAAGCGAGTGATTTAGCAAAAAAAGCGCACTACAAGCCGCTTGTAAGTAGGGCTAACGGCTATGATCAAATAGCATTTATTTAACATCTAATAATTCAACATCAAAAATCAAATCTGCATTTGGCGGAATAGCGCCGCCCGCACCACGTGCGCCATAACCCATTTCTGACGGAATGAGCAAAGTACGTTTGCCACCGATTTTCATGCCAGCAAAACCCTCATCCCAACCTTGAATAACCTGACCACCACCTAAGAAAAATACAAAAGGCTGATGACGGTCTAAACTGCTATCAAATTTTTTACCTTTATGGCCTTCAGCCTGAGCATCGTATAACCAGCCAGTATAGTGCACGGTCACATTAAAGCCAGGTTCAGCTTCACGCCCTGTACCAAGTTGCGTATCGATTTTTTGTAATTCTGTTACTTTTTCAGTCATGGCTGATGCTCCTTTTGTTAAAGCCGCTTGAGACGCCGCTTTTTTTGTTGATGTTGAATGTTCTGTTGACTCCGCCTTACAAGCACCAAGAGATAAAACGCATACGCTTGCAAGTAAAAAAGTGATGAGTTTCATGTATTTACCCTAAATTTAAAAATAAACTCAAATTATATAACACCGTCAACTTAATCCAAATGCACGAAGCTCAAGTCAATCAACCTCAAGTCAATTAAACCCAAGCAGACAAGCCTAAGGGTAATCCCCCCATTATTAGTTGCAGCTAAAAGTAGAAACTAAGCCACTAAAGCTAACTTTTGCTTCGGGGTCATGCCACCCAATGCCATATTGGGACGTTCGTGATTGTATGTCCATAGCCAATCTGTTGCAAATTGCT
>JAVKLV010000043.1:0-6273 GCA_031538905.1 Methylotenera sp. | reverse complement strand
CGCCAATCAAATCTGCTGCACATCTAGCCGTTGTGCCAGCAACAAAATGTTCAATTAACCTCGACTGCTTAGCTGAATTTAATCTGCTCTTTCTCATGACGTCCTTATAACATTTTATGTGTTATCTAGGACAGCCCCAAGAATAATTTAAATAAGCGACTTAAAAAACATAAGCACCTTAAGAAATTGCAGATCTCCCATTTTCAAGGCGCTGCTTTCAACAAATTAACCTAGCCAAGATGTAGATTTAGGTGCTGGGTTTGATAAAATATGCCGCCAAAATACCTAGCTCAAATAGCATCCAAATGGGGATTGCCAGCATAAATTGAGAAACAATGTCAGGCGGTGTGAATATCGCACCAATCACAAACGCAGCAACAATAACATAACCGCGCGCCTCTCTTAGTTGCGCAACACTCAGCCAAGAAAATCTCACTGTCATCACCACTGCAATAGGCACCTGAAAAGCCAAACCAAAAGCAAAAAACAAGCCCAGTACAAAATCTAAATAATTACTGATATCCGTCATCACCGCAACGCCCTTCGGAGCAGTACCTACAACAAAGCCAAATATCACCGGAAACACCACACAATATGCAAACGCCATTCCAGCCAGAAACAACACACTACTCGAAATAATCATGGGGATCATAAAGCGCTTCTCATGCGAGTAAAGCCCCGGAGCAACAAATGCCCAAGTCTGATACATGGTATGCGGCAGCGAAACAATAAAAGCAGTCATCATGGCCACTTTCATTGGTACAAAAAATGGCGTAGTAATTGATGTTGCGATCATCTGCCCGCCCGCCGGCAACTTGCTTAACAATGGCGCCGCAAGCAATACATACATTTTATTGGCAAACGGAAATAAGGTTAAGAAAGCTAAAAAAAAGCCTATTACCATACGCAAAAAGCGTTTTCTTAACTCAATTAAATGTGAAATAAAATGATCGGTAGGCGTCACTTAAGGCAAGTCTTTTTATATTGTGATGTTGTTGCAAAAAAAGGAGCTACACCCGGTCTTTTAAGGGAGGTTTGGCTAAAAGCTCTTTTTTTAGTGATAGCACCTCTAAACTTGGTGCATTTTTTGGTGCATTTTCTGACACATTTTCAACCCCTAAATCCTGCTCTATCAAAGCAGAAGAAGTCGCTTCTAGACTTTTATGAATACTTCGCTCAACTTGACTTGTGGCCTTGCTGACTGTTTCTTGAATTTCTTGTTGCAACTCTTGCAGCTCTTGAAATCGCGACTCTCGATTAACCTCTTCTTTGACTTGAGCAATATATCTTTGCATTCTTCCAGCAAGTGCCCCTAAGGTGCGCGCCACTTTGGGGAGTTTTTCTGGACCAATAACAAGAAGCGCAACAAAGAAAATCACCACCAACTCTGAAAATGAAACATCAAACATTCGATTTAGCGCTTACGTTAACGGCTTACATTATGGTTTGGGTTTATTATTCGCTTCATTCTCTAGCGCCCCACCCGAAGCGGGCTCTTGGTTACCAAGCGCTCGCTCACCCTTCATTGCATCTTTAAAATCTTTAACAGCACCGCCTAAGTCTGCGCCTATATTTCTAATTTTTTTAGTACCAAAAACAAAAACGACTATCAACAACACAATTAACCAATGCAAAGGGCTATTTAATCCAAACATTTGATTCTCCTAAAATAAATGAAATCAGGCTGTCATGGGCTTTTTATCGCCCAGCACATGCACATGAAGATGAAAAATTTCTTGCCCACCCTCTTTGCCAGTATGAATCTGTGTTTTAAAGCCTGCCAAACCCTGCTCTTTTGCAAGCTTAGGCACTAATAAAAGCAGCCTACCCAACAACGCCTGATGCGAAGCATCACAGCTTGCCAAACTCTCAACGTGAAGCTTAGGGACGATCAAAAAATGTACACTTGCTAATGGGTTGATGTCATGAAATGCAATAATTTCAGCATCTTCATAGACTTTTGCCGAAGGAATATCCCCCGCAACAATTTTACAAAAAATACAAGGCTCACTCATCACTTTTCATTCTCTTGAGGTCTTGAAGCTTTTTCTATTAAACCAGACAAGCCTTCACGTCTTGCCAACTCATCCAAAATATCTTGCGGCTTTAAATGAACGTGCGCCAGCATCACTAAAGTGTGAAACCATAAGTCAGCCGTTTCGTAGATAATCTGTTCTTGAGTACCATTTTTTGCAGCAATAATGGTTTCTGCAGACTCTTCGCCCACTTTTTTCAGTATGCTGTCCATGCCTTTAGAGTAGAGTTTAGCCACATACGATGATTGCGGATCAGCACTTTTACGCTGCTCTAATAGTTCGGATAAGCGGTTTAAAATATCACTCACTTTTTCAAGCCTTCTTTAGACTGCTGTGGGGTTGCGTATATTTCTGCTGGGTCTTTAACAACAGGCTCATCTATACGCCACACATCATGATCTAATTTTTTAAAAAAACAATGATGCCGACCCGTATGGCAAGCAATGCCGCCCACTTGCTCCACTTTAATCAGCACAACGTCCTCATCACAATCGAGTCTAATCTCACGCACAAGCTGCACATGACCAGACTCTTCGCCTTTACGCCACAATTTATTGCGTGAACGCGACCAATAAACGACCTGCTGAGTCTCATGAGTGAGCTGCAAAGCCTCTCGGTTCATCCATGCAAACATCAAAATACAAGCCGTATCATGCGCCTGGGCAATCACCGGCACAAGCCCATTGATATCCCAGCGAACATCATCTAACCAGCTCAAAGCCTTACCTCAATGCCGTTTTTTTGCATATACTCTTTGGCTTGCTTTACCGTATATTCACCATAATGAAAAATGCTGGCAGCAAGCACCGCATCCGCGCCACCTTCTTTTACACCATCAACCAAGTGCTGTAAATTGCCAACCCCACCAGAGGCAATAATAGGCACATCAACCGCATCTGAAATCGCTTTATTTAAGCGATTATTAAAACCTATTTTTGTACCATCTCTATCCATACTCGTGACTAACAACTCTCCCGCCCCTAGCTGCACCATGTATTTTGCCCACTTTACCGCGTCTAACCCCGTAGGCTTGCGCCCACCATGGGTGAAAACCTCCCACTCAAATGCCTGGTGCTCTACTTTTTTTGCATCAATAGCAACCACAATACATTGCGAGCCAAAGCGACTCGTGGCATCTTGCACCATTTGAGGGTTTAAAACAGCGGTAGTGTTGATGCTCACTTTATCTGCGCCCGCATTTAACAAACGGCGCACATCTTCAACTTCACGCACACCGCCACCAACGGTCAGCGGAATAAAAACCTGCGAGGCAACTTTTTCAATAATATGCAAAATTAAACCGCGATCATCTGAGCTTGCAGTGATATCTAAAAACGTGAGCTCATCTGCACCTTGGTCGTCATAGCGTTTGGCGATTTCTACTGGGTCGCCCGCATCACGCAACTCTAGAAAATTAACACCCTTAACAACACGCCCATCTGTCACATCAAGGCAAGGAATAATGCGCTTAGCGAGCACTTAACTCATCCGCCAAAGTTTGTGCCGCCGAAAAATCTAGCTGACCTTCATAAATTGCTCGGCCGGTAATTGTGCCAATAATACCCTCGCTCGCCACTGCGCAAAGCTTACGCACATCATCTAAATTAGTCACGCCGCCAGAGGCAATCACTGGAATAGTTAAAGCCTGCGCCAAAGCAACAGTCGCCTCAATGTTAACGCCAGTAAGCATTCCGTCGCGACCAATATCAGTATAAACGATTGAGTTAACACCATACCCTTCAAATTTTTTTGCCAAATCAATGACATCATGACCGGTTAACTTAGACCATCCATCAACCGCCACCTTACCTTCTTTTGCATCTAGCCCGACAATAATTTGCCCCGGAAAAGCATCACAAGCCTCATGTAAAAAACCTGGATTTTTAACCGCGGCTGTGCCGATAATGATGTAGTCGATACCATTATCCAAATAACGCTCTATCGTATCCAAATCACGAATGCCGCCACCAAGCTGAATGGGAATCTCGCCGCCTACCGCACTTACAATTGACTTAATTGCAGACGCATTCACTGGCTTGCCAGCAAACGCGCCATTAAGATCAACCAGATGTAGACGCTTTCCGCCCCGATCAACCCAATGACGCGCCATTGCGCCAGGATCTTCAGAAAACACTGTAGACTCTTCCATTAAACCTTGTTTTAGCCTAACGCAGTGGCCATCTTTCAGATCAATTGCAGGGATAATTAACATGATGATTTGATATCGAGTTTTTTAAAAAATTGAGGTTAAACGATTAAAAACTTACAACTAAAAATAATTAAAGTTAAAACTTAGCTAGGTGACCAGTTTACGAAATTACTTAACATTTGCAAGCCTGCCGAAGCGCTTTTTTCAGGGTGAAACTGTACAGCAAATAAATTATTTTGTGCCAAAGCACAAGCAAATCGACTGGGATACTCGCTATAACCAGACACGATAGCGTCATCAGAGGGGTGCACATAATAACTATGAACATGGTAAAAACGCGCGCCCTGCGCAATGTTTTGCCAAAGCGGATGCGCGCGCGCTTGTTGACCTTGCACTTGATAAACCTGATTCCAGCCCATATGAGGCACTTTTAGCTTATTGCCATGAGCATCTTTCATTTCTATTGCAGCAAAGCGCTTAACCTTACCTTTAAGCAAGCCCAAGCCGGCAACATCCCCCTCTTCAGAGTGCTCAAACAACATTTGCAAGCCAATACAAATTCCTAAAAATGGCTTATCGGAAGCCGCTTGTATGACTGACTCTCGCAGCCCTCTTGCGTCTAAACCACGAATACAATCAGGCATTGCACCTTGCCCAGGAAAAACAACGCGTTCAGCATTTTTTATATCTTCAGCATGACTTGTAATCAATACATTTTTATGTGGCGCAACATAAGTCAAAGCCTTAAAAACGGAAGACAAATTACCCATGCCATAATCAACCACCGCGATATCAATTTTTTTCATGCTACTGTCTTTGATGAGTCTACCCGTTCAGCATTAAAGCTCATTAAGGCTTATAAACTTCCTTTAGTGGAAGGCATGATGCCCGCCATGCGAGAATCCAGCTCAACAGCAACGCGCAATGCTCGGCCAAAAGCTTTAAATATCGTTTCAGCCTGATGGTGCGCGTTATGCCCTTTAAGATTATCAATATGCAAAGTAAGATTGGCGTGATTAACAAAACCTTGAAAAAATTCGTAAATTAAATCAACATCAAATTCGCCAATCGTAGCGCGTGTAAACTCACAAGAAAAAGCTAAACCTGGCCTACCAGAAATATCCAACACAACGCGCGATAAAGCCTCATCCAAGGGAACATAAGCATGCCCATAACGACGTATGCCTTTTTTATCACCCACCGCTTTGGCAAAAGCCTGCCCCAAAGTAATGCCAATATCTTCAACGGTATGATGTGCATCAATATGCAAATCACCTTGAGCGCTCACCTGGATATCCATCATGCCATGACGCGCAATTTGATCTAGCATATGATCCAAGAAACCTAAGCCAGTATGCAATTGCGAAGTCCCTACACCGTCTAAGTTAATGGCAACAGTAATTTGTGTTTCCAAAGTATTTCTAACCACTTCTGCTGTGCGCATATCAATCACTTATAAAATTTGAGTTGCGTAAAAAAAATGCCTATCAATGACAGGCCAACATCTTAACCTAAAGCATATGAAGATCAGGTAGCTTAAGATTATAAACCCACAACACTTTAAAAATCACTTGCCTAAAACAACCTTACAAAACAACAAAGTCTAGCAAGATGAGATCTTTGCTAGACTTTATATTGACAAGCTCATACTAAATAACACTTAAACCACACTTAAGAAGTTGACAAAAAACTCCTCAAGACAGCCAAAGAGATTACTTAGCCGCAGCTGGTGCTGCTTCGGGAGCAGGCGCAGCTTCAGGAGCTGGCGCAGCCTCAGCAGGTGCAGGTGTAGCTTCAGCAGGTGCCATTTCAGTAGCAGCCGGCATTGCAGCTTCTGTTGTTTGCGGCTTTTGACCACTCATTAAGTTAATCAACAACACCAAGACAGCCGCACCAATAATCCATGGAAGGAATTTTTTAACGCCACCAGCACTTGAAGTACCACCATGAGCAATCGCTGTGATTTCAGCAGCAGCAGCAGCAGGATCAGCAGCGCCGTAGATTGCAGCACCCGCAACAATAATCGTTGCGCCAGCATCACGTACTTGTGCAGTAGTAGCCGCTTTAACGCCACCAGCTACTGAGATT
>JAVKLV010000042.1:0-15850 GCA_031538905.1 Methylotenera sp. | reverse complement strand
TGCCGGGTGATAATGTTTCTATCACTGTGACATTGATTTCACCGATTGCGATGGAAGAGGGCTTGCGCTTTGCTATTCGTGAGGGTGGTCGCACCGTGGGTGCTGGTGTCGTTGCTAAAATTATTGAATAGTTGTTTGGTGTAAGTAGAAAGCTACGCTCACAACCCGGCGTAGCTTTTTGGGTTAAGGGGCTTTGATATGAAGCCTAAATTACAGGCCAATAGCTCAATTGGTAGAGTATCGGTCTCCAAAACCGAGGGTTGGGGGTTCGAGACCCTCTTGGCCTGCCAAATTTAATAGAGTGCTTTTGTGCTAAATGAAAGCTAATAAAGTAGATGATGATCAACAGAATTAAGTTGTTAGCAGCATTTTTGTTGCTTACTGCGGGAATTGCAGGATTTTATCTGCTGGCAGACCGTGCTGCAGTATTGCGTATAATTACTGTACTTGCAGGGCTAGCTGCGGCTGTTGCTGTGCTATGGACGACGCCTGTTGGTCAGAAATCACTGGTTTTTTTGGGTGAATCTCTTACTGAAGCCCGTAAGGTTGTGTGGCCAACCCGTCAAGAAACCATACAAACCACGATGATTGTGTTTGTTTTGGTTTTGATTGTTGCTGCATTTTTGGCTGTAATTGATATTGGATTTGCATTTATGGTGCAGTGGTTAATGGGACGGAGCGCGTAATGAGTATGAAATGGTACGCGGTGCAAGCATTTTCTGGTTTTGAAAAGTCTGTGCAAAAAAGCTTGGAGGAGCGCGTTGTTCGTGCTGGCTTACAAGATCAGTTTGGTCAAATTTTAGTGCCTATTGAAGAGGTAATTGAGATGAAGGCTGGTCAAAAAGCTATCTCAGAGCGTAAGCTTTACCCTGGCTATGTTTTGGTTCAAATGCAGATGACTGATGAAAGTTGGCATTTGGTTAAAAGTACGCCGCGTGTCACTGCCTTTATTGGCGGCAGTGCACAAAAGCCTACGCCAATTAAAGATAAGGAAGTTGATATCATCTTGCAGCGCATTGATGATAGTAAAAGTAATCCAACTCAAAAACTTACCTTTGAAAAAGGCGAGTCTGTGCGAATTATTGATGGTCCGTTCAAAGATTTTTCAGGTAATGTTGAAGATGTCAATTACGAGAAAAACAAATTACACGTTTCTGTGGCTATTTTTGGTCGTTCAACTCCTGTTGAATTGGAATTTAGTCAAATCGAAAAAGAAGTTTAGTTGTCGTTTTATTTAACGGGGAGCTAATGATTTAGCGCTTGTACCCATTTTAGGAGTTATACCATGGCAAAAAAAGTCATTGGCTACATTAAACTGCAAATTCCTGCAGGTAAAGCCAATCCAAGTCCTCCCGTTGGCCCTGCTTTGGGTCAGCGTGGTTTAAACATTATGGAATTCTGTAAAGCGTTCAATGCTGCAACTCAAGGTGTTGAGCCTGGTTTGCCAATTCCAGTCGTGATTACGGCATTCGCTGATAAGAGCTTCACATTTGTGATGAAGTCTCCTCCAGCAACTATCTTGATTAAAAAGGCAGCGGGCATCACTAAAGGTTCTGCGCGCCCACATACAGATAAAGTAGGCAAAATTACTCGCGCTCAAGCGGAAGATATTGTTAAAACAAAGCAAGCTGACTTGTCTGCGGCAGATATGGATGCTGCGGTACGCACGATTGCAGGTAGTGCGCGTAGCATGGGTATCGAAGTGGAGGGAGTGTAAGATGGCTAAAAGAATTGATGCGCTGCGCGCAAAAGTTGACCGCAATAAGCTGTATCCAATTGTCGATGGTTTAACTTTAGTTAAAGCAAATGCTACGGCTAAATTTAACGAGTCAATCGATGCTGTCGTAAATTTAGGTATTGATGCGCGTAAGTCTGACCAATTGGTTCGTGGCGCTTTGGTGTTGCCAAATGGTACAGGTAAAACAACGCGTGTTGCGGTGTTCGCTCAAGGCGCTCAGGCTGAGGCCGCAAAAGCAGCAGGCGCTGATATTGTTGGCTTTGAAGATTTGGCTGAGCAAGTTAAAGCGGGCGTAATGGATTTTGATATTGTAATTGCAACGCCTGATGCAATGCGTATTGTTGGCGCGTTGGGTCAAGTATTGGGTCCTCGTGGTTTAATGCCTAACCCAAAAGTAGGTACGGTGACTGCGGATGCGGCGACTGCTGTTAAAAACGCAAAGGCTGGCCAAGTCCAATATCGTACTGATAAGGGTGGTATTGTGCATTGCACCATTGGTCGTGCTTCTTTTTCTGTTGAGCAGTTGCAAGGTAATTTATTAGCGCTAGTTGATGCTTTAAATAAGGCTAAGCCAGCGTCAACTAAAGGCGTGTACCTCAAAAAGCTGTCTATTTCTAGCACAATGGGTGCTGGTGTGCGTGTAGATCAGGCGAGTTTAGTTGCTTAAAAAATGATGATTTGGCTTGAAATAAAGTCGAATCCAAAGGGCTTTGGCTCATTTTTCGATTAGTGATATGTAGGTAATACAATTCACTATAAGAATGAGGTTATCAAAGACCGTAGGTGCATCAAAGCTTAATGTAAGTGATTTGAAGATGGGTGATAAAGTGCTGTTCTAAGTGCATTGCGCTTTAACCTCTGTCTTGAATTTGCTAAATCCTACGCAGATGGCGTATCCATAAGCAGGTTCATTCCTGATAAAAGGTCGCCGTAAAAGGGTTTTTAGTGATTGGCTTTCATGGCTTGTCGCTAAGGACGTATTCTGATTTAGTGACATTTGGTTGCTGACGCAGAGATTTTAACGGAAGGAGAAGGCTTTGAGTCTAAATCTTACAGAGAAAAAAGCGGTAGTTGCTGAAGTTAGCGCACAAGTTGTGCAGGCGCAGGCAATTGTTTTGGCTGAATACCGCGGTATGGGTGTAGCAGATATGACCGCCTTGCGGGCTGATGCCAGAAAATCGGGCGTGTATCTACGTGTATTGAAAAATACATTAGTGCGCCGCGCGGTTGAGGGTACGGCGTTTTCAGCTTTAGCTGACAGCATGGTGGGTCCATTGGTGTTTGGTATTTCAACAGATCCAGTGGCTGCGGCAAAAGTATTAAATAATTTTGCTAAAGCGAACGATAAATTTATCATCAAAGCAGGTGCGGTTCCAAATCAATTGATGGATGTGGCGGGCGTACAAGCCTTAGCTTCAATCTTGGGTCGTGAAGAGTTGCTTGCTAAATTTGCGCGTACGCTTAACGAAGTGCCAACCAAATTCGCACGTGCGATGGCGGCAATTCGTGATGCAAAAGAAGCCGCTTAATACACCAAGCTACTTACATGACTAACATTATTTAATTTTAGGGAATATCAAAATGGCAATTACAAATGCAGACATCTTAGATGCAGTAGGCAAAATGTCAGTTTTAGACTTGACAGCATTCATTAAAGAAATTGAAGAAAAATTTGGCGTATCGGCGGCGGCGGTTGCAGTAGCTGCTGGTGGTGGCGCAGGCGCTCCAGCAGCAGCAGCAGCTGAGCAAACAGAATTTACTGTGATGTTGACAGGCGCTGGCGAACAAAAAGTGAGCGTGATTAAAGCTGTGCGTGAAATCACAGGATTGGGCTTGAAAGAAGCGAAAGACTTGGTTGATGGCGCGCCTAAAGCAGTTAAAGAAGGCGTTTCAAAAGCAGATGCTGATGCAGCATTGAAAAAATTGATTGAAGCTGGCGCTACTGGCGAACTTAAGTAAGCCATTCGTTTTAGTGTGATTTAGGCTGACGGGAAACCGTCGGCCTTCGCCGTTTTTGGTGGCGTAAAAAAATGTAACCAAATGTAATTTAATTTTGTATTTAAACCTGAAGTTAGAAATAAAAATACTTTTACACGGTTTGTAGTTCATTGCTATGACCAAGTATTTTAATTTCTGCCCTCAAATACTAGGAGATGCAATGAGCTATTCCTTTACCGAAAAAAAACGCCTTCGTAAAAGTTTTGCTAAACGTGAAAGTGTTCAAGAAATTCCTTATTTGCTTGCAATGCAATTAGAGTCTTACAAAGCATTCTTGCAAGCTGATGTGCCTGCTGATAAGCGTACGGATGATGGTTTGCAGTCAACTTTTTCTTCTGTTTTTCCTATTTTGAGCCACTCTGGCAATGCGCGCTTAGATTATGTGAGCTATCAATTAGGTGCGGAGCCATTTGATGTTAAAGAATGCCAGCAACGCGGCTTAACTTATGCGGCCCCGCTGCGCGTAAAAGTGCGCTTAACCATTATGGATAAAGAGGCCTCAAAGCCAACGGTAAAAGAGGTGAAGGAGCAAGAAGTTTATATGGGCGAGTTGCCGTTGATGACTGAAAATGGCTCATTTGTGATTAACGGTACAGAGCGTGTGATTGTTTCTCAGTTACACCGTAGTCCAGGCGTATTTTTTGAGCATGATCGTGGTAAGACACACAGCTCGGGTAAGTTGTTATTCTCAGCGCGTATTATTCCCTATCGTGGCTCATGGCTAGATTTTGAGTTTGACCCAAAAGATTATTTGTATTTCCGTATTGATCGTCGCCGTAAGATGCCGGTCAGCATTTTGTTGAAGGCTTTGGGTTATACGCCAGAGCAAATTATCGCCACTTTTTTTGATTTTGACACCTTTAATTTAAGCGCTAAAGGCGTTGAATTTACCTTGGTTCCAGATCGTTTGCGTGGTGAGATGGCCAAGTTTGACATTGTTGCTAAAGATGGGACAGTCTTGGTTGCTAAAGATAAGCGGATTACTGTAAAACATATTCGCGATATAGAAAAAGCTGGGGTAAGTAAAATTGCAGTATCGCAAGACTTTATTTTGGGTCGTGCGATAGCAACTAATGTTGTTGATAAAAGTACGGGTGAAGTGATTGCCAATGCTAATGAGGAAATTACAGAGGCATTATTAGAAAAATTATTAGAAGCCAAAGTGGGTGAAATTAGCACGCTTTATTCTAATGATTTAGACCACGGTGATTATATTTCGCAAACTTTGCGCATTGATGAAATTCCTGATCAATACAGTGCTCGTGTCGCTATTTATCGGATGATGCGCCCTGGAGAGCCCCCGACTGAAGAGTCTGTTGAGGCGCTATTCCAAGGTTTATTCTTTAATGAAGACCGATATGATTTATCTCGTGTTGGTCGTATGAAATTTAACCGTCGCGCATTTCCAGAAAAAGCAGAAGAGCGTCAATCAAACTGGATTCGTCGTTTTTATGAGAAGGTAGGGCCGCGCGGTGCTGAAGGCGACGGCATTCTTTCCAATGATGACATTCTGGCTGTGATTGGCGTTTTGTTAGAATTGCGCAATGGGCGCGGTGAGATTGATGACATTGATCATTTGGGCAATCGCCGTATTCGTTCGGTAGGTGAGTTGACTGAAAACCAGTTCCGCACTGGCTTGGTGCGGGTTGAGCGTGCGGTTAAAGAGCGTTTGTCGCAAGCTGAATCAGATAATTTAATGCCGCATGATTTAATCAATGCTAAACCTGTTTCAAGTGCGATTCGTGAGTTTTTTGGCTCAAGCCAATTGTCACAGTTTATGGATCAAACTAATCCTTTATCTGAGATTACGCATAAGCGTCGTATTTCAGCATTGGGTCCTGGCGGCTTAACGCGTGAGCGTGCCGGCTTTGAGGTGCGTGACGTTCATTCGACTCACTATGGACGCATGTGCCCCATTGAAACGCCTGAAGGTCCTAATATTGGTTTGATTAACTCATTGGCTTTATACGCGCGCACCAATGAATATGGCTTTTTAGAAACCCCGTATCGTCGCGTTGAAGGCAATAAGGTATCTAATACGATTGATTACCTCTCGGCAATTGAAGAAAGCCAATACCTCATTGCCCAGGCGAATAGTGATTTAGACGCAAAGAATGTATTTGTTGAAGATTTGATTTCTTCACGACATCATAATGAGTTCACCATGACGCAACCTGACCGTGTTCAGTACATGGACGTTGCCCCAGGGCAAATTGTGTCGGTTGCCGCTTCGTTAATTCCATTCTTAGAGCACGATGATGCGAACCGTGCATTGATGGGTGCTAATATGCAGCGCCAAGCGGTACCTTGTTTGCGTGCTGAAAAAGCCGTAGTGGGTACAGGGATTGAGCGTACCGTGGCTGTTGACTCTGGTACAACTGTGCAAGCACGCCGTGGCGGTGTGGTTGATTACGTTGACTCTGGGCGTATTGTGATTCGTGTGAATGATGATGAAGCAAAAGATGGTGAAGTGGGGGTTGATATTTACAATCTCACTAAATACACACGTTCAAACCAAAACACGAACATCAATCAGCGTCCGTTAGTTCGCGTGGGCGATAAATTGGCACGTGGTGATGTGATTGCCGATGGTGCTTCAACAGATATGGGTGAATTGGCTTTAGGCCAAAATATGCTGGTAGGTTTTATGCCTTGGAATGGCTATAACTACGAGGACTCGATTTTAATTTCAGAGCGTGTTGTGGCTGATGATCGGTACACTTCAATTCATATTGAAGAACTCACGGTCGTGGCGCGTGATACAAAATTAGGCCCAGAAGAAATCACCCAAGATATTTCAAACCTAAGCGAGCGTATGTTAGGTCGTTTAGATGAAACCGGCATTATTTATATTGGTGCCGATGTTGAAGTGGGCGATGTTTTGGTAGGTAAAGTGACGCCCAAAGGTGAAACGCAGCTGACGCCAGAAGAGAAGTTATTGCGTGCAATTTTTGGTGAAAAAGCCTCTGATGTTAAAGATACGTCATTGCGCGTGCCTTCTGGCATGAGCGGCACGGTAATTGATGTTCAAGTGTTTACGCGTGAGGGTTTGGACCGTGACTCGCGCGCAGAGCAAATTATCGACGATCAATTAACCCACTATAAGCAAGATTTGGCCGATCAGATGCGTATTGTTGAAGACGATACGTTTGGTCGTATTCGTCGTTTGATTGAAGGTAAAGCAACGACTGGCGGACCAAATAAGCTGAAAAAAGGTGATACTTTAACGGCGGAATACTTAGATTCAGTGGGTCGTTATGACTGGTTTGATATTCGCCTGAGCGATGAAGATGCTGCGCGTCAGTTAGAGCAATTGAAAGACAGCTTGGCGCAAGCCCGTGTAAACTTCGACAGTAAATTTGATGAGAAAAAACGTAAATTGACGCAAGGTGATGAGTTGCCTGCAGGCGTGCAAAAAATGGTTAAAGTTTACTTGGCGGTTAAACGTCGTATTCAGCCGGGCGACAAAATGGCTGGTCGTCATGGCAATAAAGGGGTAATTTCAAAAATCTGTCCGGTAGAAGATATGCCACATATGGCCGATGGTACGCCAATGGATATTGTGTTGAATCCATTAGGTGTTCCATCACGTATGAATATCGGTCAGATTTTAGAGGTTCACTTGGGCTGGGCTGCTAAAGGCTTGGGCTTGCGTATTGATGAAATGTTGCGTGAAGAAGCAAAAGTGGCTGAAATCCGCAAATTTCTTGGTCAAATATACAATGACAGCACAGGTAAAAAAGAGGATATTAAGTCACTGAGTGATGCCGAGGTGCTCGAGTTAGCGCGCAATTTAACTAACGGTGTGCCGTTTGCAACGCCGGTGTTTGATGGCGCGGCAGAATCTGACATTAAAGCTATGCTTGATTTAGCTTATCCTGATGATGCGGCTCGCACTAAGCAATTGCAATTCCATGCGGGTAAAACGCAAGTTACATTGTTTGATGGGCGTACGGGTGATGCTTTTGAGCGTCCTGTTACGGTGGGTTATATGCACGTATTGAAATTGCATCACTTGGTAGATGACAAAATGCACGCACGCTCAACGGGTCCTTATTCTCTTGTGACGCAACAGCCTTTGGGCGGTAAAGCGCAGTTTGGTGGTCAGCGTTTCGGTGAGATGGAGGTTTGGGCGCTTGAGGCTTATGGTGCTTCATACACCTTGCAAGAGATGCTCACAGTTAAGTCTGATGATGCAACGGGTCGTACAAAGGTATATGAAAGCATTGTTAAAGGTGAGCATAAAATTGATGCAGGCGTACCAGAGTCATTTAACGTACTGGTGAAAGAAATTCGTTCACTCGCTATCGATATTGACCTAGACCGTAATTAAACTATAGATATGCGCTCTTTTAAGAGGGTGCATTGTAAGGGGAACTGACTTGAAAGCTCTATTAGATTTATTTAAACAGGTAACGCAAAAAGAAGAGTTTGATGTAATTAAAATTGCACTTGCCTCACCTGAAAAAATCCGTTCATGGTCATATGGCGAGGTTAAAAAGCCGGAAACGATTAACTACCGTACATTTAAGCCAGAACGTGATGGCTTGTTTTGCGCAAAAATCTTTGGTCCAATAAAAGATTATGAGTGCTTATGCGGTAAATATAAGCGCTTAAAGCATCGTGGCGTTGTGTGTGAGAAATGTGGCGTCGAGGTGACGTTGTCTAAAGTGCGTCGTGAGCGCATGGGTCATATTGACTTGGCTTCACCAGTTGCACATATTTGGTTTTTAAAATCACTGCCAAGCCGCTTAGGCATGGTGTTAGATATCGCTTTGCGTGATATTGAGCGTGTATTGTACTTTGAAGCCTTTATTGTGGTCGATCCTGGTATGACGCCACTTACCCGAGGTCAGTTGTTGACTGAAGATGATTATTTGGCAAAAGTAGAAGAGTACGGTGATGAGTTCACTGCGGTCATGGGGGCTGAGGCAGTACGTGAGTTATTGCGCACCATGAATATCGAAAATGAAGTGGTCACTTTACGTCAAGAGCTAGGAGCAACTGGATCTGAGGCTAAAATCAAAAAAATTGCTAAACGCTTAAAAGTGTTAGAGGCATTTCAAAAATCTGGCATTAAGCCAGAGTGGATGATTTTAGAAATCTTGCCGGTATTGCCACCTGAGTTGCGTCCATTGGTGCCATTGGATGGTGGACGTTTTGCAACTTCAGATTTGAATGATTTATATCGCCGTGTGATTAACCGTAACAACCGTTTAAAACGCTTGTTAGAATTAAAAGCGCCTGAAATTATTGTGCGTAATGAAAAACGTATGTTGCAAGAGGCGGTAGACTCATTGTTGGATAATGGTCGTCGCGGCAAAGTGATGACAGGTGCTAATAAGCGCCCACTTAAGTCACTGGCCGACATGATTAAAGGTAAGGGCGGTCGTTTCCGTCAAAACTTGTTGGGTAAGCGTGTGGATTACTCAGGTCGTTCAGTGATTGTGGTGGGTCCTCAATTGCAGTTGCATCAATGTGGATTACCTAAAAAAATGGCTTTGGAGTTATTTAAGCCATTTATTTTCCATAAATTAGAAGTGTTGGGCATTGCAACCACAATCAAAGCTGCTAAGAAAAAAGTAGAAGAAGAAGGACCAGAAGTCTGGGATATTCTCGAGGATGTTATCCGCGAGCATCCAGTGTTATTAAACCGTGCGCCTACCTTGCACCGTTTGGGTATCCAAGCATTTGAGCCTATCTTGATTGAAGGAAAAGCTATTCAATTGCATCCTTTGGTTTGTGCGGCATTTAACGCTGACTTTGACGGTGACCAAATGGCGGTTCACGTTCCATTGAGCTTAGAAGCGCAAATGGAAGCGCGCACGCTGATGCTGGCTTCAAATAACGTACTTTCACCGGCCAATGGTGAGCCTATTATTGTGCCCTCTCAAGATATCGTGCTGGGTCTTTACTACATGACGCGTGAAAGAGTTGCCGCCCGTGGTGAAGGTATGCGCTTTGCTGATGTTAAAGAAGTGCAACGCGTGTTTGATCAGGGTTTAATTGATATTCACGCGAAAATTACTGTGCGAATCAAAGAATACGAGCTTGATTTAGACGGCGTTAAAACCGAAAAAACTAAGCGTTATGAAACCACAGTAGGGCGCGCCTTGTTGTCGCAGATATTGCCAGCAGGATTGGCTTACAGCAACCTTGATAAAGCATTAAAGAAAAAAGAAATTTCTAAGCTAATCAATGCTTCATTCCGTAAAGTAGGCATTCGTGAAACGGTTATTTTTGCCGACAAACTAAAAGATGCAGGTTACTCATACGCCACAAAAGCGGGTATTTCTATCAGCATTAACGATATGTTAGTGCCAAAAGAAAAAGGTGCATTGATTGCTGCGGCTGAATCTGAAGTGAAAGAAATTGAAGATCAGTACGTTTCAGGCTTGGTTACGCAAGGCGAGCGCTACAATAAAGTGGTGGATATTTGGGGTCGCGCAAGTGATAAAGTTGCCGATGCGATGATGAAGCAATTGAAAGAAGAAGATGTCTTAGATGCGCATGGTAAGCAGGTCAAAGACAAGTCAGGCAAAGCGCTTCGTCAAGAGTCATTTAATGCGATTTACATGATGGCTGACTCTGGTGCGCGCGGCTCTGCAGCGCAGATTCGTCAATTAGCTGGTATGCGCGGCTTAATGGCAAAACCTGATGGCTCTATTATTGAAACGCCGATTAAAGCAAACTTCCGTGACGGCTTAAACGTATTGCAATACTTTATTTCAACCCACGGTGCTCGTAAGGGCTTGGCCGATACCGCATTAAAAACAGCTAACTCAGGTTACTTAACAAGAAGGTTGGTCGATGTCACGCAAGATTTAGTTGTGACTGAAGCTGATTGCGGAACAAGTGATGGTTTGGTGACTAAAGCTTTGGTTAAAGGTGGCGAGGTTATTGAGCCTTTGCATGATCGTATTTTGGGTCGTACTGCCGCATTGGATGTGATTAATCCTGAGAGTCAAGAAGTGATTTATCCAGCAGGTACTTTGTTGGGTGAAGACGAAGTGGAGCATCTTGACGCGCTTGGCATTGATGAAGTGAAAGTGCGTACTGCATTAACCTGCGATACACGCTACGGTATTTGTGCTAAATGTTATGGTCGCGATTTAGGTCGTGGCAAGCTCATTAGCATGGGCGAGGCTGTTGGTGTGATTGCAGCGCAGTCAATTGGTGAGCCAGGCACACAATTAACGATGCGTACCTTCCACATTGGCGGTGCGGCTTCGCGGGCAGCTTCAGTGTCGCAAGTTGAGGGAAAATCTAACGGTGTGCTGAATTTCACTTCTACCATGCGTTACGTCACTAACGCACGTAACGAGCAAGTGGTGATTTCGCGTAATGGTGAAGTGATTATTGCTGACGAGAATGGTCGTGAGCGCGAGCGTCATAAAGTGCCATACGGCGCAACGTTGCAAATTACTGATGGGAAACCAGTCAAAGCAGGTCAGGCAATTGCAACATGGGATCCGCATACTCGCCCAATTATTACTGAATACGCTGGTCAAATTAAATTTGAAAACGTAGAAGAGGGTATTACCGTTGCAAAACAAATCGACGATGTGACGGGTTTGTCATCACTCGTAGTGATTGATCCTAAACAACGTGCTGGGCAAACTAAAGGCTTGCGTCCACAGGTTAAACTCTTAGATGCAAACGGTCTTGAGGTTAAAATTACAGGTTCAGAGCAATCGGTGAATACGACATTCCAGTTAGGTTGCATTATCACGGTGAAAGACGGTCAAGAAGTTGGCGTGGGTGAAGTGCTTGCGCGTATCCCACAAGAATCATCAAAAACTCGTGATATTACCGGGGGTCTTCCGCGTGTTGCTGAGCTCTTTGAAGCGCGCTCACCAAAAGATGCAGGTATGTTGGCTGAGGTGACAGGGACGGTTTCATTCGGCAAAGACACTAAAGGTAAACAACGTTTAGTGATTACTGATTTAGATGGCGTGACGAGCGAATTCTTGATTCCTAAAGATAAGCACGTAACAGCGCATGACGGTCAAGTGGTGACAAAAGGCGAAAGTATTGTGGATGGTCCTGCAGAGCCGCAAGATATTTTGCGTTTACAAGGTCGCGAAGCATTAGCGCGCTATATTATTGATGAGGTGCAAGATGTCTACCGTTTGCAAGGTGTAAAAATTAACGATAAACACATCGAAGTGATTGTTCGTCAAATGTTGCGTCGTGTGCGTGTAACAGATGCAGGTGACACGAGCTTTATCATGGGCGAGCAAGTTGAGCGCGCTGATTTGTTGGCTGAAAACGAAGCAGTGATTGCGCAGAATAAGCGCCCTGCAGAATTTGAATACGTATTGCTTGGTATTACAAAAGCCTCGCTGTCTACGGATTCATTCATTTCTGCGGCTTCTTTCCAAGAAACAACACGCGTACTGACAGAAGCTGCTATATTGGGTAAACGTGATGACTTACGTGGCTTGAAAGAAAACGTTATTGTTGGTCGCTTGATTCCAGCAGGTACAGGTTTAGCCTATCATGATGCGCGTAAGCGTGCTGCGGTAGCTTCTCATGTAGAGCCTCACGTGAGCGAAGTTTTGGCTGTTGAGGCAATAAGCGAAGAAGGTGCAGAATCAAATCAAACAATTTAAGGCTTGACAACAAAAGTCGTGCTAAATAGAATGTTCGGTTTTTCAGGGTAGCTATAATGTCTATTCAAGGCAAAGCTACTTTGGTTTTTTTGCGAAATTTTAATAAAGTGTTTTTGAGGCTGTTATGTAAATGGCCTCATTATTAGGGATTAAGGCAATGCCAACCATCAATCAGTTAATACGCAAGCCACGCGCTAAAGTGGTCACAAAAAGCAAGGTGCCAGCACTTGAGTCTTGTCCACAAAAACGTGGTGTGTGTACTCGTGTGTATACAACAACACCAAAAAAACCTAACTCGGCTTTGCGTAAAGTTGCAAAAGTGCGCTTAACCAATGGCTATGAGGTGATTAGTTACATCGGCGGCGAGGGTCATAACTTGCAAGAGCATAGCGTGGTATTGTTGCGTGGTGGTCGTGTAAAGGACTTGCCAGGTGTGCGTTACCATATGGTACGTGGTAGCTTGGATACGGCTGGCGTTAAAGATCGTAAGCAGTCACGTTCTAAATATGGTGCTAAACGCCCTAAAGCAGGTAAGGCCGCATAGTTACTTTTTGTAATTTGTTGCCTCGTGTGTGTATTTGAGCGGCTGAAATGCCTTGCTAATGTATTTGCTAGCAAAATCAATTTAATAGAATAGAGAACATCATGCCAAGACGTAGAGAAGTCCCCAAACGTAACATTCTTCCAGATCCAAAATTTGGAAGTCAAGAAGTTTCAAAATTTGTAAATGTGCTCATGACAGGTGGAAAAAAGTCTGTGGCTGAGCGTATTTTGTACGGTGCATTTGATCAAATTACTGCAAAAACAAGCAAAGATGCTTTAGAGGTTTTTACGCTTGCATTGTCAAATTTGCGTCCCTTGGTTGAGGTTAAGAGTCGCCGCGTTGGTGGCGCTAACTATCAAGTTCCCGTTGAGGTTCGTCCGAATCGCCGTAGTGCTTTGGCGATGCGCTGGATGCGTGATGCGGCGCGTAAACGTGGTGAGAAATCAATGGGGTTGCGTTTGGCTGCCGAGTTGATTGAAGCTTCTGAAGGTCGAGGATCGGCGATGAAGAAGCGTGAAGAAGTTCACCGTATGGCAGAAGCAAATAAAGCATTCTCGCACTTCAGGTTCTAAATTAACCGAATTTGATTGCAAAACCAGCTGACCTAAGTGGTAATTTAGGTTCAATTGTTCTTTAAAAATAAAGTTCATTTAAGTAAAGGTAACAAGCGTGGCACGTCAAACCCCAATTAATCGCTACCGTAACATTGGTATTTCTGCACACATTGATGCAGGCAAAACAACTACGACAGAACGCATTCTGTTTTATACAGGCGTTAACCATAAAATCGGTGAAGTGCATGATGGTGCTGCAACGATGGACTGGATGGAGCAGGAGCAGGAGCGTGGTATTACTATTACCTCTGCGGCTACTACTTGCTTTTGGAAAGGGATGGCAGGTCAGTTCGATCAGCATCGTATTAACATTATTGATACTCCTGGTCACGTTGACTTTACTATTGAAGTAGAGCGTTCGATGCGTGTTTTAGATGGTGCCTGCATGGTGTATTGTGCGGTTGGTGGTGTTCAGCCTCAGTCAGAAACAGTTTGGCGTCAGGCTAATAAATACAAGGTTCCTCGTTTGGCGTTTGTCAATAAAATGGACCGCGCTGGCGCTAATTTCTTTAAAGTATACGATCAAATGCGTGCGCGCCTTAAAGCAAACCCTGTACCTTTGCAAGTGCCAATCGGCGCAGAAGAAAAATTTGAAGGTGTTGTTGATTTGATTAAAATGAAGGCTATTTTTTGGGATGAAGCATCACAAGGTATGAAATTTGATTACCGTGATATTCCTTCTGACTTGAAAGCTGAGTGCGAAAAGTGGCGTGAAAACATGGTTGAAGCGGCAGCTGAGGCTAATGAAGAGTTGATGAATAAATACCTTGAAGAAGGTGAGTTGTCAGAGGCTGACATTCTTTTAGGTCTGCGTACGCGTACAATTGCTTCAGAAATTGTGCCTATGATGTGCGGTTCTGCCTTTAAAAATAAAGGCGTTCAAGCGATGTTGGATAAAGTTATCGAGCTGATGCCTGCTCCTACTGATATTCCAGACACAAAAGCTGAAGATGGTGATGGTAAAGAAATTCGCCTAAAGGCTTCTGATGATGAAAAATTCTCAGCCTTGGCATTTAAAATTATGACTGATCCATTTGTGGGCCAGTTGATATTCTTCCGCGTATATTCAGGCGTTGTGAATGCGGGTGATACTGTTTATAACCCTATTAAGGGTAAAAAAGAGCGTATTGGTCGTATTGTTCAGATGCACGCTAATACGCGTGAGCCGATTGATGAGGTTCGCGCTGGAGATATTGCGGCTGCGGTAGGTTTAAAAGAGGCGACTACAGGTGATACTTTGTGCGCGCTTAATACAGAGATTATTTTAGAGCGCATGGTTTTCCCGGAGCCTGTTATTCACGTAGCGGTTGAGCCAAAAACTAAAGCTGACCAAGAAAAAATGGGTATCGCTTTAAATCGCTTAGCTCAAGAAGATCCATCATTCCGTGTTAAGACTGATGAAGAAACAAATCAAACTATTATCTCTGGTATGGGTGAGTTGCACCTTGAGATTTTGGTGGACCGTATGAAGCGTGAGTTTAATGTTGAGGCTAATGTTGGTGCACCTCAAGTAGCTTATCGTGAAGCTATTAAAAAAATGGTTGAGGTTGAAGGTAAGTTTGTTAAGCAATCTGGTGGTAAAGGTCAGTACGGTCATGTTTGGTTGAAAATGGAGCCAAATGAAGCTGGCAAGGGCTTTGAGTTTGTAGACGCAATTAAAGGCGGTACTGTTCCTCGTGAGTTTATTCCTGCTGTTGAAAAGGGTTTGCGTGAAACAATTCCAGCGGGTGTGTTGGCGGGCTTTCCGGTAGTGGATGTGAAGGTTACTTTGTTTGATGGTTCTTACCATGATGTTGACTCAAACGAAAACGCTTTCAAGATGGCCGCTTCAATTGGCTTTAAAGATGGTATGCGTAAGGCTGACCCCATTCTGCTTGAGCCAATGATGGCTGTTGAGGTTGAAACTCCAGAAGATTACATGGGGGATGTGATGGGTGACTTGTCATCTCGTCGTGGCATGATTCAGGGCATGGAAGATAATGCTACTGGCAAAGTTATTCGTGCCGAAGTGCCATTGGCTGAGATGTTTGGTTATTCAACCGTTGTACGTTCGCTTTCACAAGGCCGTGCAAGTTACAGCATGGAGTTTAAGCATTACACCGAAGCGCCAAGAAATGTGGCTGAAGCTATTATCAATAAAAAATAAGCTGACTATTGCTTAACTCATTATCATTTTAAGTTTGAATAAAAGGAAACAATCATGGCAAAAGGTAAATTTGAGCGTACCAAACCGCACGTTAACGTAGGCACGATTGGTCACGTTGACCATGGTAAGACGACGCTTACGGCGGCGATTACTACAATTCTGTCAAAAAAATTTGGTGGTGAAGCCAAGGCGTAC
>JAVKLV010000041.1:0-11077 GCA_031538905.1 Methylotenera sp. | reverse complement strand
TAACGGTGTTCCAAAGGCTAATTTTGAGCTGTTTTTGAAGGAGTGCGAGTGGCGTTTTAATAACCCAACACCGCAAGCACAGTTATTGCAATTAAAACAATTGGTTAAACAATATATTGGCTAGTTATCTAGGACAGCCCCTTAAATAAAATTAAAAGGAGCGATAAGCTCCTTTTTTTATGTTGTTTTGTAAATTAAGCTAGAATTAGCTAACCTCTTAAAAAAGCAAAAATACGTTGATTCCAGAAAGTTTTATTCAAGAATTATTAAATCGTGTTGACATTGTCGACGTGATTGATAAAAGCACGCCTTTAAAAAAATCTGGAGCAAATTACTCTGCATGCTGTCCTTTTCACAATGAAAAATCTCCAAGCTTTACGGTGAGCCCGAGCAAGCAGTTTTATCATTGCTTTGGCTGTGGTGCACACGGCACCGCGATTGGTTTTTTGATGGAGTATCAGGGGTTAAGTTTTGTAGAGGCTATTAATGATTTGGCCCGAATGGTTGGTATGACGGTGCCACAAGAAACGCGCGATAAAAATCAGCCCTCTCAAAAAGAAGTGCTGGGGCTACAAGAATCACTCGAACAAGCGGCGCAGTATTACAAAGCGGAGCTAAAAAAATCATCGCGCGCGATTGAGTATTTAAAAAGTCGCGGCTTAAGCGGTAAAGTGGCTGCCAAGTTTCAAGTTGGCTATGCGCCAGCGGCTTGGCAAAACTTGCAAACGATCTTTCAAAATTACGAAAATGAAGCACTAAGCGTTGCGGGCTTGGTGGTGCACAACGAACAAGGGCGACGTTACGATCGATTTCGTGATCGCATCATGTTTCCTATTCATAACAGCAAAGGTCAGGTCATTGGTTTTGGTGGGCGTGTGATCAACCCTGAAGACACACCTAAGTATTATAATTCACCTGAAACCCCGCTATTTCAAAAGGGTCATGAGCTTTATGGCTTATTTTTAGCGCGTCGTGCAATTCGTGCTGCTGGTCGCGTGCTGGTGGTAGAAGGTTATATGGATGTGGTGGCGCTCGCTCAATACGGCATTGAGTATGCCGTTGCCGCTCTAGGCACAGCAACAACCCCTGTGCACATTACAAAACTCATGCGTCAAACCGATGAAGTGGTATTTTGTTTTGATGGGGACAATGCAGGCCTATCCGCCGCTTGGCGTGCAGCAATGAACGCGCTACCTGCACTCACCGATGGTTTAAGATTACTATTCTTATTTTTGCCAAAAGAACATGATCCTGACTCTTATATACGTGAATTTGGTAGAGAAAAATTCGAGTCTGAAATTAACATGGCAATACCATTGTCCCAATATATTCTTAAGCATTTAAGTGAAAATAATCCATTAACAAGCCAAGAAGATAAAGTACGCTTTTTAAACGAAGCAGAACCGATTATGCGGCAAATCACGGCGCCTAGAAGTGCGATGTACCTGCGTAAAAAAGTGGCGGAGTTAGCGCAGCTTTCTATCGAAGAAATGCAAAGTTTATTAAATTTACCCAGCTTGAATCAGGCGCCATTACAAGCCAAACCCAAGCTCACTCGCACCACAATCTCTTTAAACAAGCGTTTTTGCGCGATTATGTTGCTCTTGCCCGCACTTGCTGATCAGGCTGATTTATTGTGGATTTTAGGCGATTCTGACGATGAGATATTATTGCGGAAAACCATTGAAACTTGTTCACAGCATCGTCAATCTAACCCAGCAGCTATTATGAGCGACTTGCAAAAAAAGATAGATGAAAAAAAATTTGCAGACTTACAAAAAGAATTTAACTTGCTCGATGAAACTTTAGATTTAGCACAAGATTTAGCTGGCTCAAGACAGCAGCTCAAACAACACTATTTTAAAAAAAATGAAAAAATACTGTTAGCACAATTAAGTGAAAAATCACTCAGCACCCTCACTGAAGATGAGCGTAACCTGCTTAAGGGTTTGGGCAGTAAGTCGAAGTCAAAATAGGGTTATTCTGCTATAATATGGGGTTGAAAATTAACTCTGACCCTGCGGCACATTCTCAATGCAGGGTAATTGCATAAATTAGAGGTATTACATGGCAAGACCTAAAAAAAATGATCAATCAACAGAAAAAAACAAAGTAGAGTTTGTGAGCCCCGAGCTGCAAGAGGCAAATGCAGAAGAACGTCGTTCGCGCCTAAAATCGCTCATTGTGTTAGGTAAAGAGCGTGGTTACTTAACCTATGCTGAGATTAACGACCATTTGCCAGATGATGTGCAAAACTCTGAGCAAATTGATGGCATCATTGGCATGATTAACGATATGGGTATTCAGGTCTATGAAGAAGCACCTGATGCTGAAGTGTTGTTGATGTCAGATTCTCCTCCAGCAGTAACGGATGAAGATGCCGTAGAAGAAGCTGAACAAGCGCTAGCAACGGTTGATTCTGACTTTGGTCGTACAACAGACCCAGTGCGTATGTATATGCGTGAAATGGGTACAGTCGAACTTTTAACGCGTGAAAGCGAAATTGAGATTGCACGCCGCATTGAAGATGGTCTTAAATACATGGTGCAGGCAATTGCGGCCTGCCCAACAACCATTGGGGCATTGCTTGAACTGGTTGATAAGGTTGAAAAAGACGAGTTAAGTGTAGATGACTTGGTGGATGGTTTAATTGATTCAGATGTAGGTGCTGTCGAAAATGTTGTGATTGAGGCTGCGGATGATGACGCAAATGATGACGTTGATGATGTAGATGATGATGAAGACGGTGCGAAAGCGGCGGCTATTTCAGCAGAAGCGCTCGCCAAATTAAAAGAAGAAGTCATCAGTCGCTTTGCGATTATTCGTGTTGCCAACAAAAAAATGAACGAAATTTTGCCGTTGCGTGGCTCACAAAATCCTGAGTATCAAAAACTTTTATCTGAAATTTTAGTTGAATTAACTGCTTTCAGATTTTCACCTAAGCAGGTTGAGGGGCTGTGTGACCAAGTGCGTGATTTGGTTGAAAAAATTCGCGGTCACGAGCGTAAGGTGCTAGATTTTTGTGTAGAAAAATCAGGTATGCCTCGCTTATATTTTATTAAATCGTTTCCAGGAAATGAAAGTAATTTAAGCTGGCTGGCTGAAGAATTAAAAGCAGATAAGCCGTATATTGAAAAATTATTGCGCTATAAGCACTCTATTTTAGATCAGCAGCAGCGTCTGATTGATTTAGAAAAAAATGTGGGTATACCCATCAAAGAGCTTAAAGAAATCAATAAGCAAATGACCACTGGTGAGGCGCGCGCGCGTCGCGCTAAGCGTGAAATGATTGAAGCTAACTTGCGCTTGGTTATTTCAATTGCAAAAAAATATACTAATCGTGGCTTACAATTTTTAGACTTAATCCAAGAAGGTAATATCGGCTTAA
Organism: Methylotenera sp.; assembly: GCA_031538905.1. Lineage (GTDB taxonomy): Bacteria > Pseudomonadota > Gammaproteobacteria > Burkholderiales > Methylophilaceae > Methylotenera. Next base: position 7,689 of record JAVKLV010000041.1, on the reverse strand, counting down.
TGAAAGCGGTTGATAAGTTTGAATATCGTCGCGGTTTTAAATTTTCAACTTATGCCACATGGTGGATTAGGCAAGCAATTACACGTTCGATTGCCGACCAGGCCCGTACCATTCGTATTCCTGTGCATATGATTGAAACAATCAATAAAATGAATCGTATCAGCCGACAAATTTTGCAAGAAACTGGGGTTGAGCCAGATCCGGCGCTGTTGGCCGAAAAAATGGAAATGCCAGAAGACAAAATCCGCAAAATTTTAAAAATTAGCAAAGAGCCCATTTCCATGGAAACACCCATTGGTGATGATGAAGACTCTCATTTGGGTGATTTTATTGAAGATGGTCAAACTCTTGCGCCAGTCGATGCGGCAATATATGCAAGCTTGCGAGATGCAACAAGCGAAGTGCTAGAATCGCTGACTGCACGCGAGGCAAAAGTCTTACGTATGCGCTTTGGTATTGAAATGAATACTGACCATACGCTAGAGGAGGTGGGTAAGCAGTTTGATGTGACGCGTGAGCGTATCCGCCAAATTGAGGCAAAAGCTTTGCGTAAGCTGCGTCATCCAACCCGCTCAGAAAGGTTGCGTAGCTTCTTGGAAACTGGGCAAGACTAAAGAAAATAGCAGTCTCATTTGGCTGCTTTTAAGTTGTAAGTTAGTTTTAAATGGCCCCTTAGCTCATGCTTGGTTAGAGCAGCGGACTCATATGTAAATGTGCCATATACTTGGAAACTGTATATGGGATGGTGTCAAATTCGGTGAAACCTGACGGCAGTAATGCACAAGGCAATGCCGAGCGAAGCTTCAGGTCAAAATGCCTGTTGAACGTGTAGAGACTAGACGGCACCCACCTAAAGCAAGCGCAGTTTGTTATGGTGAAGGCATAGTCCAGGGAGGCAGGAAACTGTCACAAACCAGAATCCGTTGGTGCTGTGTTCGACTCACAGAGGGGCCACCAATTATAAAAAGCAGTATGTTGTGAGGGTGTCTTGCATTTTGTGTAAACCTTGGTTTGCTAGTCAGGCGCCCTCCCTTCAAAAAGCATGGATAAATACTGCACGTCTCATTTCACTTAAGCGCCGCATGGGCTTTTATAACACCATCAAAAACCACAAAGCTTTGAATAACTGAATGTATTATAAGGGGCGGCAATGAATATAATTAAAATGACAGGGTTAGATCTTAAGGATAAACGCGTACTTATTCGCGCAGATTTAAATGTGCCTGTTTTGGGTGGAAAAGTGACTTCAGATGCGCGTATTGAGGCCTCAATGGCAACGATTGAGTACGCATTAAAAGCCGGCGCTAAAGTCATGGTGACTTCTCATTTAGGGCGTCCTGAAGAGGGCGTTTATTCAGAGGAAAATTCACTTAAGCCTGTGGTTGATGTCATTTCAGCCAAGCTAGGAAAGCCAGTAAAACTCATTAAAGACTGGGTGAATGGAGGCTTTGACGTGCGCGCTGGTGAGCTGGTAGTTTTAGAAAACTGCCGCTTTAACAAAGGTGAAAAAAAGAATGTAGAGGCTCTTTCACAGCAGTACGCAAAACTTTGTGATATTTTTATTATGGATGCTTTTGGCACTGCTCATCGCGCCGAATCTTCAACTCATGGCGTGGCTAAATTTTCACCTATTGCCGCCGCGGGCATTTTACTTGTGAATGAGTTAGAGGCGTTAAGCCAGGCCTTACTTAACCCTGCACGGCCAATGGTGGCAATTGTTGCGGGTAGCAAGGTGTCAACAAAGCTCACGGTGCTAGAGAGTTTGTCAGAAAAAGTTGATCAGCTAGTGGTGGGTGGTGGCATTGCTAATACTTTTTTGAAAGCCTGCAATTACGAAACGGGCAAATCACTTTGTGAAGATGATTTAGTGCCGGTTGCGCGCAAGCTAATAGAAAAAATGCGCCAAAGAAACGCAGAAGTGCCGATTGCTGTTGATGTTGTATGCGGTAAAAAGTTTGATGAAAATGAGCCTGCCATTAAAAAAGACATTGCCTCTGTAGCTAAAGATGACATGATTTTTGATATTGGCGAAAAATCAGCCCATCAAATTGCTGAAATTATTACAAAAGCAGGGACAGTCGTTTGGAATGGGCCTGTCGGTGTTTTTGAATTTGATCAGTTTGGCGAAGGCACTAAAATAATCGCAATGGCAATCGCAAACACCAAAGCGTTCACTTTAGCTGGCGGTGGCGATACCATTGCGGCCATTCAGAAATATGGCATTGAAAGCAAACTTGATTATATTTCTACGGCAGGGGGCGCATTTTTAGAGTTTTTAGAAGGTAAAAAATTGCCTGCAGTAGAGATACTCGAGCAACGCGCAAGTGAAAAATAATATTGTAAACAGCCATAAAATACCCCTAAAGAAGACGCTCACAAATAATTAGAGAGCATTTATAATGCAAAACTTTACTTTTTACTGTTGACTCAGCCATTCATGAATAAGCCCTTATTAGACACTTCCATTCAAAGTTTAAAACGTATTCATCAAGGTAAGGTGCGCGATATTTATGATATTGACGACCATACGATGCTCTTAGTGAGCACCGATAGATTGTCAGCATTTGATGTCATATTACCTACAGGCATTGTGAATAAAGGTGCCATGCTCACACAAATGGCTAATTTTTGGTTTGAAAAGCTCAAAAATGTAGTACCTAATCATTTAACCGGCATTGACCCTAAAACTACTGTGAGCGGTTTAGCCGAGCAAGCGCAACTTGGTGCGCGGGCAGTAGTTGTAAAAAAATTAAAAGCCTTGCCCATTGAGGCAATTGTGCGCGGCTATTTGGTGGGTAGTGGCTGGAAAGAATATCAAGCTAAAGGCACGGTATGCGGCATTGAGCTGCCCAAGGGCTTGCAAGAAGCTTCAATGCTACCTAAACCAATTTTTACGCCATCAAGCAAGGCAGCGGTGGGTGAGCATGATGAAAATATCAGCCTGCAGCAATGTGCAGATTTAATTGGTAAAAATATGGCCGAGCAAGTGGCTAAAGTGGCGATTGCTCTCTATGAACAAGCTGCAGAATATGCGTTGACCAAAGGCATTATTATTGCAGATACGAAATTTGAATTTGGTTTAGATTCAGATGGCGTACTGCATTTGATGGATGAGGTGCTAACACCAGACTCATCACGTTTTTGGCCGCAAGAACATTATATTGTCGGGCGTAATCCACCCAGTTATGATAAGCAGTTTGTACGCGATTGGTTAGAAAGTACTGCCTGGAATAAAGCTGCGCCAGCACCAGCACTGCCAGATGAAGTGGCTAAAAAAACCAGCGAAAAATATATGGAAGCCTTTGAACGCCTAACCGGTCGTCGGCTCATGGTCGATTAAGCTTTTGCTATAATGCTCACTCAAAATTAACCAGCACTTTTATTATTTTAGGAACAAGCATATGTCGTTAAATCAAGTTTCAACTGGAAAAGACGTACCCAATGACTTTAATGTCATCATTGAGATTCCCATGCAAGGTGACCCTGTTAAATATGAAGTAGATAAAGAAAGTGGTGCGATTTTTGTAGATCGTTTCATGAGCACATCCATGCAGTACCCAACGAATTACGGCTATGTACCCCATACATTGGCAGACGATGGCGATCCTGTTGACGTATTGGTGATGACGCCAGTTGCTTTGATTCCTGGTGCGGTGGTGCGCTGCCGTCCATTGGGCGTGTTGCTTATGGAAGATGAAGCCGGCCTAGACGCGAAAGTATTGGCAGTGCCTGTTGAAAAAGTATGTGGCTTATACGCCCACATTAAAACGCATCATGATGTTTCGGAGCGTATTTTAAACATGATTGTTCACTTTTTTGAGCATTACAAAGATCTAGACAAGGGCAAATGGGTAAAAATTAACGGTTGGGGTGATATTGACCAGGCTAAAAAAGAGATTTTAGACGGCGTTAAAAATCACAATAACGCAAAATAAAGTCCATTTTTAACGGTTCAGTTTGATTGTTACGCGATAAAGCGATGTAGATTTATTCTTACGCCAGGCATTATTTGTAGAGGTTATTATGCGTTTTTTAGCGCTGATTATTTCATTTTTTTTGTTTGAAAAACTAGCTTTGGTCGCGCCTCAACCTCCAGCGGCATTGTCTAGCGCGCTAATCAAATTTGCAAAAAATGAGGGTGCATCACCTATTAAACACTTTCGTTATGTACTCACTGACTTAAATGCTGACAACATTTTGGATGCTGTAGTTTTACTTGGCGACTCATATTGGTGTGGTTCTGGCGGCTGTACGATGCTTGTTTTTAAAGGGCAAGGACGTCAATTGCGCTTTGTCAGCTCAACAAGCCTAACAGATGAGCCAATAATACAGACTCGTGTTAGACAAAACGGTTGGAGCAGCCTGATTGTTTACTCACCTAGGCGTGGCAAGGTGATACTTAATTTTAATGGCAAACAATACCCCGAGAACCCTTCTACACTTGGTTTGGCAAGTGACAGAGAACTTTCACAGGCAAGGATTTTGATAAAATAGCTTAAAAGGCTTACATGGTGATGCAATGCTAAACATTGGCTGTTTGTTGCTTGCTAAAGCGCTTTATTGATAATAAGTAAAAGTGAGCGCAGTTTTAAGTTTACTGATATAGGCTGTTTATTTAATAAATTTTTAAGTTAAAATGCTTTCATTACAATCAGTTTAGGTTTGCTATGTTGCAAGGTAGCTTAGTCGCCATTGTTACGCCAATGTTTGAAGACGGGCGTTTAGATATACCCTCATTAAATGCTTTAATTGATTTTCATATTGAAAAAGGCACAGATGGTATTGTTATTGTTGGTACTACAGGTGAGTCTCCCACAGTAGACGTTGATGAGCACTGCTTGTTAATTAAAACAGCGGTCAGTCAGGTGAATGGCAGAGTGCCTGTCATTGCGGGCACTGGGGCAAACTCAACCAAAGAAGCCATTGAATTAACGCAAAAAGCCAAAGCATTAGGTGTGGATGCTTGTTTACTCGTTGCGCCTTATTACAACAAGCCAACGCAAGAAGGTTTGTATCAACACTTTATGGCGGTTGCCAATGCTGTGGATATCCCACAGATTTTATATAATGTTCCTGGTCGTACGGGCTGTGATATTAGCAATGACACAACATTACGCTTGGCTGCACACAAAAACATCATTGGTATCAAAGATGCAACTGGTGGCATTGAGCGTGGTACAGATTTAATTTTACGCGCACCTAAAGACTTTGCTGTGTTAAGTGGTGATGATGCAACTGCAATGTCACTGATGTTACTTGGCGGTAAGGGCGTAATCACAGTTACTGGCAATATTGCACCAAAGCTCATGCACGAGATGTGTCTTGCTGCTACGGCAGGTGATGCGATTAAGGCGCGTGAAATTAATGCCCAGTTATTTCAGCTACATCAAAAACTATTTGTTGAGGCCAATCCAATTCCCGTTAAATGGGTCTTGGCGCAAATGGGCTTGATTAAGACGGGTATTCGCTTGCCCATGGTGCAACTTTCTTCGCACTACCATGATGTGCTTCGTACCGCCTGCAAGCCAGCTGATATTTTGTAAAAATAGAGTTTTTTAAGAGGTCTTAATGAAAAGAATACATATTAGCATCAGCATTGTTTATCTGCTGGTGACCGCGATTTTAGCCGGTTGCGATTCAATCCCATTTATTAATAATGAGTCAGATTACAAGGGTGCAAGCAGATCAAAACCACTAGAAGTCCCGCCTGACCTTACTGCAAGCCCTGTGAGCGATGCTTACTCCATTCCTGGAAACGCCAGCTACTCTAGCTACAGCCAAGCGCAAGATCCTCAAGAAGCCCGTGTTGAAAAAGTATTAACCAATCCAGAAGGTGTGCGACTAGAAAAATCAGGCACCCAGCGTTGGTTAGTGGTCAACGCCCCAGTAGAAAAAGTTTGGCCTGTGATACGTGAATTTTGGATAGAGCAAGGTTTCGCTGTTCGTTCTGAGAATCCGCAAACCGGCGTGATGGAAACAGAATGGATTGATGCAGATAAAATTAAAAAAGATGACTCTGGTAATTTTGGCGATAAATTTGATAAGTGGCTCGATAGCCTATCTGGCTTTAGTGATAAGAAAAAATTTCGTACACGCTTAGATCGCGGCAATGAAGCTAATATCTCTGAAATTTACATGACGCATCGTTCAGTGAGCGGAGCACCCGATGATGGTAAAGAAAAAATAAAAACGCAACTCGGTGAGATTGATAATGGCTATCGTGCTGATGCAAAAAACCGAACTCAAGCACCGGCCTATGATGCCGAATTAGATGCTGAATTGTTACGCCGTTTAATGGTGAGATTGGGCATTGATGAGAGAAAATCTAACGCAGTTGTGGCGCAGGGATCTTCTCCAAAACGCGCAAGCATTGTGAGTGAAGGCGATGATGAGCATGATATATTGGTCTTAAATGATTCTTTTGATCGCGCATGGCGCCGCGTTGGTTTGGCCTTAGATAGAATCGGATTTGTGATTGAAGATAAAAATCGTGCAAGCGGTGTTTTTTTCGTGCGATATGCTGATACTGAGCTTAATCAAGCCTCGCAGAAAGAAGGCGGCTTGTTAAAATCTTTGAAATTTTGGTCTAACGACGATAATAAAAAAACAAGCCGAGAGCAACAATACCGCATTAAAGTGACCGATGCGGGCAAGAGCAGAAGCGCTGTTAAAGTTATTACCGAAGAAGGAGAAGACGTGAATTCTGACAGTGCCAGTCGCATCATTGAATTGATATATAACCAATTAAAATAAGCTTAAAATTTATTGTGCGCTTTGCTTCGCTAGGTAGCGGGAGTGCTGGAAATGCACTTGTGGTGGAGGTTAAAAAAACCACAGTGATGCTCGATTGTGGCTTTAGCGTTAAAGAAACGCTATTGAGATTGAGTAAGCTCGGTATAAATCCTGAAAATTTAACAGGCATTGTAGTCACCCATGAGCATGATGACCATGCGAGCGGTGTTTTCAAGCTGGCGGCCAAATACAATCTCCCCATCTGGCTAAGCTATGGCACGCTTAAAATGTCTTCTAAATACATTCCGCTTCAGCATAATTTAAAAATCAACGTTGTTGATAGTCATCGTGCATTTGAGATCAATGACGTAAATGTACAGCCTTATCCCGTGCCGCATGATGCACGCGAACCCATGCAATGCACTTTTTCTGATGGATTGTATAAATTAGGAGTGTTAACGGATGTAGGTCACGCGACCCCTCATATTTTAAGAACTCTAAGCGGTTGCGAGGCAATTGTTTTAGAATGTAATCATGATGCAGATATGCTACAAAGCGGACCGTATAGCTGGTCGCTTAAAAAGCGCGTGGGTGGAGATATTGGGCATCTAGAAAATAGAGCCTCAGCAAGCTTGTTGTCACAACTTGATAACAGTAAGTTACAACATATTTTGGCGGCACATTTAAGTGCAAAAAATAACACACCATATTTAGCTAAAGCGGTGCTGGCGAATGTTCTAGGCTGCGAAAAAGAGTGGATTGGTATTGCAGATCAACAACAAGGTTTTGATTGGCGAACGCTTACTTAATTAACATGATTATCCTAAATAAAAAAGCCGACTAAAAAGTCGGCTTTTTTTGCTTCTAAAGCAAAAGCTAATTATTTAGCGTGAGCAGCTTCAGCAGGAGCGGCAGCAGCAGGTGCAGCTTCAGCAGGAGCGGCAGCGGCAGCGGCAG
>JAVKLV010000002.1:0-23309 GCA_031538905.1 Methylotenera sp. | reverse complement strand
GAACTTTTGGAACCAAGCCAAGCGACATATGCGTAAATTTAACGGTGTTCCAAAGGCTAATTTTGAGCTGTTTTTGAAGGAGTGCGAGTGGCGTTTTAATAACCCAACACCGCAAGCACAGTTATTGCAATTAAAACAATGGGTTAAACAATATATTGGCTAGTTATCTAGGACAGCCCCATTATTTTTTTGAGTGCTTATTATTTGAGCTAAATTAATATGTCAATATGCCCGCAGAAAACATGATCATCAGTATGGCAAGAAGAGCTGCACCAAAGCCATAAGCCCAGTGTTTTTTTAAAAAAAAAGTGTTGGTAGATGCAAGGAGACCAGTGCTTGAATTAAGTGTTAATGTGCTTTTATTTTGACTCTGCAAGTGTAGAAAGTAAGCCAATAGTAGAGCCACTAAATTAACACCTATTGTTAATTCGCCCCATGCTGGATAGTGAAAACTCATATTTACTTCCTCTAACATAGGGAGCGTTGCAGAAAACTGACCATCAATATACCCTACATGACTCGTAAGCCCCGTAGACCAGATCCACGTAAATGTAGCCGGAATGCTAAGAAGGGGGACTTGCAGTAAAAATATCCATTGAGCTTGTTTAGTGACTTCACCAAAACGGCTACTCAATTTAAAACCGATGACACCAATATAAATAAAAGCCAGTAAATATATCACATACCAAGTTGCATTCCAGCTCCCCCAGCTGTAAGCCAAGCCTTCTAGTGCATCTAAAGAGCCCAGTATTGCCCCAAAAAGCAGGAGTACACCCAAAACAAAATTCATTGCCTTTATAAGAAGTATTGTTTTTGGATTGAAGTGTTTTTTTGTATTCATGGGTTTTTCTTTTACACTTTGGTTGCAGAAAAGTTAAGACTTAAAAATCAAGCAGTTTAACTACAAGCTATTTAACGATGACCCTCTTTGGCCATGTTAATGCTGTATTTAGGAATTTCTACCACTAAATCGTCTTCACCAACAATGGCCTGACAAGATAGGCGAGAGTGGGGTTCTAGCCCCCAGGCTTTATCTAGCAAGTCGTCCTCATCTTCATTGGATGGGTGAAGCGATTTAAACCCCTCTCTTACGATGATGTGGCAAGTCGTGCAAGCGCATGCCTGATCGCAGGCGTGGTCGATATCAATATCGTGGCTTAACAGCACATCACAAATTGACGAGCCGGTTTGAGCTTCAATGGCAGCGCCTTCAGGGCAAAGTTCTAGGTGTGGCAATATGATAATTTGTGGCATTGATTGATCCAATTTTTTTATAAGTCTAAGGTGCTTATTTCTTTGCCAGCAAGCGCACGACTCACGCTGGCGTTCATACGTGCTGCGGCAAAAGCTTCAGTTGCTTGGTTGAGGCGATCAATCGCTTGATTGATCGCGCTCGCATCTTCCGTGCTGCTCATGTCTTGTAGATGTTGCATTTTATTTTCTATGGCTTGTTTTTCTTGCGCGCTGATGAGCGTGCCATCCTTTGCTAATGCGCTCGTGACAGAATGTATAATCGCCCCAGCCGAAACGCGGGCCTCTGCTAGCATACGATGATTTTTGTCTTGCTCGGCGCTGCCATAAGATGATTGCAACATAGCGCTAATCTCATCTTCAGTTAAGCCGTAAGAGGGTTTGACGATGATGTGCGCTTCTACTCCGCTGGTTTGCTCGCGCGCGCTTACTGAAAGTAAGCCATCCGCATCTACTTGAAAAGTCACGCGAATACGGGCAGCACCAGCTACCATGGCGGGAATGCCTCTGAGCTCGAAATGCGCTAATGAGCGGCAGTCACTTACCAGCTCACGCTCGCCTTGTAGCACATGTATGCTCATCGCCGTTTGACCATCTTGATAGGTTGTAAAGTCTTGCGCGCGCGCAACTGGCAATGTGCTGTTACGTGGAATAATTTTTTCAACTAGTCCGCCCATGGTTTCTAAGCCAAGTGAAAGTGGCGTTACATCAAGTAATAATAAGTCATTTTCATTGCGATTTCCCGCTAATGCGTTTGCCTGAATAGCCGCGCCTAGCGCCACTACTTTGTCGGGGTCTAAATTAGTGAGCGGCGCTTGCTTAAAGTAATCTTCAACAGCCTGCCTGACTTGTGGCATACGGGTAGCCCCTCCCACTAACACAACGCCGTTGATGTTTTTAATTTCCACACCAGCATCTCGCATGGCTTTGCGCGTGGGGGTAAGTGTTTTAGCTACTAAGGGCTGGGTTAACTCTATTAACTTTTGTGCTGTCAGCGCAACATCAACTAAAGTGCCATCATTGAGCTTGCAGGCAATCTGCGCTTCAACGTGATGAGTGAGCCACTCTTTCGCTTGGCGTGACTGCGTGAGCAATAAGCGCGTATCTTGCTCGCTTAAGGGATTGAACACACGCTTTAACGCATGGGCTTTTTTTCTCAACTCGTCGAGTATCCAGCAGTAAATCCTGTGATCAAAATCATCGCCACCAAGCGCTGAATCGCCATGGGTGGCAAGCACTTCAAACACCCCTTGTGTGAGCTTTAAAATAGAAACATCAAACGTGCCGCCGCCCAAGTCATAGATGACAAAAATGCCTTCTGCTGCATTGTCTAAGCCATAAGCCACAGCGGCAGCGGTGGGCTCGTTAAGTAAGCGCAATACGTTGAGTCCGGCTAAGCGGGCGGCATCTTTGGTGGCTTGTCGCTGGGCATCATCAAAGTAAGCCGGCACAGTAATCACCGCACCAAGCAACTCGCCACCTAAAGATTTTTCAGCATTGGCTTTAAGCGTTTTTAAAATTTCAGAAGAGATTTCTATGGGTGTTTTGGGCCCTGCACGGGTTTGTAACTGCAAGGTTTTTGTAGCATCTTGAGGCTCTATAAAACGATAGGGGATATGCGCTCTGTCTACAATATCTTTTAGGCTGCGCCCCATCAGGCGCTTAACGGAAACAATCGTATTGACAGGGTCTACACTTTGCTGCATTTGTGCTTCGTGACCGACAACAACTTCGCCATCAGCAAGATAGCGCACAACAGAAGGCAGCAGCGCATGGCCATGCTCATTGTGTAGGACAGTGCTCATGCCGCTACGCACACTTGCAACAAGAGAGTTTGTTGTGCCAAGATCAATGCCCACAGCCAGTTTGTGCTGATGAGGTGCGGCGCTCATGCCAGGTTCAGATATTTGCAGAAGTGCCATATGATTTAATTTTAAAATGTGGTTTTTATATACTTGAAGTCGAAAATTTAATCGTCTAAATTTAATCGTCTAAAAATTCAATGGCCTGTTTTGCATTTTCAGATATTTTAGTCATAAAAATGAGCTTGGCTGTTGCCTCTAATGCACTTGGGTAGTCTTTTTTTTCATCTAATAATTGAGTTAAATCTAACTGTAACTCTTTGAGCTTAAGATTTATTTCTTCAAGAAGATGATCGAGTGTTGCCATGTTTTTGTCTGAAATACCATGTTCTAATGCCTCTCGCCACTCCATTTGCTGCATTAAAAACGCGGTGGGCATCGCTGTGTTTGTTTCGCCCGCTGCTGTTATGCCTTGTAATTCAAGCAGATATTGCGCGCGTTTTGCAGGGTTTTTAAGCGTTTGATAAGCTTCGTTTACCAAAGTGGCGTGTTGCATGGCGCTTAATTTTTCTGCGCTGCTGCCATTTACAAAACGATCTGGATGCACAGCCGCCTGAATTTTGCGAAAATTCGTTTCTAGTATATTGAATTCAATGTCGAATTTTGTATTGATTGCAAATAATTCAAAATAATTTTGCGTCACACTGTAAAGCTTTCTCCGCAGCCGCATTCATCTTTTACGTTGGGGTTGTTGAATTTAAAGCCTTCGTTTAAACCTTCTTTGCTAAAGTCCAGCTCTGTGCCATCAATGTAAACCAAGCTTTTAGGATCCACAATCACTTGCACGCCGTGGCTTTCAAAGGCAATGTCTTCGGCTTGCATTTCATCGACAAATTCTAATGTGTAGGCCATGCCAGAGCAGCCCGTGGTTTTAACGCCCAGGCGTAAGCCAATACCTTTGCCACGGTTTGCTAAAAATTTTTCTACGCGCTTGGCCGCGTTTTGTGTGAGCGAAATAGCCATAAATTATGCAGCCTCTTTTGCCGCTTGCTTTGCTTTAATATCTGCCACGGCCGCTTTAATCGCATCTTCAGCTAATACAGAGCAGTGAATTTTGACGGGCGGCAAAGCTAATTCATCGGCGATTTCTGAATTTTTAATGGCGTAAGCTTCTTCAATCGTGCGCCCTTTGAGCCATTCTGTAACCAGTGAGCTAGAAGCAATCGCCGAGCCGCAGCCATATGTTTTGAATTTTGCATCCTCAATAACGCCCGCATCATTGACTTTAATCATCAATTTCATCACATCGCCGCAAGCGGGCGCGCCGACCATGCCTGTGCCGACGTTCGGATCATTTTTGTCTAATGTGCCTACGTTTCTTGGGTTCTCGTAATGATCTAAAACTTTATCTGAATATGCCATTTTTTGCTCCTTAGTGGGCGGCCCATTGAACTTTAGAAAGATCAACGCCGTCTTTAAACATTTCCCATAATGGGGATAACTCTCTTAGTTTTCCAATTTTACTTTTCATGAGTTCGATGGTGTAATCGACATCTTCTTCGGTGGTAAATCGACCAATCGAAAAGCGAATTGAGCTGTGCGCGAGTTCGTCAGAGCGCCCCAAAGCGCGCAAAACATAGCTAGGCTCTAAGCTCGCCGAGGTGCAGGCTGAGCCGCTTGACACGGCAATGCCTTTGACCGCCATAATGAGCGATTCACCTTCTACATAATTGAAGCTAATGTTGAGGTTGTGCGGTACACGCTGCTTTAAATCGCCATTCACATACACTTCTTCCATGGTTTTTAAACCAGATAAAAGTTTATCGCGTAAACGACAGATGCGCACATTTTCTAAATCCATTTCTTCGCGCGCAATTTTAAAGGCTTCCCCCATACCAACAATTTGATGTGTTGCTAGTGTGCCAGAGCGCATACCGCGTTCATGTCCACCGCCGTGCATTTGCGCTTCAATGCGAATACGTGGTTTACGGCGTACATAAAGTGCGCCAATGCCTTTAGGGCCATAGGTTTTATGTGCGCTAAAACTCATTAAATCAACGGGTAATTTTTCTAAATCAATCGATACCTTACCCGTCGCTTGTGCAGCATCTACATGAAAAATGATATTGTTTTCGCGGCAGATATTGCCAATCGCTGTGATGTCTTGAATGACGCCTATTTCATTGTTGACTAGCATGACAGATACCAGCACGGTATCAGGGCGGATGGCCGCTTTGAATTTTTCTAAAGAGAGCAGTCCATTAGGCTCAGGGTCTAAAAAGCTCGCTGCAAAGCCATGACGCTCAAGTTCGCGAATGGGGTCAATGACCGCTTTGTGCTCGGTAGATAGGGTGATAATGTGCTTGCCTTTGGCGCTGTAAAAGTTTGCTGCACCTTTAATGGCAAGGTTGTTTGACTCTGTTGCGCCTGACGTCCACACGATTTCGCGGGGGTCTGCGCCAACGAGTTTTGCAACTTCTTCACGTGCATTTTCAACGGCTTTTTCTGCGCTCCAGCCATAAGGATGGCTTCGAGAAGCAGGATTACCAAAGTCTTCCGTCAAGTAGGGAATCATTTTTGCCGCAACGCGAGCATCTACAGGCGTGGTGGCAGAGTAATCTAAATAAACGGGATGGCCGCTATCTTGCGCCTGGGTTGAAACTGGAATTTCTAATGAGGCTGACATTGTTTCATTATCCTTGCATATTGTAAGTAATACGTTTTACAGACTTCTGTTGATGGATTTAAGTTGCTTGATTATAAGTGCTTAAATTTTAAGCAGCGATGGCTGACATTTGCTTGAGTCTCACCATTTCACTCTTTAATGTGGACAAAAATCCAGCTACTTGTTCAGCGGTGTTGTGCGCACCAAAGCTTACTCTAATCGCTCCCCGCGCTAAATCTGCCGGCACGCCCATTGCCAGTAAGACATGGCTGGGCTCAGTGCTATCGCTTGAGCAAGCTGATCCGCTTGCAAGTGCGTACCCTTTTCTATCAAGTGCCATGACCAGCGTTTCGCCCTCTATGCCTTCAACTGCAAAAAAACAGGTGTTAGTAATACGCTCTGCCTGGCTACCAAAGATGCGCACATTCAATGCCCTTAACCCTATTTCAAGTTGCGTTCTTAATGCTTTGGTATGCGTATAAAAATGCGCTTTATCTTTAATGGCTAAAGCACAAGCTTCGCCAAAACCTACAATGGCTGCGATATTTTCTGTGCCGCTTCTCAAGCCTTTTTCTTGTCCGCCGCCATCAAGCAAAGGCCGTATATCAAGCTTTTTATTTACAATGAGCGCCGCCGCACCTTGTGGACCATGAATTTTATGACTAGAAATAGTCATGGCATCTACGTTTAAATCTTGAAAATTGACGTCTATTTTCCCAAATGCTTGCACTGCATCGGTATGCACAGCAGTGCCCGCCTTGCCAGCTAGTTCACTCACTGCATTGAGCGCTTGCACAACGCCAGTTTCATTATTTGCAAGCATCACCGAAACCAAAGCCGTTGGCGTTTGGAGTTGTAGTTTGAATTTTTCTAAATCTAACTGCCCCTCGAGATTGACCGCAATTTGATGACTTAAATAGCCTAGTTTTTGCATTGCATTAGCTGGTTGCGTCACGCATGGATGCTCGATTGCGCTCGTTAAGATTTGCTTAAAAGTCGTGGCAGGCCGCATCGACGCAATGCCTTTTACGGCAAAATTATTTGCCTCCGTGCCGCATGAGGTAAACACCACTTGCGAAGCATACGCACCACATGCATCCGCTACTTGTGTTCTGGCATATTCAATCGCATCTCGCGCGGCGCGACCAAAAAAATGGCGACTTGTTGCATTGCCACTTTGGTTTTGCATCCAAGGCAGCATGGCGTTTAACACGCGATGATCAAGCGCGGTGGTTGCGTTGTGGTCAAAGTAAATGCTCGACATTTTGAATGCTTAACGGGCGTTTGCCATCGTGTTGTAAGTTTTATCATGATGATGCCGCTTGCTGTTTTGTGGCATGGACATCACTTTTTTATCTGATAACTGATTTTTTACGATATCGGCAAGATTGACACCCGCAAGATAATCTAAAATTTTATTGTTAAGCGTCATCCATAGGTCATGCGTCATGCAACGGCCTTCATCTTTACAGTTTTCTTCACCGCCACATTGGGTTGCATCAATATGCTCGTCTACCGCACTGATAATTTCAGCAATTGAGATTTGACTATAATGTCTTGCTAATTTATAGCCACCCCCGGGTCCGCGCACGCTGGTGACTAAGCCTTGTCGACGTAATCGACTAAAAAGTTGCTCTAAATAGGATAAAGAAATGTTTTGACGCTCACTGATGTCGGCAAGTGCCACGGGTCTAACCGCTGCGGACACCTCTGCAGTTTTTTCATTTTGCGCCAAAGCCTCGTTGATTGCTAAATCAAGCATTGCCGTAACAGCAAATCGACCTTTGGTTGTGAGTTTCATGGCAAGTTCTACTCTTTTTGAATTATCAAGCACAATAAAATACCTGATAACTTTTGTCAACTATTGACTGAGCAGAAGCGCTGTTGTTATGTTAGTTTTTACGCGCTATTTTTTTGTAAACTTTTGACCTTCACTGGGGCTTTGTGGAAGGTAGGGGTTGGTTTTTTTGATAGAAGATTGTTTCTGGCTTGAAGGCTTCAGGTTTTCGAGCTTGAGCAAAACCTTAAGCTTTGAGTAAGGCTTTAGATCGAATGAAATTTTGCTCAGCGAGGAGGAGTTGCTTGTGTTGAGTGTTTGACATCGAATGCTGATGCGACTTGGGCATCGCTGTTGCTATCTGCGCTTAGTATCTTTAATTTTAGTGTGAGCTCGGCTATTTTTGCATCTTGGACGGCGCTGTGTTTGAGTAGTGCGTTAATCGATTCTGACAGGGCTTCTGGATTAAATTGGTCGTTTACCTGTGCGACTGCATACGCGCTAAAATTAGGCGCTTGGTTTTGCATTTCTTCACTTTTTTCTTCCTCTAAAATACGCGCTGGAATACCCACTGCAGTAGCGTTGGCAGGCACGTTCTTGACTACCACGGCATTTGAGCCAATTTTAGCGCCTGCGCCAATGGTGATTGGCCCCAATATCTTTGCCCCAGCGCCAATCACCACGCCGTTTTCGAGTGTTGGGTGACGTTTTCCTTGTTTCCATGAAGTGCCCCCCAGTGTTACGCCGTGATAGAGCGTGCAATCATCGCCAATCATGGCGGTTTCGCCAATGACAACTCCCATGCCGTGATCAATAAATACGCGTCGACCAATCGTGGCGCCAGGATGAATTTCAATGCCAGTGAGCCACCGCGCAATGTGTGAATTAAAACGCGCCAGCCAATATAAGCGTTGCCCCCATAGCCAGTGTGACAAGCGGTGCATGAGTAGGGCGTGTACGCCAGGATAAGTGGTGAGAATTTCCCAGTGCGTGCGCGCTGCGGGGTCGCGCTCAAAAACAATCGCAATATCTTCTTTTAGAGAATTCAACATAACAACATTATGCCATAACTTAACAGCAGCAAGCCTTTGCTCGAAAAATTCTAGTCTTGAATTGCGTTTGATAAGCTTGTAATTGCGTTTGATAAACTTAGCTTTCACTGAATCGATGAAGGGCAATAAATGACTTAGATGCAGGCTGTGGCGATTACATTTTAAGTAATCAAAAAATAAAAATAAGCTTTTAGCTAAATGATGGGCTTGTCATTTTTATTGGGTATAATTCAAGGCATGGCTGACGAACAATTAGACGCATTAAGAATTCCTCCTCATTCGGTTGAGGCCGAGCAGTCGGTGATAGGGTCTTTGCTGCTTGAAAATGAATCTTTGGACAGAGTGGCCGACATTCTCTCTCCGGCTGACTTTTATCGGCATGATCATAAGGCGATTTTTCAGCACATTGCCCAACTGATAGAACATAATCGCCCCGCAGATATTGTGACTGTGGCAGAATCTTTAGAGAGCACTGCCGAGCTCTCAGGCGTGGGCGGCATTGCTTATTTGGGCGCATTAGCACAAAGCACCCCTACGGCGGCGAATATCCGTCGTTATGCTGAAATTGTCCATGAGCGCGCGGTGATGCGCCAGTTAGTGGGTGTAGGTTCTGGCATTGCTGAAAGTGCCTATTTGCCTAATGGGCGTAATGCCGAGCAATTGTTAGACGAAGCTGAAGCGAAGATATTTCAAATTGCCGAGGGCGGGAAAAAAAGTTCTGAAGGCTTTGTTGATATTAAAGTTTTGCTGCCCCAAGTCGTTGAGCGCATTGATTATCTTTACTCAAGAGATAACCCCTCAGATGTCACGGGAGTGCCTTCAGGCTTTACTGAGCTTGACTCTATGACATCGGGGATGCAAGGCGGCGACTTGATTATTGTTGCAGGTCGTCCTTCAATGGGTAAAACGGCGTTTTCACTTAATATCGCAGAAAATGTCGCCCTAAATACTCAATTGCCAGTAGCTGTGTTCTCGATGGAGATGGGCGGCACGCAGCTTGCGATGCGTATGATTGGGTCAGTTGGGCGCTTAGATCAGCATCGTATGCGTAATGGTAATCTTGAAGATGAAGATTGGGAAAAGCTCACTACGGCTTTAGGTAAGTTGAACGAAGCACCGATTTTTATTGATGAAGGGGCAAGTTTAAGCAGCTTTGATGTGCGAGCAAGGGCGCGTCGTTTGCACCGTCAAACAGGCAAGCTTGGCTTAATCGTCATTGATTACTTACAGCTGATGGCGGCCCCCGCAGGTCGGCAGGGTGAAAATCGTGCGACTGAGATTTCTGAAATATCGCGCTCACTCAAGGCTTTAGCCAAAGAGATGGATTGCCCGGTGATTGCGCTCTCGCAGCTTAACCGAAGTGTTGAGCAACGTCCTGATAAGCGCCCGGTAATGAGCGATTTGCGTGAGTCTGGTGCGATTGAGCAAGATGCTGACGTTATTTTATTTATTTATCGCGATGAGGTTTATAACCCAGATAGCCCAGATAAAGGCACTGCGGAGATTATCATTGGCAAGCAACGTAATGGCCCGATTGGGCGAGTGAGATTAACTTTCATTGGTCAGCATACCCGCTTTGAAAATTACGCGCCTGGCGCGTATATGAGCGATGATTATTAAGCGAGTGCTCAAAGGCGTGCGTGGCAAAAGCTAAAACTATTTATAGCTGCACGGAGTGTGGTGCGAGCGAGCCAAAATGGCAGGGGCAATGCCCTAGCTGCATGGCTTGGAATACTCTCGTTGAAAGCATAGAAGAAAGCCCTGCTGCCACTACAAATCGCTATGCCAATAAGTTTGAAGGTTTAGCGCAAAGCAGTCAGTTGCAAAAATTAAGCGCTATTCAAGCGGCGGATGTTGCACGCAAACCCACTGGCATCAGCGAGTTTGACCGTGTATTAGGGGGAGGGTTGGTTGAGGGCGGCGTTGTGCTTATCGGCGGCGATCCTGGCATTGGTAAATCAACTTTATTACTTCAAACGCTTTGCCATTTAGGCAAAACCAGCCAAGCGATTTATGTGAGCGGTGAAGAGTCGCCACAACAAATTGCCATGCGTGCCAAGCGCTTGGGTTTAGATGCGAGCAATGTTGAGCTTTTAGCTGAAATCAATCTTGAAAAGATTTTGGCGACTTTGCAAGCGCATCGGCCCAATATCGCTGTTATTGATTCAATTCAAACCATTTATTCAGAGGTTTTGCAGTCAGCTCCTGGCTCTGTCGCGCAGGTGCGAGAATGCTCTGCACAATTAACGCGCCTGGCAAAGCAGCTTGGTATTACGGTGATTTTGGTGGGCCATGTCACCAAAGAGGGCGCGCTGGCAGGTCCGCGTGTGCTTGAGCATATTGTTGATACCGTGTTGTATTTTGAAGGTGATCAGAACTCCAGTTTTAGATTGATTAGAGCCTTTAAAAACCGATTTGGCGCGGTGAATGAGCTGGGTGTTTTTGCCATGACCGAGCATGGTCTTCGTGAAGTTTCTAATCCCTCTGCTTTATTTTTATCGCACCATGAAGGCGAGGTGGCGGGGAGCTCTATTACCGTCACGATGGAAGGCACTCGCCCACTGTTAATTGAAATTCAAGCTTTGGTAGACGAAAGCCATGCGCCTAGCCCCAAGCGTTTATGTGTGGGCTTAGAGCAAAATCGCTTGGCCATGTTGCTGGCTGTTTTGCACCGCCATGCGGGCATTCCTTGCTTTGATCAAGATGTCTTTATCAACGCGGTTGGAGGGGTCAAAATCGCTGAGCCAGCGGTTGATTTGGCGGTGCTTTTATCTATTGTGTCATCGTTAAAAAATAAAGCACTGAACAATAAACTGATTATATTTGGCGAAGTGGGTTTGGCAGGAGAAGTGCGCCCCGTGCAAGGCGGGCAGGTGCGCTTAAAAGAGGCAGCAAAGCTAGGTTTTACCCGCGCGATTGTACCTAAAGCCAATGCGCCTAAAAATAAAATCCCTGGGCTAGAGGTGATTGCGGTTGAGCGGCTTGAACAAGCTTTGACTGAGCTTAGAAACGGTTAAGTTTATGATTTTAAATACTAAATATAAATTTTAACCCTAAACTTAACAGCCTAGACTTAACAGCCTAGACTTAACAGCCTAGACTTAACAGCCTAGACTTAACTCTGAATTTAAGAAATCCAGACTTAAAATAAAATCATCCGTCTACGTTTGCATCATGCGCTATTAAGTGAGCGCAAGCAATTCCACTTCTCACTGCGCCTTCTATCGTGGCGGGGTATGTTGCATGGGTGTAATCGCCTGCTAAATATAAGCCCTGCTGCTGAGTTTTATGCGTTGGCCTTTCAAGGTTAGGCGCGCATAAAAAAGTCGCGCGTTTTTCAGCAATGACTTGATGCCACAGTGGTTGAGGTACATTTTTAAATGCGCCATTGATTTCTTTGGCTACGGTTAAGGCGAGCGTGTTGTGATCGAGCAATTGATGCGCCCCGGCAGCGCTAATAATAACGCCGACCAAGCCGTTTTGATTGCACAGTTGCCCTCTATCAAACACCCATTGGCTCAAGGTACCAGTCAGCCCTGTCATGACATCGGGCAATGTAAATTCTGGCGGATATTGCAAATAAATAGTGTAAATGGGCTGGTAGTCAAGCGGCTTTTTTTCTTGAGAGTTGTATTGTGTATGAGGTATGGATGCCATAAGCTTTTGGGCGCTAAGCGCAGGCGTTGCAAGCACCACATGACTAAAAAATTGCGTGCCTTTTTGTGTTGTTAAACCAAAACCATTGCCTTCTACTGTGAGCTTATTGACCATGGTGTTGCATTGTATTGTGCCTCCTTGCTTACTAATATAATCAGCAAGAGGCTTGGCGATGATGTGAGATAAATCTAAACGCGGTAGGAGAAAGTCGCTATTATTTTTTTGGCGGATGCGGCTTTTATTAGCAAAGCCATTGCTGGCGAAGCTATCTTTGAGCACGTTTAAAAAAATCTGTGTACTTGCACTGGCAATGGGCGTGTTGAGTGCGGCCAAGCATAGCGGCTCCCATAGCATATCGATGAGTTTTGTCGTTTGCTTTTGTTGCTGCAAATAGCTTGCTAAGTCAATGTCAGCCGTAATTTTGAAGTGGTTTTTTTTAAGGTGAATTAAAAATTTAACGGCTAAGATACGCTCTGAAATGCACAGTGCTTGGCAGGTGATGAGGCCTAGCAGTATATTCAATGGGCTTGGCAAATAGCGCGCAGGCTTTAGAAAAAAGGCTACCTGCCCATTGCCTTTGAGTAGCTTTATTTGTAGACGAACACGCAGCCAGGCTTTTTCTTCATCCACACCAGCTTTTTTAAGTAGCGCGAGCGTTTCGTGATAAGCGCCCAATACAATGTGCTGACCATTATCAAGTGAATGTAAGACATTATTTTTTTTTACAAAAACCGTACGCGCGCGACCACCTAATTGTGCGCTTGCTTCAAAAAGGGTAACGTTAAAGCCTTGTTCGAGAAGTGTGGCAGCAGCGCTTAAGCCTGCGCAGCCGCCGCCGACAACTGCGACATGGGCATCTTTGGGCTTCATTAAACTTTGACCCACACCTTAAAAGCGAGCCAAATTTTACGTAGTAGCCCAAGTGAGGTGCGCGCGTTTAACACTTTTTCAGCGCCCTCTTTTTTAATTTCCCAAAGCAAGGTGCGGTAAATGGCCGTCATCATTAAGCCCACACGCTGGCTTTTGCGGTCTTCTGCCGGCAGCTCTTGAAGTGCGCGATTGTAATAAGTTTCAGCACGGGCGATTTGATAATCTAAAAGTTGCTGCACGGCTTGAGATTCTCTACTTTGAAGGATATCCTCTTCACTCACGTTAAATTTTGCCAGCTCGTCTAAAGGCAAGTAGATTCGGCCACGCCTGGCATCTTCGCCCACATCACGAATGATGTTGGTGAGCTGAAAAGCCATGCCTAAATCATGGGCGTATTTAAGCGTTTTGCGATCATTAAAGCCAAATATCTGCGCTGAGAGCAACCCCACAACACTTGCGACCCGATAGCAATAAAGCTGTAATTGCTTAAAACTTTCATAGCGGTTGAATTTTAAATCCATCTCCATGCCATCCATCATTTCAATAAAATGCTCTTGATCTAAATGGTAGGTTTTGATGTGTTCTGCCAGCGCTTTAGAAACGGGGTGCTGAGGCTGACCTTGGTATAAATTTTGAATTTCTGTACGCCACCAATTGAGCTTGGCTTGGGCTACTTGGTAGTCGGTGCATTCATCTACAACATCATCAACCTCACGACAAAATGCGTACAGTGCGGTGATTGCATTACGCTTGGCTTGAGGTAAAAACATAAAGCTGTAGTAAAAGCTCGAGTGGCTTTTTGCTGTTTTTTCTTGGCAGTAGGCTTGAGGTGTCATTAAGATGCCATGTTCAATTTATACGCGTAATAGCGCCTTTGAAAATATGATGAGCCAATCCCATGTATTTAAGCGCGGTCTGTGCTGAAATATGTCGCCATTGACTTGACTTATTTTACTGACAATGCGTTCACCACCTGCAATCACCATGCGCATTTCAAAGCCTATGCGACCTTTAAGAATACGACCAAGTGGCTTGCCCGCATAAAGTAGGGCATTGGCGCGGCGTAGGTTAAACAATAAAAATTGTTGCCAATTTTCATCAATGGCTTTGCCCTCTACAAAAGACTCAATGTCAGATTCTGAAATGTTAAAAGCCTGCAACTCGTCTTGGCATAAGTAAATGCGGCGTTTGCCATCATTTTTTTTAAAATCAATCGCGATATCTTGAATAAAATTGATGAGTTGTAGGGCGCTGCAAATGTTGTCTGAAAGCGCTTGATTGACAGCATTTGACGCCCCGTATAATTGCAAGAGCAGTCTGCCGATAGGGTTGGCAGAGCGTGCGCAGTAGTCAAGCACTTCATCATAATGCTGATAGCGAGTTTTGCTGATATCTTGGCTAAATGCGTCTAGCAAATCATAAAAAGGCTCATAAGCCAATTGATGTGTCTTTATCATGGCGCCCAAATGATTAAAAAAATCCGACTGCGGCTTAATGTAGGCTTGCAGTAGGTTCAGCTCTTCACGAAACTCGTTTAAAAGCGCCAAGCGGCTATGCGCCGTTAAGTCGCCTTCATCTGCAAAATCATCAGCTTGGCGAGCAAAGCTGTAAATTAAAGCAATCGGCGTGCGTAAGTGTTGTGGTAACAATATAGAAGCAACCGGAAAGTTTTCATTACCCCTTTTGCTGAGGGCTCGGCTTGTATTTTGAATGTTTTGCTGCGCTTGAGAGGCTTTCATGGTGTGAGTTTGAGCTTTGTTTTATTGGCTTGGCTCATGTGCTGAGCATACAGACGCTCATTTGGATGAATGCAAGCATGGTTTCGCCAACAAGCTTGAAAACTTGATGCCCATGAGCCAAGCATCATCAAAAATTAAGAGCGTATGTTTGATTGTGATTCAAACTGTGTGAGCTCAACCCGTGGTGCTGGCGACCAGCCCGCTTTGCGGTGTTCTGCTACAACATGGGTGAAAATGCCACCACGTACATAAAATTTAGCAGTAACGCGCATGAATTTTGGCTGCGTGGCGGCAACCAAGTCATCTAAAATTCTATTGGTGACGGCTTCGTGAAAGCAGCCTTCGTCACGAAACGACCACATATAAAGTTTGAGACTTTTGAGCTCTACGCAAGCTTGATCTGGAATGTAATCTAAATCAATGACGCCGAAATCAGGTTGACCTGTTTTGGGGCATAGGCAGGTGAATTCTGGAATTTCCATGTGAATATGAAAATCACGTGCTTGATTTGGGTTTTCAAATGTTTCTAATGTTTTAGTTGGCTGTGCGCTTGGTTTTGTGCCAATAGAGTGTGTAGTCATCGCGTAATGTTTCATTAAAAAAAGTTATTATACCTTTTATTAAAATAGCCATTAAAATTTAGCCCAAATTTTAATGGTTAAGCTTGATTTTAATTGCTTAGCGTACTTAAAAGTGAGTAAAAGTTTTATCAAAAACTGTTTTTACAGACAAGGCATCATAAAATGAGCATGAAAATGGCTTGGTGCTTGATAGGTGTTACTATGCAAGTCTTAGGTGTTTGGCGTATGATGCGTGTTGATATGGATGTGGCAGTGCCTATGTGCAGGCCTTAATCGTTCATCCTCTATCAATTTTTGCTTAAAATAGCCGCCCACTCGAATGATGGGTTTGTTGAAAGTTAAATGTAAATGAGTGAATTGAAGATAGCGTTAATCGCCATTGGTGCGGTGATTGTATTGGGTGTATTTGTCATTAATTGGTGGCAAGAAAAGCGCTTTCGCCGTCAGTTGGAGCACGATTTTTCATCCCCTCAACAAGATGCTTTGCTCGGTAACGATGAGCCTCGTCAACCAGCATCAGAGCTTTTAAATGTCAGCATTACCAACCTTGAGCGTGTGAAAGCATCTCATGATGATTTTAAGTCAGAGCCAAAATTTTCAGAGCCTCAATTTGATGCCACAAAAATCGCTCTGAGTGCTGATGAGGGCTTAGATCCTGCCCCTCATCATGGGGTGCCTGAAAATTTCTCAATTGATACTACGCTTGATTTAACCCTGCCGGCCGCGCAGCCGATTGAAAAGCACGTTCATGAAGATGCGGCTACTCAAAGTGTTTTTAGCCAAAACCAATCAGATGAAAAGCCATTAGATGCGCCTTTGCAATCGGAATCGGCGCCAGAGTCAGCCCTAGATCCGACTCCGGAGTCGGTCAATGCAGGTGATGAAGACGCTCATGTTGATGATGATCTTGCGGAGCGTTTACCGAAGATGTTGCACGCTCAAATTGATTTAACTGCATTACTTTATTTGTCTGAAGAGGTGCGATTAAGCGCAATTAGGCAAGCGTTGGCGGGTTCTTTTCATGAGATTGGCAAGCCCGTGCTCGTTCATATCATGGATGAAAATAAAGAATGGCATTTATTTAAAGAGTTGGCAGAAAATCAAGATAAACGGGTTACTAAAGTGGCTTGCAGTTTGCAATTGGCAGACAGAAGTGGTGCGGTAGATCGCAACATTTTAGGGCGCTTTCAAATGGCGGTTGAAGCTTTGGGATTAGCTGTCAGCGCTCATGTAGACTGGCAGAATGCTGGCGATGCCTTGAGCGCTGCTATTTCACTTGATTTATTTTGTCTTGAAGTGGATAAAACAATCGGCTTTCATTTAATTCATGGTGAGAGTGGTGCGTTTACTGGAACCAAGCTAAGAGGACTTGCGGAGGCGCAGGGTTTAACGCTAAGCCCAGATGGTACATTTAAGTATTTTGAGCAAGCGCCAGAAGAGTTGACCTCTACTCAACAAGGCGCTCCCGCGGGGCAGTTGAAGCCAAGCTTCTTGATGTTTAATCGTGAGGCTCATCCATTTAGCCCAGAGATGATGAGAAGCTCTGTTGTCAAAGGCGTGACCTTTCAAATTGATATTCCTCATGTAAAGCATTCTGCTGAAACATTTAATCACATGATTAAAGTGGCAAGACAAATGGAAATTGGCTTAAATGCGGTGCTGGTTGATGGCAAAAATAAAGTGTTGAGTGATATTCAAATTGAGCGAATTCGTCAGCAATTAAGGGTTTTACAAACCACCATGCTGACCCGTGGCATTGTGCCTGGCTCTGAGAGCGCGCGTCGCTTATTTTCTTAAATTTTAAGCATTGTTCTTATGCTTAGCCTGCTATGTCAGATCATTTAGTATTTGCGCCTATTGCTAAGGCGCTTCGGCAAAAAATCGCGCAATACGACTACGAGTATTATGTGCTTGATGCGCCCTCGGTCCCCGATAGTGAATATGACCGTGTGTATCGTGAGCTGCAATCCCTTGAAGAAAGCTATCCTGCTTTAATTAGCCAAGACTCACCAACGCAGCGCGTGAGCGGCTTGGCGACTCATGCTTTTAATAGCATTACGCACAAGCAAGCGATGCTCTCGCTTAACAATGCTTTTGAATATGCTGAGTTAGAAGCCTTTGATAAGCGGGTAAGAGAAGCCTTGGGGCAACCGCTTATTGAGTATGCGGTTGAGCCTAAGTTTGATGGTTTGGCGATTACGCTAAGTTATGAAAACGGCTTATTTGTGCAAGGCGCTACCCGTGGTGATGGTGAAACGGGTGAAGATGTCAGCCATAATCTGCGTACTATGCGGGCAATCCCCATGCGTTTGAATGGCGATACGCCCCCTAAGCTATTAGAAGTGCGGGGCGAAGTGCTGATGTTTAAGCGCGACTTTGAAAAACTCAATCAAACGCAACTGGCTAACGGTGATAAATTATTTGCCAACCCGCGCAATGCGGCGGCGGGCAGTTTGCGTCAGTTAGATGCAAAAATCACGGCCACGCGGCCACTTAACTTTTTTGCTTATGGGCTAGGGGTGTCTTCTGGCGTGCCTGCATTGACAAATCACAGCATGGCCATGAATTATTTAAAAAGCCTATGTTTTCCAGTCAGTGATTTTTGTGAGCAGGTGCTTGGGCTTGAGGGTCTTGTTGCGTATTACCAAAAAATGGGTGAAATGCGTCATCGTTTGCCTTTTGATATTGATGGCGTAGTGTATAAAGTGAATCAATTTAATCAGCAAAATGAATTAGGTTTTGTTTCGCGCGCGCCGCGCTGGGCGGTGGCGCATAAGTTTCCAGCGCAAGAGATGCTGACAATGGTCGAGGCAATTGATGTGCAAGTGGGTAGAACCGGGGCAATGACACCTGTGGCAAGATTAGCGCCGGTGTTTGTGGGCGGCGTTACCGTCACCAATGCGAGCTTGCATAATGAAGATGAAATCAGACGTAAAGACGTGCATATTGGAGATACGGTCAGCGTTCGACGGGCTGGCGATGTTATTCCTGAGGTGGTGAGCGTTGTGCTAGAAAAGCGTCCAGCAGATGCTAAACGGTTTGAAATGCCGTCAGCTTGTCCAGAATGCGGCTCACGTATTTTACGACCTCAAGATGAGGCGGTTGCGCGGTGTACGGGAGGTTTATTTTGCCCTGCGCAAGCTAAACAAGCGATCATACATTTTGCCTCACGTCGCGCGATGAACATTGAAGGCTTGGGTGAAAAGCTCGTTAATCAATTGTTTGAAGCAGGGCTAGTGCGCACGCTAGCGGATATTTATAAGCTTGATATTGCGGCGCTGAGTGATTTAGAGCGCATGGGGATTAAGTCTGCACAAAACATTTTAAACGCGCTGATGCAAAGTAAAAAAACTACGTTTGCGCGCTTTATCTATGCGCTTGGAATGCGCAATGTGGGCGAGGCTACGGCCAAAGATTTGGCGAAACACTTTGGTAATTTAGCCACCTTAATGCAAGCTGATATTTCGGCGCTGCTCGCTGTGAATGATGTGGGACCAGTGGTGGCAGAGTCGGTTTATCAGTTTTTAAACGAAGCGCATAATCAAGAGGTGATTGCTGATTTAGAGTCTCTGGGTATTGCTTGGGCTGAAACTCAAGCCGAGCAGCAGGAGTCTTGTGAGTGGCTGGGTAAAAAATTTGTACTCACAGGCACTTTGCCGACTTTGTCGCGTGAAGAGGCCACCTCTTTAATAGAAGCGCTTGGCGCCAAAGTGAGTAATAGTGTGTCTAAAAAAACAGATTACGTCATTGCTGGTAGCGATGCTGGCAGCAAGCTAGACCAAGCGCATCTATTAGGTGTGGTGGTTTTGGATGAAGCGGGCTTTCTTGACTTGATTGCTTAAAGGTCGCCCATAAGGTTGAGTTTTGAATTTTGAGTTGATGGTTTGCTTGATAAAAATCAAAAAATAATCGCATGATGAATTAAGAAAGTGAGTATTCAATGAAGTTAAAGATGAGATTTAAACTGTGCTTAATTTATATTTGGGCGACATTTTTTGCGGCTTATGCTCATGCAGCAAGTGTTGGCGTTACCGCGTGTAAAAATGCGCTTGATCAAGGCGATGCCAAGTTAGCCTTAACGCAAGCGCAAAAAGCGGTGAGCGCTAATAAAAAAGATGTTGAGGCGCATATTTGCCAGGGGCGCGCTTTGCTTGAGTTAGAAAATTTTGATGCAGCTTTGCTTGCTTTTATGAAAGCCGACACGCTCACGACTGACCCATTTGATAAAACCATTTCAAACTTACTCATTGGTAGAACCTACGCTGTACTTAAGAAAAATGACTTGGCGATGTTAAGTTTTAATCAAACTCTGCAGAATGCAAAGTCTGCAAAAAATGTCGGCTTTGAGCGCGTGGCTCATCATGCAATGGGGGATCTTTATTTTGATAATCAGCAATATGAGCAAGCTGTGCCTGAATATGCGCTCGGCATTCAATTGGCTGCGAATGACAATGAGCGTGGTGAAAGTAACGAAAAGCTTGCGCTAACTTACCATAAACTTAATCAAAATGATCGGGCACTTGAGTTTCAGCTTAAAGCCTTTTTAATGCACAGTAATGCGGGCACGCTCGATCAATACGCGCACTCAAGCATTGAGCTAGGTCATTATTATGCGCTCATAAAAAACTATTCCAGCGCAGAAAACACCTTAAATCAAATCATTACATTTGCCCAAAATCAAGGTGGGGCTTTTTATGAGGCAAGGGCTTCTTATGTGCTGGCGCAAGTTAAGGTGGCAAAAGGTGAGCTTGTCGCCGCACAATCTTTACTTGCCCATGCAAAAGAAATTGCGCTCAAAATTAAGGCTAATGATTTACAAACAGAGATTGAAGCATATGAGAACGCTACCTTTAAAGACACGGCTGTGTTGCCTCGGTAGGGTTGGTATGATTGATGACGCGTCCTGCAACCGCACATATTAACTTAGAGGCTTTTAGGCATAACTACCGCGTGGCGAAAGCGTGCCACGGCGGCAAGGCCTTGGCTGTCATAAAAGCCAATGCTTATGGGCATGGTGCGGTGCGCTGCGCTCAATCACTCGCCGGCGAAGCAGATGGGTTTGCCGTGGCGTGCCTAGATGAAGCCTTAGCATTGCGTATGGCGGGGATTGTTGAACCCATATTGCTGCTGGAAGGTTTTTTTGACGCCTCAGAAATACCTGACATCGTTGCCCATGATCTATGGCTTGTCGTGCATTCAAGCTGGCAACTAGAAATGCTTTTGGGGGCTAACATCAAAAAACCATTGAATGTTTGGTTAAAAATGGATTCGGGGATGCATCGGCTCGGCTTGCCGCCAGAGGCTTACGCGCAAGCCTATCAACGTTTAAATGGACATCGGAACGTTCAAAGCATTGTGGCGATGACGCATTTTGCCAATGCGGATCATGTAGATGCAAGGCACACTCTTTTGCAAGTAGAAACTTTTGAGCAATCCCTTGTGAATGTAACAAGAGGTGTTGTGCTTACAAGCAGCTTAAGTAACTCCGCCGCTATTTTAAGCCAGCAAGGCGTGCGCTGTGACTGGGCGCGCCCTGGCATTATGCTGTACGGGGCAAACCCAATAACGTCATCTGCACAAGTGCCAGCGTTGCAAGCGATGATGACGCTTACTTCAAAAATTATTGCTATTCAGGCTGTAAAAAAAGGCGAGGCGATAGGCTATGGCAGTATATTTAAGGCGGATCGCAATATGCAAGTGGGAGTGGTGGCGATGGGTTATGCAGATGGGTATCCGCGTTCAGCTGTGACTGGAACGCCAGTGGTTGTTGCGGGGCACATAACGCGCTTAATTGGTCGTGTTTCAATGGATATGGTGTTTGTTGATTTAACAGACATTGCCCATGCGCCAGTAGGTACGCCAGTTGAGCTGTGGGGCGAGCAAGTCTCAGTCAATAAAGTGGCCTTAAGTGCCGGCACCATTGCGTATGAGTTGTTTTGTAATGTGAAACGTGTGCATTTTGAGTATCGTGATATTGCCGAAAGTTAAGTGCGCAGGATGATGTAAAGTCGATTGATTTGAAATAAATTGATTTGAAAAAATTTAGTTTTTTATTAAGGTTTTTATTTTTATAAAGGGTTGCAAGATGAATATGATAAAAACTGCTGGCGCCCCTGCTGCCATAGGGCCTTATGCGCAAGGTGTTGTAGTGGGAGACTTTTTATTTACTTCTGGACAAATTTGCCTGCGCCCAGATGGCAGCTTAGCTGATGGTGATATCATCGTGCAGACGATGCAAGTGTTGGCTAACTTAGGCGCAGTCATTAAGGCGGCGGGTGCAGAGCTTACAGGCGTTGTTAAAACCACTGTTTTTTTAAAAAATTTAGATGATTTTGCGCGTATGAATGAGGTGTATGGTGAGTTTTTTGGCGCGCATACTCCTGCACGTTCAACCGTGCAGGTGGCTAAGTTACCTCGTGATGTGTTGGTTGAGATTGAGGCCATTATTGCTTTGAGTAAATAAACTCTTTGAGTAAATAAACTCTTTGATTAAAGAAACAATGGAGTCAAGTAGCGTATTGGGTTTGAATGGTTTTTAAAATGTATTGCCTTGCCCGTGCTATTTGTTTTTGGCTTCGATTAAAGCATTCTCAATTTCTTTGTATGGCTGCGCGCCTAGCATACGTTTGCCATCAGCAAAAAAAAGGGTTGGCGTGCTGTTGACACCAATTCTTCTGGCAAGCTCGCCAATTTTTTCAATCGGCACTTCGCAGTTGGCTAAGGTATTGGGCAGTTTGCCTTCTATGATCCAATCTTTCCAAGCTTTAACGCGGTTATTTGCACACCAAATGAGCTTAGATTTATTGGCAGAATCCGGGTGCAATTGTTGAATTGGGTATAAGAAAGTGTAAATCGTTACATCGCTAATGTTGATGAGCTCATTTTGCTCAAGGCGCTTGCAAAAAGGGCAGTCAACATCTGAAAACACCACTAATTTACGGCTACCGTTGCCTTTAACCACTTTAATCGCTTGATCTAAAGGCAGTGTGGAGAAGTTTATTTTTGACAGATCTTCTAAGCGCTCGCTCGTTAAATCTTTTTTAGTTTTGGTATCGATTAAATGCCCGTCTGCAATGAGAAAGGACATTTTTTCGTCAGTATAAATAATTTGCCCCCCCATAAACACTTCATATAAGCCCGCAAACGGTGTTTTGGTGACACTTTCTACTTTAAATTTTGGGTAAGCAAGCTCAACGGCTTTTTTAACGCTCGCCTCATCTGCCATTGCACAATTTACATATGCCATCAATAAAGCCCACCATGCTAATTTTTTTAACATACAGTTTTCCATTCAACAACGTTTTAAAGTTTAAGCATACACCAATATGCTATCAATGATTGATATGGTTAACAGGCCTTTATGTTAAATGCTGGCTTAAAGAGCGGTTGATTTAACGCGCGTTCCCTTGGCTAAAGGTGCAGAGTTATATTGTGCTAGCAACTTTTTTTGCCCCATTAACTTGTGTTTATTTACAGGGAGTGGGGGCTGATGATAAGTTCCGTTTGAATTCATCATCCAGCTTGAAGTGTCTTTGAGCAGCTCGTTTAAACCCTCATCCATCACTCTTTGTTTTAACATTGGGTCTAGTATTGGAAAAGCCACTTCGATGCGTCTAAATAAGTTTCTATCCATCCAGTCTGCAGAAGAAAGATACACATCTTCTTTGCCCTGATTGTAAAAATAAAAAATTCGGTGATGCTCTAAAAATTGCCCAACCACAGATCTCACCTTGATGTTGTCTGACAAGCCCGGCACATTAGGTTTGAGTGCGCAAACTGAATCACCCCGAGTTTCGTGGAGTGCATTTGGTTAAAGTAAAACAGCTTTACTTGTGTTTGTAGCAAGCTCTTTATAATAACATTCTTCCGCTTCCGCAGGAGGAACGTGTCCGATAGGTTCTAGCAAGCGCTGATG
>JAVKLV010000040.1:0-10076 GCA_031538905.1 Methylotenera sp. | reverse complement strand
TTAGGGGCATGACCCGTTAAATCATCCATTACCTCAAATTTCTCAGAAGCGCCAACAGCAATGGTTTTTAACCTGCCCTTCACCATTTTTACACGGCGCGGAGTGCTTTTTGAGCTTAAGCTTTTGATGATGATAGTCATGACGGGGGGGGGTAAATCCTTAATTTATTAAGATAATAGGCAATCTTAATAATATCACAGGCGGACTAGCCAATATAAAGTAGAATAAAAGGCAAATTGGGGCGCTAATCTTAAAGATGCGCAACATACGCCCAAAAAATAAGGGATATTAGGAAGTTAAAGTGGGTTATTTCTAAATTTTTTGAGCATTTCAAGGGGCATATTAACGGCCGCATGATAAAAGCGAAACTCAGCTTCTTTAAGGCGTAAATAAAAAGCACTCTAAAAAGTTTTTAAAAAATGTGTTAATACCCAAGCCAACGCGCGCCTTGGTAAAAAACAAAGCTTAGCACCCACGCCAAAGCCAAAGACCAGCCAATAGAGAGCCACATAAAGCCAGTGCTTTTAGATTCGCTTTTCAACGTGGCGATAGTAGACAAACACGGGGTATAAACAAGGGTAAATAACATAAAGCTTAAAGCTTGCACCCAATCGATTTGGGTTGCCATATGTGCCATCAGCGCATCGCCTTGCAAACCATAAATCACCGCCAGCGAGCCCACTACAATCTCCTTGGCAACAAAACCAAATATCAAGGCAATGGCGAGCTTGTTATCAATACCAATCGGACTCAAAATAGGCGCAAAAAAAGTGCCAATTTTGCCCGCATAAGTATCTACACTTGCAGTGGCAACGTTAGACGGAAAGTTTGTCAGCACCCAAATCAGCACCACACCAATCATGATAAATTTTGTTGCCCGCGTTAAAAAGTGTCTAACTTCAAGCCAGGCTCTTAATAAAATTTGGCGAAATGTTGGAAAACGGTAAGGCGGCAGCTCAAGCACGAAAGGTTCAGCGCTTTTATATTGCCCCTGAAAAAGCACTGCCGTTAAAAACATTGTAAAAAAGCTCATCACATACAGCCCAAAAAGAACGAAAGGCGCGTGTTTTGCCGTAAAAAGCGCGGCAATCATAAAAATAAACACCTGCAAACGCGCCGAACATAAAGATAAGGGAATTACCAGCATGGTGAGTAAGCGCATTGACCTTGAGCGCATCATGCGCGTGCCCATGAGCGCTGGCACATTGCAACCAAAGCCCATGAGCATCATGACAAAACCACGGCCATCTAAGCCCATTTTTTCCATCAAGGCATCCATTAAAAATGCAGCGCGTGAAAGATAGCCGCTATCTTCTACCATGCACATCACCAAAAAAAACAAAATAATAATCGGCACAAAAGCCGCCACTGTTGCTACACCGCTGTAAATACCATCGAGCATCAAGCCTTTAAACCAAGCGGGGCTTGTGGCAAAAATAGGTTCAAGCAAATCAGTTCTTGCTAGGCTGAGCACCCATGCTAAGCCATCTTGCAAAGGCTTGCCCGCAGTAAAAATAAATTGAAATAAAATAAACATTGCCAAAAAGAATATCGGCAAGCCGAAGTATTTGTGCAGCAAAATGTGATCAATTTTATCCGTGGCATTATTACCAAGAGTTGCGGGCATTTGCACGTGCCGCTCAACCAGGCTTTGCATTTCATGCTCTACCTGGCTGTCTTCATGCAAGAGCTTACCTAGCAGAGGCGACTTGATTGCCGTTTGATTTTCATTGATGATTTTTGTTGCACATTTTAATACGGCTGAAAAGTTATCCCCATACTTGGCGCTCACAGGCACCACGGGCATTTGTAAAGAGTTCGACAAGCCTTCAGCATCAATCACAATGCCGGCACGTTTTGACTCATCCGCCATGTTAAGCACTAAAACGGACGGGATATTGAGCTTTTTAAGCTGAAGCAGCAATGAAAGCTGCCGATCAATCTGCACGCTATTTAATACGACCAGCGCTAAATCAACGGGGTTATGAGATAAAAAGTGCCTGACCACTTCTTCATCTTCAGAAAAACCATGCAAATCATAAATGCCAGGCAAATCAACCAAGGTGACGATATGCCCGCCCAGCAACACCTTAACACTCATCAAATCAACAGTAACGCCCGGCCAGTTTCCAACCTTGGCTGATGCGCCACTGATGCGGTTAAACAGCGTTGACTTGCCCGTATTGGGCATACCAAGCAAAGCGATATGTTTCATAAACTGGCTACTTTCTTCTAAACTTGAGCTTTACGTCGATAAAGGCAATTGCGCTTGTTGTGAGGATGTAACTGGTTGTGAGAGTGTAATTTTGATACACGCCGCTTCGTCACCACGCAAAATCACATCGGTTGCGCCAAGCCGCACCTGCATAGGTCCATTAAAGCTCGCCCGCCGCATAACCCGAAGTGACTTGCCAGCACGAAAGCCCAAGGCGCAAAGACGGTGAAATAAGCCTTTTTCGACATCAACAGCTAAAATGGTGGCGCTTTGACCCGCCGCTAATTTTGAGAGCACTTGCGTCATAAATACTAAAAATTACAAATGATAATAATTATTATTATTATTACACAAGTGTTATTGAATGTATATCTTAAAAACTAAGCCGTTTTAAAAATAACACTCGCCCTCAATAAACAAAAAAGCCTCTATTTTAAGAGGCTTTTTTGTGCGCTAAAACCAGTGGTTTTTCAGGTTATTTAGGTAGCTCAATTTTAGCTTTGGTGCGCAAATTAGCCATCATATTTTCTAAATTGCGTTGCTGTAAGTTTTTTTGCAAGCCCTCTTTGACCTTATCATAGGTAAGCGGCTGCGCAGTACGTGTTTCAACAAGTTTAATCACGTGCCAGCCAAACTGCGTTTGCACGGGCGCTTGTGAAACGCCGCCATTTTTAAGCCCAACAACAGCATCACTAAAGGGTTTCACCATGGTTGCAGGTGAAAACCAGCCCAAATCGCCGCCCTTGTCTTTTGAGCCTGGGTCTAATGATTTATCTTTAGCAATCTTGGCAAAATCAGCGCCCTTACCAAGTTGAGCAATAATCTCTTTAGCTTCCGCCTCGGTTTTAACTAACACATGGCGCGCGCTATACTCTTTATCGCCATAGGCTTTTTTATATTGATCGTAAGCGGCTTTAACCTCGGCCTCTGCAACAGGATTTTTTTTCACATAATCTTGCAAGTAAGTTGAAGTCAGCAACTCGCGGCGCGAAAGCTCCTCACGCGCCAGGTAATCTGCTTGCTTATCGAGCCCAAGCTTTTGCGCTTCTTGATACACAATTTCAGAATCTATTAGCTTATTGGTGATCGCCTGCTTCACTTGATCATCAACTTTTTGACCACGCGCTGCCGCATCTTTGGCAATGTAATCGTAAACTGATTGTTTAATTGGCTTGCCGTTGACGGTGGCTACCGACTCTGCCGCAAAGGCTGAAGACATGGCAGATAAGAGCGCAACAGCGATTAAAGTACGGGTAAATTTCATGCAAAAAATCCTTGTATTTATTAAATAATATGTATTAAAAAATGAGCATAAAAACGAGCGAACTCAAAAACGACAGATTAAAAAAATCTAGCAAAATAAAACAGCAAAAAAATCTTCAACCGCAATAAAGGCGTCATTCTACACCCAAAGTGTATTTTTCAAGGCGGGCTTTTCAAGCGAGGTCATTGATGTAAAAAACCGCCGCTTATTTAAAATAAGGCAACTGAGCCTCATTTAAAAAATCAGGCGGGAAGCGTTTTTTTAAAAGGCTTTACACTTACCCGCGCATAGACATTAGCGCTCACAAAAGGGTCACTATTAGCCCATGCGTTAGCTTCTTCTAAGCTTGCAAAATCCGCCACAATCAAGCTGCCGGTAAAGCCTGCCGCGCCTGGCTCCACGCACTCTACCGCAGGAAAAGGCCCTGCAAGCAATAAGCGCCCTTCATCGGTCAAGGCCTGAAGTCGCTTTAAATGCGCGGGTCTTGCCGCTAGGCGCTTTTCAAGGCTGTGAGGTGTATCTTCTGCAATAATGGCATACCACATCAGTCGCGCTCGCTTTTTTCGTCACTGCTTTTTTCGTCAACAGGCATGATGAGATAGCGTTTAAACATTAAAGTTTGTCCAATAATAAAAATAAACATCAGCCCTGTCACACCAAAGAGCTTAAAGTTCACCCAAGCGCTTTCAGTAAAATGAAAAGCCACGTATAAATTTAAAAATCCCAAGAGCACCAAAAAAACAAACCAAGCCCAATGAAGCTTTTGCCAAACAGCCTGAGGCGCACTCATCATGTTCGCCATCATCTGCTGGATAAAGTTTTTATTAAATAACATATTAGAAATAGCCAGCGTAGCGGCAAGCAGCCAGTAAAGCACGGTAGGTTTCCACATAATAAATGTTTTATCATGAAAAATAAGCGTAGCCCCACCTAGCACAGCAATTAAAGCGCCGCTTACCATGAGGGTTTTTTCAACCCGCCCATAACGTATTTTGCTGTACATAATTTGCGCCAAACTTGCCGCAATAGCGGCAGCGGTAGCCGCAAAAATGCCAAAAAACTTAAAGGCAATAAAAAACAAAATAACAGGAAACAAATCAAATAAAAACTTATTCACGGCTTTAAACGGCTCACTTTCAATATCAGTGTGACTAAAAAATCAATCAAAAACACATCATCAACACAACTTTATCATCGCAACGCATCATGCTGAGCGCTTTGGCAAGGCAAGTTATTTTGCTATGATGAATGACATTGTGCCACAAGCTTTAAGCAATCGGTCAAAAAAGCGGGCAGTCAAATTTACTTAAGAAACGCTCTACATCTTCACATTTTACACTTTTACATTTCACGCCCTCTTGCCATGTCGCTTAACTTTGATTTACACGCTCACTCAACGATTTCTGACGGTGCTTTAAGCCCAACAGACCTAGTAGAGTATGCGGCAAAACAAGGTGTTGACGTGCTAGCACTCACCGATCACGACAACACTGACGGGCTTCTGGCCGCCGCGTTAGAAGCCCGTCGCTGGGGATTACATTTTATTAACGGTGTTGAGATTTCTGTCAGCTGGAAAAAAACAACCCTGCATATTGTGGGCTTAAAAATCAACCCTGAAAACGCGGCATTAAAAGCGGGTTTATCCTCTATTCGTGCAGGGCGCCACATTCGGGCGGTGGGCATGGCCGCGAGCTTAGAAAAAAACGGCATCACGGGTAGCTTAGAAGGCGCTTACCGCTATGCGCAAGATGGCATTATCGGGCGCGTGCATTTTGCACGTTTTTTAGTCGAGCATGGCTTGGCAAAAGATGTTAAATCTGTTTTTAAAAAATATCTCGTCAAAGGTAAGCCAGGTTACTTTGAGCACCGATGGGCAAGCCTTGAAGAGGCTGTGAGCTGGATTATAGGTAGCGGCGGCGTGGCAGTGCTTGCACATCCGGGGCGATATGGTTTAGGGCGCACTAATATGCTACTCTTGCTAGAAGAATTTAGAGCTTTGGGTGGCACGGCAATTGAGGTTGTCACAGGCAGTCACACCGCGGCGCATTATGTTGAATATGCCAAATACGCACAGATGTTTGGTTTAAAATCATCAAGAGGAACTGATTACCACGGCAAGGGCTTAAGCTTTATGGAAATGGGTCGTTTGCCCGCACTGCCAGTTCACTGTGTGCCCATTTGGCAAGACTGGCCAGAAGCACATTTTAAAAGTAGCAATACCTTCAAAATCAATGCACTCAAAACCAATGCACTCAAAATCAATGCACTGGCAACTTAAAAAACGGGACGATATTTAATCAGCACTCAAAAACTTTAATCATTCAAAAACTTTAATCACTCAAAGAGTTTAATCATGGAATTATCCCTCATACAAAAAATCATTATTTACGCGCCGCCCGTTATTTTTGCAATTACCGTGCATGAAGCCGCGCACGGTTATGCGGCGCGCTATTTTGGCGACATGACAGCATTTCAGGCTGGCCGCATCAGCTTAAATCCAGTGAAGCATATTGATCCCTTAGGCACGCTGTTACTCCCTGCCCTGAGCCTATTAACAGGCGGTTTTTTATTTGGCTGGGCGAAGCCGGTTCCGGTGAATTTTAGTCGTTTAAGGCACCCTAAAAAAGAGATGCTATGGGTAGCGGCGGCGGGGCCTGCTTCCAACTTTGTCATGGCAATTTTTTGGGCGCTGATGCTGCATTATTCTGCCAGCGCGCCAGAATATATCGCCTACCCTGTAGCGTTAATGGCTAAAGTGGGCATTAACATTAACATTGTGCTGATGGTGCTTAATTTGCTGCCCTTGCCACCTTTAGACGGTGGGCGTATTGCGGTGAGTCTTTTGCCCATGCCGTATGCTGCACAATTTGCAAAAATCGAGCGCTTTGGCTTTTTGATATTATTATTTTTAATGTTTTCTGGCGTATTAAATATTCTATTAAATCCGCTCATCAATCTTGTGTACGCGCTCATCCTGGGCGCATTTTCTTAAGCGTATTTGCAGTATCTTGTGTGTACAATAACAAGCAATTTCATTTAAGGTGTTAGGCATATGGCAATTGAACGTGTTTTATCAGGAATGCGCCCCACAGGCAATTTGCACTTAGGGCATTACAACGGCGTACTTAAAAATTGGATTAAGCTTCAGCATGAAGTGGAGTGTTTATTTTTTGTCGCTGATTGGCACGCGCTCACCACGCATTACGACACGCCTGAAATCATTGAGACCAGCGTGTGGGAGATGGTGGTTGACTGGCTGGCGGCAGGGGTTGACCCCGCCAGCGCCACGATATTTATTCAATCTCGCGTGCCAGAGCACGCCGAGCTCCACACCTTGCTCAGCATGATGACGCCTTTAAGCTGGCTTGAGCGGGTGCCAAGCTATAAAGACCAGCAAGAAAAGCTTGCCAGTAAAGATTTATCGACTTACGGCTTTTTAGGTTACCCTTTACTGCAAAGCGCTGACATTTTGATTTACAAAGCCACGCAAGTGCCGGTGGGTGAAGATCAAATTCCGCACATTGAGTTTACGCGTGAAATCGCGCGGCGGTTTAATCATATTTACGGTAAAGAAACAGGCTTTGCCGCAAAAGCCGAAGCCGCCATTAAAAAGCTGGGCAGCAAGCGTGGCGCTTTATATGAAGAAATGCGCCAGGCGTATCAGCAAAGCGGCGATGAAGAAGCGCTCGATGCTGCGCGCTCTTTAATTGAAGACCAGCAAGGTTTGAGCATAGGCGACAAAGAGCGCCTGCTTGGCTACTTAGAAGGTGGCGGAAAAATCATACTGCTTGAACCTGAGCACCGGCTCACGCCCGCTTCAAAAATGCCGGGGCTAGATGGTCAAAAAATGTCTAAATCTTATAACAACACCATTTCATTACGCGAAAATGCTGACCAGGTCGCCAAAAAAATCAAAACCATGCCCACAGACCCTGCGCGTATTCGCCGCACCGATGTGGGAGACCCCGGTAAATGCCCGGTGTGGCAGTTGC
The DNA here is from genome assembly GCA_031538905.1 of Methylotenera sp. Lineage (GTDB taxonomy): Bacteria > Pseudomonadota > Gammaproteobacteria > Burkholderiales > Methylophilaceae > Methylotenera. Next base: position 2,605 of record JAVKLV010000040.1, on the reverse strand, counting down.
ACCAAATTTACTCTAACGCCAGCACCCAAGCGTGGGCTGAAGAAGGTTGTAAAAACGCTTCTATTGGCTGTATTGAGTGTAAAACCCCGGTCATTGAAAGCGTGCTAGAAGAGCTAAAACCCATACAAGAACGCGCCTTTCACTACACCGAAAACCCAAGCCTGGTCAAAAACATTGTGGCAGAAGGCTGTGAAAAAGCGCGAAAATTAGCACGAGAAACCATGCGTGATGTGCGCGATGCCATGGGCTTAAATTACTAAAATGGGTTTAAATTAGGCATAACGAACATTGCGCGTTGACTCAAAGCCGCCAATTACTTAACAATCACGCTTAAAAAAGCTTGATTGTTAAACAAAATTTTTAAACTAGCTTTTAAAAATACTGAAAACAATGACTTAAAAAGGCGTTCAATGAACCATTGGTTAGCACTGAGTATCGCGATTATGGCGGAGGTCATCGGCACCAGCACCCTAAAAGCCACGCAAGAATTTACGCGCTTTTGGCCTTCATTGACGGTGATATTGGCCTACATCACCACCACGTATTTTATGTCATTGAGCTTGCGCGTGCTGCCCATTGGCATTATGTACGCCATTTGGTCTGGCATGGGCATTGTGCTGGTGTCGGTATTGGGGCGGCTCATCTATCGGCAGAGTTTAGACACCCCAGCCATTATTGGCTTGGCTTTTATTATTGCGGGTGTTGTGGTGATTAACCTCTTTTCAAAATCGGTCGCGCATTAAATCTTTACTTACAAGTATTCAATACTTACTAAAAAAACATCAATTTTAAGTTCAACGCAGTCAAACACACGGTCAAAAGTTAAAAAGCCGCATCACAGCGCATCGTATAAATACGGTAAAATACGCTTTTGTACTCAAATGGTTCATTTTCATGGCGCGTCCTTTCAAAACCCCGCACACCCGGTCAGCTCAAAAAAGTAAAGCACCTCAAGCTAAGCCCTTGCACAATAAAGCGGCTCAAAATAAAGCGGCTCAAGCTCAAGCGAACCCTCGCACACTGGCCGGTGATTTTTCAGGTGATGATATGGGCGCTCAGTCAAAAGCTGGCAATTCTGCCCTGCCCGCCCAGCGTTTACATAAACTCTTGGCATTAGCGGGCTTGGGCTCGCGGCGCGATATGGAAAGCTTAATTGCAAGTGGTCGCGTGACGGTAAACGGGGTGCAGGCTGTGCCAGGGCAAGGCGTCACCGCGCATGACATTGTGCGTGTAGACCACCGCCCTTTAAAGCTTGATATTGAAGACACTTGGCCGCAAGTGCTCATTTACCATAAGCCAGAAGGTGAAATCGTGAGCATGGATGACCCACAAGGTCGGGCGAGCGTGTTTGATAAATTACCCAAAATAAAAAATGGCAAATGGATTGCCATTGGGCGATTAGATATGAACACCAGTGGTTTATTGATATTTACCACCTCAGGTGCGCTGGCTAATCGGCTCATGCACCCGCGTTATGAGGTTGAGCGTGAATATGCGGTGCGCATTTTTGGCGAGCTTACCGAGGCGCAAATGGCGCAGCTCAAAGAGGGCATTATGTTAGAAGATGGCCCCGCGCACTTTGACAGCATTATTCCGCAAGGGGGCGAAGGCGCTAACCATTGGTATCAGGTGATTTTGCGCGAGGGGCGCAACCGCGAAGTGCGGCGGCTGTTTGAGGCTTTTCAGCTGCCGGTAAGCCGCTTAATGCGGGTGCGCTTTGGCATGGTGAATTTACCGCCCCGCGTAAAACGTGGGCGTATGTTAAAGCTCACACAAAAAGAAGTGCAAAACTTACTTGAGTGGGCAGAGCTGCCGCTCCCAAGCGCACCGCTACGGCAGCTTACTGCACGTGAAAAGCTAAAAGCCACTGCGGTATTTACCCCTAAAATTCGCAAACAGCGACAAAGCCGCTTTGAAAAACCCGCGCACGGTGAAATAAGCGCAAAAGAGCAGAGTGCTAGTAACTTAACTGCTAGCAATAGAGCATCTAGCAATAGAGCCTCTAGTAACCGAGCTTCTAGTAACAGCGCATCAAATAACGGATTTTCAAACGAAAGAACGCCAAGCAACAAAGCTTTGGTTAACAGAGTTTCAGATAAAAGCGCTGCAAAAGCCAGCACTCAAAAAACATCGCAAGCACGCCCAGCTAAAAAGACCAGCGCACGCCATCAAAAGCGCCGCCATCGGGGTGATGTGCCCGCGCAAGCCAAGTAAAGCCAAGTAAAGCCAAGTAAAGCCAAGTAAAGCCAAGTAAAGCCAAGTAAAGCCAAGTAAAGCCAAGTAAAGCCAAGTAAAGCCAAGTAAAGCCAAGTTAGAAAAGATTGAGAACCAACACCCTCCTACCTTTGAAAGTTAAAAAAGGGGCATTCAATTTAAATACAAGTGATGTGTGACCCCTGTTGAAAAAAGTGGAGACCTTATCCTCGTACAAATGAGAAAATAAGGGATTTACAATGAACAGAAGAACTGAATCACCCCGAGTTTCGTGGAGTGCATTTGGTTAAAGTAAAACAGCTTTACTTGTGTTTGTAGCAAGCTCTTTATAATAACATTCTTCCGCTTCCGCAGGAGGAACGTGTCCGATAGGTTCTAGCAAGCGCTGATG